>CAZVEZ010000014.1:0-30781 GCA_964626135.1 uncultured Nitrospira sp.
TCTACATTCGGCCCGCCGAACGCGTCACCTGGCTGTAAGGGCCAGCGCGGCTTCGTAGTTACAAGAGGGCAGGGAGATCATTTGAGCTCCCTGCCCTCTGTGTTTGTTTCTTCGTTGAAATTCATCTTGCAGAGGTAACGCTACGATTTGCCGATGAACAGTGCATCAGATGGTTGCATTTGGCCGAGACCGGAGTGTATAAAAAAGCGTCTGATTTATTGAGAAATCATCTTATTTTTCCTCGAAGTTGGTGGTAAATCGGCATGAAGGTTTCACTGCTCTTCCCCCCAACGTGGCACCCCTCACAGCCCTATCTGAGCCTCCCTTCGTTGAAGGGGTTTTTGGCTCAAGGTGGAGTCACCAACGTATCCCAGCGCGATCTTGGGATCGAGCTCTTAGACGGGCTTCTCACCCAAACCTATGGCGCAGCGCTCTATCAAGATTTAGTCGATAAACAGCGAATGCTTGAACAGAAGCGAACCGGAGATACTGGACCGGGAAGCGCCGAGCATTTAGCGAGAGTTGTCGAATCGTTGGACCGTTTCCCCTATCTCATCGATCGGATTGAGCCGGCCAAGGAAACCCTTCGCGGAGAGGGCTTCTACGATCTCGAATCATATAAAGAAAGTCTCTTTCTCATCGATAAATGGCTGGAGGTGCTCTCCACACTGTACTTCCCAACCCGTCTGACAGTAGTAGATAACCAGTTCGGCAACTGTTCCATCTATTCGTCAAAGGACCTGATGAAGATCATCAGGGACGAATTCCAGAATCCCTATATCAAGCTCTTCCGAGAGGGTTTCGTTCGGTCAATTATCGGCGACCAGCCGGACCTGATCGGCGTCTCGATTACGGCAACCTCGCAGATCATCCCCGGTCTCACACTCTGTCGTTTGCTTAAGGAAGCCGCTCCCAACATCCATCTGACCATCGGCGGCAGCATTTTTACCAGATTGGTCGATAACTTGCGCCGCTGTCCGAGCCTCTTCGATCTCACCGACGACATCATCGTGTTCGAGGGCGAAACCGCGTTGCTCGAGCTTGTCAATCAATTGGCCGGGAAGAAAGATTTCAGCAAAGTCCCGAACCTGATTTATCGCCAGAATGGAAAGATTACCGTCAATCAGCCGTTTTATTCCGAGAACGTGAACCAACTGCCCGCTCCCAATTATGACGGATTCCCGCTCGGACTGTATTTGGCGCCGGAGCCGGTGCTGCCTGTGCAGTTTTCGCGAGGGTGCTATTACAAGGATTGCGCCTTCTGCGCCCTCACTCTGGATCACCAGAACTTCAGACAGAAAGAACCGGGGCGGACCGTCGAGGAATTGGAGTGGCTCAAGGAGCGATACGGGGCTCAGCGCTTTTTCTTCACCGATGAGTGTTTTGCCTTGTCGCCGACCAAACGGTTGTGCCAGCAGATCATCGAAAAAAAGCTGGATATCAAATGGACCTGTGAGATGCGATTCGAGAAGCATCTGACCCGTGAACTCCTGGCGTCGATGCGTGATGCCGGGTGCCTGAAGATCGTATTCGGATTGGAGTCGTTCAATCAGCGTGTGATGGATTTGATGCAGAAAGGGATCAAGCAGGAATGGGTGCGGCGTATTGCCGCCGATTGCGTCGATCTGGGAATCGCGGTGCATTGCTACATCATTGTGGGGTTCCCGACCGAAAAAGAAGAAGAAGCCCGGGAGACGATGAATTTTATCGTAGAGAACGAGCGGCTTCACGGCTCGTACGGGTTCTCTTGCCAGCCCTGTCTCTTCGATTTGGAAAAGGAAGCGCCGATCATGAGCGACCCGGGCGGTTATGGAATCCGTCGCATCATGCGCCCGTCGGCAGAGGATTTAAGCCTGGGTTTCTTTTATGAAGTGTCGGAAGGGATGACGCCGGACGAAGCCGAGCGCCTCTATCAGCATGTTTACGAAAAGGTCAGCGAAGTCGTGTGCGAGTTGCCGTTCAACTACTCGATGGCCGATGGTTTGTTGTATATCGCACGGGCCAAGGCTCAGGAAGTCGGCGTGCCGCAGTCGGCAGGGTCATAGGGTTATGATGAGCCTGTGCCGCACGATGTTGGCCCCCGTTTTTCTCGATCGATATAATCAACAGATTATCCAAAGGGACGCAGAGTGATTGCCACGAACCCCACCATGGAACGGATCACGGGGAAGATCAGCGATCAATCTCTTCTGTTTCAGTACACGATCAAGCTCGTGCTGATCGTCTCCTTCGCGGAACTGGTCCTCTATCGGCTCATATCGCGGTTGGGGATGCATCTCAGCAAAATGGCGCAGGAGCATGAGTGGATTATCCCGACCTTCACCGCACTCACGCAGATCGGGCAGTGGCTGCTCAATGTCGTCGCGATTCTGCTCTTTCTTGCTCTGAGTGTGGCCGCCCTCAATCGGCTGGCCGGTCGCGGGTTTGTGGGATCGAATGTGATCGTCATCCCCTGTGTGGCGCTTCTCTTGCTTCTCACGGTGGGGTTTTTGCTGATTCCACCCGCCTTTCTGGGGTCTGCCATTTACAACTTCGTGGCGTTAGTCGCGCTGGCCTGTCTGATGGTGGAATACCTCTCCACCCACACCGAATGGTCGCACCGCGCCATGGGTATCACGTATCTCCTCGGGATCGGAGGCTGGTTGTATTACCAGATCGTCTCCACCGTCTATAGCTTTATCGGAACAGTCGCGGCCCCGCCATTGGTCTATGAGGCCCATCGCGGGGGTGAAGCGCTACTCGTTTTGTCGAGTATCCTGGTCATGTGGGCCTATGGACGTGGCGTCTCATTTCGGACGAAGAATCATCGGCAACGCCGGCGGGCGATTTGGTTTTGGGTAACCTCCGTGTCCACGTTTACGCTGATGCTGTTTTTGGATTATCTGCTCCATCGGTATGATGCCGGGATGGCCGATAGCATTCGTAAGGCGGCAGACGGCATCGGGTGGATTTTTCAGTTCGGTATGGGCTACACGTTTTTTATGCCGTTTGCGATATACATGACGGGCCTGTTGTGTTGGTCGTACACGGTCATTAAGCTACTCAACATGAGTAGACTCGCGGGGTATGGGCTTGGATTGATGTTTATTGCCGGGTATGCGCTTCTGTATTCGAATCTGACGCTCATGGTGGTGCTTGGGGCTATGCTCTTGACCATGGACCGGCAGCGGCGCGATGCGACGGACTCGGAGCCGGCAACGAATCCTCCCATCGTCAGCAGGCCGGATTCATTGGTGGGCGGACATGTTTAATAGAAGATTTTACGACAAGGAAATGTATGAATGAACCAACCGTTTCTGCTCCTGATCAAAGCCGGACCGTCGTTGATCCAGGCGATCAGCCGCTGAGCCCGGACGAAGAAATCATCGAGATTGAAAAATTGTTGGCGGCCGAGCCCGACGACTTCCAGGCCCGCTGCCGATTGGGCGAACTGTATTTCAGCAAAGGCCGCATGGATGACGCGCTGGTTGAGGTCAAGAAGTCGATTGAGATGGCGGAAGGGCTCCGTGAAGAAATGAATCGTTCTCTCGCGATGTACTATTCGAATTTAGGCACGATCTACGCGACGAAGGCCATGACGGACGAAGCTGAAACCGAATTCAAGCATGCGCTCGAAGTGTTTCCCCACGATGTGCTCGCGCTCTTCAATCTTGGACGGGTCTATGCCGACAAGAAAAAATTCATGGTAGCCAAGGAATATTACGAGCGTCTTGTAGAAATCACGCCGGACGATCCTATGGCTTGGTATAATCTTGCCGGGGTCTATGTTGAACTCGATAATCCCGAGGTCACGGACTACAATACGATCGACATGGCCATTCAATGTTATATCCGCACCCTCGAATTGGATCCGAAGCATCTGGAGGGGAGTTTTAAGCTCATGGAGCTGGCGCTGAATCACAAGAAGACGGATCTCGCCATCAAGGTCATGGAGGAGGCCGTCGAGCAGAATTCCGACGAGCCGCTGGCCTATTACAACTTGATCAGTGTCTACGACAAGGCGAAAATGTTCGAACAGGCCGAACAAACACGGAAACGGTTGAAGGAGCGATTTTCTAAACGGCCCAAGGAGAGCAGCGCATCCTGATCGACCCATTCGTACGGAGGGACACACCATGTTTGGAAGTCTTGGTTTTACAGAGTTGATCCTGATTCTCGCCATCGTGCTGATCATCTTCGGCGCGGGAAAATTGCCGCAATTGGGTGAAGGGGTCGGTAAGGCGATCAGAGGCTTCAAGAAGTCCGTGAACGAGGGGGAAGCGATTGAAGCCGAAGCTCAAGCCGCTCAGCAGCAAGTGGCAGCCGCTTCGCAACAACCGGTCCCGACATCGGCAGCGCAAGCAGCGGCTTCAGTGGAACAGACGGCTGCGGCGGTTCATTCAGGCTCACGCGGCTAATCGGCCGGAATAGGGTCACGGGCAGATGGAAACGGAACTTCAGCTTGCGGCCGGTTACATCGAAACCTTCGCAGGGAACGGCAAGGCCCGAAGCACCGGCGATGGAAAACGGGCGGTCAAGTCCGGAATTCCTCTGCCCCATCACGCCGCGCTCGACAAGACCGAGACCTGGTTCTACTTTGCCGAGTCCGGGTCCGACCGTATCCGGAGGGTCAATCTCCGGGAAGGCACCCTTCATAATTTCGCCGGCATCGGAGAAACCTGCTATAGCGGCGACGAAGGTCCCTGCGGGGAAGCCGGGCTCTATTTGCCGCTCGACGTCGCCTTTGATTCCCGCAACGACCTCTATACCTGCGATTCCGGCAGTAACCGTATCCGGAAAGTGGATCACGAGACCGGCATCATCACCACGGTGATCGGTACCGGGCAGCATGGGTTCAACGGAGATGGTCCGGCCCTCGAGGTCAATCTGACCTGGCCTGCCGCCATTGCCTTCGACGCCAACGACGTGATGTACATTGCCGACACCCAGGCCCACCGAATCAGGCGCTACGATCCGCGGACCGGCATGGTCACGACGGTGGCCGGAACCTGGACGGCCGAAGACGAGGCTCGTGAACAGCCGCTCGTTGCGCGGAATCTGGTTGTCCTCTCCGGCGATGCCATCGGCATCGATTTCAGCGATGACCAGGGCTGGCTCATGCCGGTCTGTTCAGACGGACTGGACATGTCGATGTATCTTGACGATGGAAAGCCTGCGCTCGAAGCTCGCCTCTACGATGTCGTCGGGCTCGCGGTGAACGGGAAAGGCGATATTATTTTTGTCGACAAGGGCAGTAATCGCGTGCGCAGTATCGATCAACGCACCGGCATCATTTCGACTGTGGCCGGTGTGTGCCGGTACGGCTACGATGGTGACGACAAGCCGGCGATCAGAGCGATGCTCCACGCGCCGGAGGCCGTGGTGGTCGATCAACAGGACAACCTCTATATTTCCGATACGATGAATCACAGGGTACGCAAAGTGGATGTTGCGACCGGTTTGATCACGACGGTAGCGGGCAATGGAGACAGCGGCTATGAGGACAAGAATATGGGTGGTTGCGGCGCTGCGCGCTTTGTGGCAAAGGAATCGGCAGGAATGGTGAAACATGGAGACGGGCTCCTTGGGGTGGAGGCCGTTGTCAATTCTCCGGTCGGACTCTCGTTAGACTCCCAGGGGTATCTCTACATCTGCGAGCGGGGCGAAAATAAAATTCGCCGTGTGAAACTCTGGTAGGATGTGCTCGTGCCAGTCACACGAGGATCTGACATAGTGCGTACGAGGACAAAGAATTTTCCCCGCCCGTTGCTTCTCCTGTTTCTCTTCATTCTGGTTATGGCCGGTGTCTTAGTCGGTGCCGGTGTGCCTCTCGTCAGTTCCGAGGGGATGATGATTCGCGCCCGCCTCGTCGAAGGAGAACTGCCGGTCGGGCCGGAGGATGCCGCCTGGGACAGAGTGTCTCCGATGACTCTTCCATTGAGCGGTCAGGTGATTACCAGGCCGGTTTGGCCCGAGCCGAGCGCCCGAGCATTAACGGTTCGGGCGCTTCACAACGGCACGGAGATCGCGTTTCTGCTCGAATGGCAAGACAACACGAAAAACGACCGTCTGACTCCGGGGACGTTTCGCGACGGCATCGCGATCGGACTGCCACTCGGCGATGCTCCTGCATTTTTCTGCATGGGACAACTCGATCACTACATCAATATCTGGCATTGGAAGGCCGATTGGCAGAGCGACATCGATCGCCGGGCCGCCAAGACTTCCGCGAAGACTCGCGACGGCGTGCGGACGTTTGAAGTCATTCCGCGCCGGGTTTCTTCGGTCGAAGACCTCATCGGCGGAGGCTTCAGCACCCTTACGACCAAAGAGAAGCAGGGCCGTGTCCAGGGGAAAGCCGCCTGGAAAGACGGGGTGTGGCATGTCGTCATGCGCCGCCCCTTAGTGAGTGAAGAACAAGAGAATGAAGCCAAGCTGATTCCAGGCCGGGTGCAAACCATCTCGTTTGCCGTGTGGAACGGCGAGAACAAAGAGCGGAACGGGCAGAAAGCTGTTGCGCCCTGGTTTCAGCTTGTCATCGACCCAGTCTCAAAACTCTAGCAAGATGCTGAAAAAAGAGGCGGGGTAGCTGGGACGATCCTTGTGCCCGCGCAACGCGCGGCTTAAGAAAGCCCTCGTTGGACGCGCGCAGTTGGGATCATCCCAGCCACCCCTTAATAAAGTGATGGTTCGCTGCGGCCTCGCTGGACGACCATTTTGAGCATCTTGCGAGATTGTTCTGCTGACGGATGAGAGGCGTGAACGTTGGAGGAAGTTCGGATCAGTCCAGCCACTGTTCATTCAAAGGCCCTTCCACTCCGAAGGGCCTTTGTCTTATGGGTCAGCCTCTGTATGGCAGCCTTGATGGGTTTTGCGCCGACGCTGGCGAGCGCGGCAAATCAGGAGCCGATGACCGTGGAAGAAGCCGCGCGGTTGGGGGAAGAATTCGGCGTCATTGTCGGAGACGTAGACGAGGAAATCAAAAAGGAATTGAAACTTGAACGAGCGCAGGGCGTCGCGGTGTTCGAAGTGATCGGAAGTTCGCGCGCCGACTATGCCGGCATCAAGGTTCGGTCGATCATCAAGGAAATCGACAAGACCGAGATCGGCAACATGGTGGATTTTGGTCGAGCGATCAAGCGCGGGATGAACGCCTGTAACTTTACCGTCGGCACCTATGAGCCGGCTGATCCAGGCGACCCCGTCGGGTGGGGAGTGAATTTTCATTTCGTCGGATGCAAACGGGATTGACGATGCCACGACGCAGACGATCCGTGTCGCGAATTCACGCCTGCCTATTCCTCGCGTTCATTGCGGGGGCCATCGGCCTGTATCATGGCACTGCCGCTGCACAGAAGGCAGGGGCTTCGGCTGATTGGGTCGCCGAAATTGAAAAGATCTTCATCCGGTCGGAAAACTGCAAACAATGCCACGATCGGCATTATGAAGAATGGAAAGGCGCGCGCGAGCAGACACCGGATCTCAAGACCTTCGGCCGGGTCGATGCCGCACTGTTGCATGGGACGTCGCTGGAATCGCCTGTCTTCCGCACGATATTGGGCCTCTGGCTCCAAACCAATCCGACGGACGAGGAGCGGGGCCGCTGTCTCGCCTGCCATGCGCCCTCGACCACCGTCTTTCCTCAGTATGCCGGCAAGATCGTGGCCCAGGTGCTGTCCGGCGCACCGCAAGTGGAGGGCATCGGGTGCGCTTCTTGTCATTTGATCAAGCAGGTCGAGCAGACTGTGAATTCTCCGCCGTCGTTCAAGATCGAACCGGGCAAGATGATCTATGGTCCCTATGCGGACCCGGAAGAAAACCTCGTCCATCCTGCGACGCAGTCCGCGCTGTTCCGTGGCGCGAACTATTGCGCGTCCTGCCACTTCGATAAGGTCAAGGATGTGACGCAGAAAGATCTACCCGGTGAGATCTTGGAGGGAACGATTTGCCAGGATTGCCATATGGAGCCTTCGACCGGCAGTTCAACATCGAAACGCGGCGCCATGACGCGCGCAATCGGCCGGCACTGGTTCCGTGGCGTCGTGGTATCCGGCACCATCCTCAAGAATCGAAATCTACAGGCCGAATGGATGCCTCGAATAGATATTGAGACCGCCAAGTCCTCATCTTCTGTGGAGGGGACGGCGCTGGTGAAAATCGGCAGCCTTCCGCACAGCTTTCCTGACGGCGATCCGGTGCTCAAACAGTTTTATCTGGTCCTGACCGTCAAGGACGCGAAGGGCACGGTGCTGAAGGAAGAGACCAAGCAATTCGGTTTGCCCTACGACAAGATTCTTCGCGGCCCGATTCCCGATCCCTTTATCAAGGGAGGCCATACGAGAAAGGTTCCGTTTTCCCTTGCGATCCCTGCCGGATCGGTGGCTGCGTCGATTGAAGTCGTGTTGAACTATGCGTTGATTCCAACGCCAGACCAGGCGCTGAAGGAAAAATATCTCGCAACGTTGGCGACCGACAAGGAGCGGGAAAACGCGAAGAAGATTTTAGATGAGTATACGCAGCCGCGTCTTCTGACATACCGAACCAAAGCACTATAGCAGGATGCTGAAAAAGTCCGCCGGCAGGGGAAGGGATGGAGCCTGATGATCTTCTGTGCTCGCGCAACGCGCCCGGGTTTGTCTGTCTGGTTGGCTGGTCTGTCTTGTCTGTCTTGTTCTTCCGGATGAATTTCCAGTCAGATCAACCAGGCAAACTAGATAGACGAGATAGACCAAATGAACCAGCCCTCGTTGAACGCGCGCAGTGGAAGATCAATCAGCCCCCATCCCTGGAGAGAGAAAGACGGATGATGATGCGAAACTCGATCCGTGTGAAAATTGTTATCAGTGGAATGGCTGTGGTCATAGCGGTATTCCTCTCGCCGTGGTTCGGCAGCGGCACATTTGCGCAAGATGCCGGCAAATCTCAGAATGCCATCGAAAAGACCTTTCCAAATTCCAGCAAGTGCAAACGGTGTCATGAGCGTGTATTTGAAGAGTGGGAAACGTCTCCGCTCGCCCACTCGATCCATTCTCCCGCATTCCGCGCTTCGCTCGACACCTTCTTGGCTTCCCCGGCGGGAAAGGACAAGGCTCTGTGCTTTCGTTGTCATGCGCCGCACATCCGGGAATTTCCCGATCAGGTCCAGCACTTTATCGAGCAAGCCAAGTCCGGTGACCCGACTTTAGATGGGGTGGCCTGCGCGCAATGTCACTTGATCAAGCAGGTCGATCGGGCAAAGCAACCGCCCGAGCCCAAGTATGAACTTGAGAGCATGACGCTCTACGGCCCCTACAAAGATTTCGTGCCGAATCTTGCCCATCAGTCGATGGAGCTAGGGCTATTTCAAAAGTCGGATCTCTGTCTCAATTGCCACCAGTCGGTTCCTTCGGCGGCCGATTTAGGCAAGACCAACGATCTGCTGGGTAACTGGGATCAGAGTAAGGCGGTCAAGTCCGGCAAAGAATGCCAGACCTGTCATATGCCGGAGCAAATCGGCGAATCGGCGAACGGGGAAAAGAAGCGGAAGGTCGCGAATCATACGTTCCCGGGCCGTATCGGCAAGCTTCGCCAGGAAGCCGCCAAGCTGGATGTCCAAACGAAAGTCGAAGGAGAGAACACGACGGTCACCGTGAAGGTGCAGAGCCTCGTGCCGCATAGTCTGCCGGCCACTCATCCGGCCTGGGCCTCCGTGGTGTTGGATCTGGATATCAAGGGCAAGAATCTGAAGACCGTTTTTGCCGACAAGCGTATCTATGGCCGCGTCTATCAGGATGCCAAGGGCCAGAAGACGAGCTTCGATTTCGAGGCGGTCAAGGTTCTTGAAGATACGGTCTTGAAGCCGGAAGAAACGCGCGTCGAGACCTTTACCTTCCCCACGCCAAAAGACACCAGGACATTCGATGTTGAGGTGACCCTCAACTACGCGCCGCTCACAGGTCCCCCTCAATTCATCCAGCGTGTCGAAGCCGAGTCCTCCAGAGGTTCGCTGGACCCGGTTTTCCAGCCGATCGAAATCTTGAAGTATGCCGAGAATATCCCGGTCAGTAAGTAATGTCCGTGAGCGAGACAAGCGAGACGTGCGTGGCAGGGGCGACTCGCGACGATGACAGTTCCAGCCTGTCCCGCTTTTCTCGCATGTCTCGCGCGAATAGCGCGATACGCGCTATTCGCAGATGATGCTGGAGCCAGGCGACTTCATCTTGAAGATCTGCACGGCGTTGTACATGCCTTTGGCCGGGTGGTTGAGGATGAGGCGTGAATTGGTAATGTGGGTATCGAGCAATTCGTATTGCCCGCCACTGAAATAAATATCGCAGTTATCGATCGCGCAGTTCTTGTAGACGTGGTTATCCAGCGACAGCTGCGCCTTGCTGAACGTCTGTCCCTCCACCAAAATATAATCCGGCGCCATGCCCATGGTCAGTTCCTTCGCCGCGCACTATAACAAGTCTCTTTTTGATCCGCAAACCAGGGCGCAGGCTTACCATTGAGTCGATTACCCATAGGGGCAAGTAAGATCTAGTAGTATACGCCTGCGCTGAATGCCCATGCTGATTTGTTGGGGTATGAACTCGCTAAACTTCGCCAATAAAAACGTAGCGTGGCGCAGGATCTCTTGGCCAGTCACGTGCGCGTGAAGGTGCCGAATCATCAGGCATGTGCGTGGACTGTGATCGTAGCGGATTCATCAGGACTGGTTCAGTTTGAGCGCTGCAGCGACGATCGGTTTGGCCCAGTCCGGTGTGGACGCGAGGTCCGGCGGGCCGAGAATCCTTCTGCGCTCCATGTGCAGCACCGGTGTTGGCTTTGGTGTTCGGCCGGCAACGGGGTCCGCGTCCACGCTGTTGTCGTACCCATGCAGGGTTGTGAGGTGGGGAAGTAGTGCGATGAGATTGAGACGGCTATGTTCGTAGCGTCGGTGTATGTCGTGCGCAGGGATATCGTGCCCGCCTTGGCTGACCCGGGTCTGCACACGCTCAATATGCAACTCCGGGCTGGACAGCCCCACGTACCAGACGTGCACCTCGATGTCTCGTTCGGCGGCTTGCCTGAGGAGGCTTGTGATGGTGCTCCCGCCGAGGGTGGTCTCGAAGGTAAAATCAAGGTCCTCTTCGATCGCCCGCTTGAGCAGCCTCACGCTCTGGCGCCAGGCTGCGCTGTTGGCGTCGGCTTGAGCCAGGGTAGGGTTTTTTTTCCTGAGGACGCGGGCCGCTTCGTCCGGATTGAAATACTCGCCTCCGTGTTGACGGATGGCCGCGCCGCCAATGCTGCTCTTCCCCGCCCCATTGACGCCGGCCAGTACCTGAATGCTTGGCCGCTTGGGGGCGGTCATGCCCGCGTGGCGGCGGGAACGCGCCGCGCTCGTTTGCGCGCCGGTGCGCGACGCTTTTTGGCGGCCTTGACCGCGGCGCGTCCCAGTTCTGCCGGAGAGGCATTGAAAGCAGCCTCTACGCCCTTCCGTGCTTTTGCTGTCTGCATGCGGGCTAGCAATTCGTCAAATTCCGCGTTCAGATCGTCGAGCGAGCGGCCGCGTTCTTTCACCAACGATTCAAATTCGGCGAACGAGAGGAGCACGGCCTTCGGCATGTCGTGACGGGTAATGGCGACCGCGCCACTGTGCATGGTTTTCTCCAGGATGGCGCCGAACTCGTTCTTGACTTTCGTGGCCGCCACGGTCGAGATGTCTACAAGCTGGCCGTAGCTATTTCTGAACGTGAGCTTCGACATGGTGACCTCCCTAGGGGGAATAGTAGCTAATCAAGCTAAACTGTACAGATTAGCCATTTATTGGTCAAGTGTGCGTATAGCAGGCAAGCCGGCCTTAAAAAGACAGGACACTTTCGGGACTCGTCATGTCCGAATACTTCCACGTTGAAAAGCCGTTCTTCGACCAGCTGGCTACGCTGGGTTGCTCGGTTACTGACCAGGGGCATGGGCTGATTCCATCGGACCCTGCGGCAAGCATGCGTAGGACCTTTCGCGAGTACTTTATCGCTCGCGGCCTTGAACGGATTACGGAACGTGTTCGCTCTTTCTCCTCGAAGGTCGGAGCGAAACCTCTTCAAGTTGACGTGCGTGAATTAGGCCACCGCTGGGCTTCTTGTTCTCTCGAGGGTCACCTCGCGCTCCATTGAAAATGTATGATGGCTCCACCCACGCTCATCGACTACATCGTCGTACACGAACTCTGTCATGTCCACCACATGAACCACACCGGGAAGTTTTGGAGTGAGGTAGATAAAGTACTCCCTGTTTACCGAGAACGGAAAGAATGGCTGAAGAATAATGGCGCAGCGATGGATCTGTGAGACCGGGCACTCAGAAGCTGGCCGCACGGATTCCGTCCATCACTGATCTGCTGTGATGGAACTGGACCACATTAAAACTTCCCTTTGGCTCAATGATCGCCATGCACTGTCTGCTCACCCCCTCTCTTTTCATCTTGATCCTCTCTCGGCACCTGTATAGAATAGCCCGACTTTTCGAGCGGTTAGCTGCACGATCAAATCTGCGCCACCTCGCGTTTCATCCTTGAACTCATGTACTTTGGATGGGTTGAAGCCTCGGGGAGTTGTGTGACATACATCATGGGGTTGGCAGTTTCGCGAAGAGCTGAGATGAGCGCATGTGCATGCATGATGGTGTAAATGGCTCTCCAGCATGGCCGCCTGTCTGCATACGGGCCGGCCTGCAAGGCTGTGTGCCGGGATGGCAGACTGGGGACAGTGCTGGACTATCTGATAATGGGAGGAGAGGACTGTGAGTGACTCGGCGATTATTGTGTTTGCGTTGATAGCGGCGGTGACCGGCATCGCCTACGGCCTGTATTTGGCCATGTGGGTGTTCAAGCTTGACGCCGGGAACCAGAAGATGCAGGACATTGCGAAGGCCATCCAAGAGGGTGCCAGCGCCTACTTGAATCGCCAGTACAAGACTGTCGGTATCGTGGCCGCAGTGCTCTTCGCCGTGTTGTGGGGGGCGGGAGCGTTCTCCGACAAATTCGGCCTACTGACCGCGATCGGATTCTTGATCGGCGCCGGCGCATCGTCAGTCGCCGGGTATGTCGGTATGGTGATCGCTGTGCGGGCCAACGTTCGGACGGCTCAGGCAGCCCATAAGGGGATGAATTCGGCGCTGACCGTGGCATTCCGGGGCGGCGCGGTGACGGGGCTCTTGTTGATTGGATTGGGCTTGCTGGCCATCACCACGTTCTATGCGCTGGCATCGCAGTTTGCGGGGCAGGAGCATGCGATCCACGCGTTGTTGAGCCTCGGGTTCGGCGGAAGTTTGATTTCGGTGTTTGCCCGTGTGGGCGGCGGTATCTACACGAAAGCGGCGGACGTCGGCGCAGACCTCGTCGGAAAAGTCGAAGCGGGGATCCCGGAAGACGACCCTCGGAATCCGGCAGTCATTGCGGACAACGTGGGCGACAATGTCGGTGATTGCGCCGGTATGGCTGCGGATCTTTTCGAGACCTATGCGGTGACGACGGTGGCGGCGATGGTCTTGGCATTCACGCTCTTCAAGGGGGTCAGCGCGCCGATCCTGTATCCTCTCGCTCTCGGGGGTGTGACCATTTTCGCAACGATCATCGGTATTTTCTTTGTGAGGGTAAGCGAGGGCGGCGAGATTATGACGGCGCTCTATAAAGGTTTGTTTGTCGCGGGCGGCATCGCCGCAGTGGCGTTCTATCCTGTGACGAGCACGATCATGGATGGGGTGGGCGGCGTGAGCGGAGTAAGCTACTTTATCGCGGCGTTGATCGGCTTGGCTGTGACACTTGCCCTTGTTTTTATCACCGACTACTACACCTCGAAGAGTTACAAGCCCGTGAAGGCCATTGCCAAGGCGAGTGAAACGGGCCATGCGACCAACATCATCGCCGGTTTGGCAGTAGGTATGGAAGCGACTGCCTGGCCGGTGGTCGTGATCGGGGCGGCAATTCTTGCGAGTTACTGGATCTGCGGCGGGGCGGAATCGGGGGGGTTGTACGGCGTAGCCGTTGCGGCGGTGTCGATGTTGTCGATGGCCGGTATTGTGGTAGCGATCGATGCGTTCGGCCCAATCACAGACAATGCAGGTGGTATTGCGGAGATGGCCCACCTCGGTAAAGAAGTGCGCGACATCACCGATCCATTGGATGCGGTCGGCAACACGACGAAAGCAGTGACCAAGGGCTATGCGATTGGATCGGCCGGTCTTGCAGCTGTGGTGCTGTTTGCCGAATATGCGCGTGAAGTGGCAAAAGGGAGCGGATCAAGCACGTTTGATCTTTCTAATCCGTCTGTCCTGGTCGGTCTCTTTTTAGGCGGGATGCTGCCGTTTATTTTCGGGGCTCTCTGTATGAAAGCGGTGGGAGAGGCGGCCGGCCTTGTGGTGGAAGAGGTGCGGAGACAGTTTCGGACGATCAAAGGAATCATGGAGGGGACAGGCAAACCGGAATATGGAACCTGCGTCGATATCGTGACGCAGGCGGCGATCAAGAAGATGATGGTGCCGGGATTGATTCCGGTCATCTCGCCGATTATCGTAGGCGTGATCCTGGGGCCGCAGGCCTTGGGTGGCATGCTCGTCGGGAGTATTGTCACCGGTTTGTTCGTGGCCATCTCGATGACGAGCGGCGGCGGCGCCTGGGATAATGCCAAGAAGTATATTGAAGAGCAGGGAAAGAAGGGGACGGATACCCACAAGGCGGCGGTGACGGGCGACACGGTCGGAGATCCCTATAAGGATACGGCTGGTCCGGCAATCAATCCGATGATCAAGGTCATCAACATCGTGGCGTTGCTCATTGTGTCGCTGATTATCAAGTAGGAAAACACGACCCCCGCGTCTGCATGTTCTCGCGGAGATGCGCGAAACTGGGTGGACGTTTCATCTGAGCGAGTCGAGCTTGTCGCGCACCTCTCGCTTGTCATGCGTACGAGTCACGAGCGATGCCTCACGGTTTCCACTCAGGCTTGACGGCTAAAAGAATCGTGGAGTAAGGTGTGAATAGGGGATCATGCTGGTGGCTGGTCCACGAGAGTTTCCCAGAATCACGGGAGGTGCTCGGATGGAGAAACAAGAGCGAAAGCAAGAACCCAGGCGGGAGCCCCAAGGGAAGGAAGAGGTCAAAGCCAACCCGAAGGTCGTCGAAGCCGGCAAGAAGTTGAAGGAAGATATCGATAAACTGGTGGATGAAATCGACGACGTGCTTGAAACGAACGCAGAAGAATTCGTCAAGAACTATGTGCAAAAAGGAGGGGAATAGTTCAGCGGTCCGGTAGATCTACTCTCTCCTCTTTTCCTTCCTCCTCGGTACACGCCGCTGAGTAGGATTCAACCTCTGTCCGTCACCGTGCGCCATGCTATGTCCCCTGGTTTGACAATACAGATTTGAACGGCTAGTATCCCTTTAATTCTCCAATAGTTAGCTTCCGCTGAGACGCAGGGTTGCTCAAGAGGTTCTCATGAGGTCCAAGCTCTGGGTCTTCCGCGATATCAATCTGTCTCAGCGGGCGTCACTAGCCCATGCCCTCTCGATTTCTCCTGCCACCGCGTCGCTGTTCCTGGCTCGTGGAGTGACGACCCCCGATGAAGCGACGACATGGATGTCGCTGCAGGTGCCGCACGATCCGTATTTAATTCCCGACATGGAGCAAGCAGTCGAACGATTGCATCGCGCTGTGACGACTCAGGAGCCGATCTGCTTCTACGGCGACTACGATGTCGACGGGATTACGGCAACCAGCGTGTATCTGTCCTTCTTTGGAGGCTTGGGTGCGCAGGTTCGAGCCTACGTTCCGCATCGTATACGTGAAGGCTACGGTCTCAACCTCAGCGCCGTTCAGCGCTTACATGACGAAGGCATCTCGTTGTTGGTGACGTCAGATTGCGGGACCACCTCGCATAAAGAAATCGCATTGGCCGCTCAACTCGGCATGGATGTGGTGGTGACAGACCACCACCAGACAGATGAGAGCATGCCGTCGGCCGTGGCGGTGCTCAATCCCCACCGAGCCGGCGCCCGCTATCCTTTTCGAGGCCTCTGCTCTGCGGCGTTGGCCTACAAGGTGGCGCAAGCCTATCAGCTGCGCTATGGGGCCGCCGGAGTGCCGCTGGAGTCGTTGCTCGATCTTGTGGCGTTGGCGACGGTTGCCGATGTCGTGCCGTTGCACGATGAGAATCGAGGTTTTGTGCGTGAAGGGTTGGTCCAGTTGTCGCGTGGCGCCCGCTGCGGCATTCGCGCGTTGAAGCAGGTGGCGGGGGTGACGCGGGATTGCACGGCGGAGACGATTGCGTTCAAGCTGGCGCCGCGCATCAATGCCGCCGGGCGATTGGACGATGCCATGTTGGGTGTGCGATTACTGACGACCGATAGTCCGGCCGAAGCTCAACAGTTGGCAGATCGGCTTGAGCAGCTGAATCGGGAGCGTCAGCGCATCGAAGTGGATATCATGGCGGAGGCGCTGGCCTTCTTGAAAGATTCTGAATTGCCTCCCGCACTCGTGCTGGCCTCCCGGCACTGGCATCTCGGTGTGGTTGGTATTGTCGCGGCTCGCCTGGTCGATCGGTTTCAGCGTCCGGCTATTGTCATGGCGATCAACGAGCAGGGCATAGGCAAAGGCTCGGCGCGGACAACCGGCGGGTTCGACCTCTACCAGGGGCTGGCCGTCTGCCGGGATATGTTGGAAGCATTCGGCGGGCATCCCAGTGCTGCAGGCGTGACCATTCACGAGTCTCGGATCGATGAATTTCGTCGGAGATTTTCCGATGTGGTGGCGGGATGGACACACGGCGGCGCCAAGGTTCCGACGTTGAATGTCGATGCCGAGGTGCGTCTGGATGAAGTGAATCTGCAGTTAATCCAGGAAATCGGTTCACTGCATCCGTTCGGCGAGGGTAATCCGGAGCCCACGTTTGCGGTGACCGGTCTCGAAGTCATGGATGCGCGCACCGTCGGTGAGAAGCATCTGAAAATGACGGTGCGGCAAGGGGCATCGCTGCCGTTCGATAGTATCGGATTCGGCATGAAATCATTGCTGGAACGGGGCATTCCGTCCCGCGCCCAGGTCGATCTGGCCTTCACGCCAGAATTGAATCACTGGAACGGCCGTGACCGGATTCAGCTTCGCATTCGCGATGTTCGGCCGAGCCTGAGCGAGTAAGTCAGTGAGTGAATCATGGTGTATGAAACCGTCACAGAACTCGACCAGCTGCTGGATCGGATCAGAAGCTATTATGCGGATGCCGATCTCGGCCTCGTCCGCAAGGCCTATGAATTTTCTGCAAAAGCCCATGTGGGGCAACTTCGTCTGTCCGGAGAACCCTACGTTCAACATCCCATCGCCGTCGCCGGAGTTCTGACCTCTCTCAAAACGGATGTCACCGCCATCGTTGCAGCGCTACTGCACGATACCCTGGAAGATACGGTCGCGACGCCTGACGAACTTGAACGGGAGTTCGGAACGGATGTCGTGCATCTGGTCGACGGGGTGACGAAGATCGGCAAGATTACGTTCCGGAGCTATGAAGAAAAGCAGGCGGAAAATTTTCGCAAAATGGTGCTGTCGATGGCGGACGATATCCGGGTCGTCCTCATCAAGCTCGCCGACCGGCTGCACAACATGCGCACCTTGCAGCATCTTCGACCGGCCAAGCGGAAGGAGATCGCCCAGGAGACGCTGGAGATCTATGCGCCGCTGGCGAATCGCCTTGGAATCGGGTGGATCAAGAATGAGCTGGAGGATCTCTGTCTCAAACATCTCAAGCCTGAGGTCTATGAGACATTGCGTGTTCGTGTGGCGAAGCGGGATGAGGATCGGCAACAGTACATCGATGAAGTCCGCCTGTTCGTGCAGAAAGCCATGCAGGAGAACGGGTTGGACGGGCACGTCCATGGCCGGCCCAAGCATCTCTACGGCATTTACCAGAAAATGAACAAGCAGTCGATTACGTTTGAAGAGGTGTATGACCTGACCGCGTTGCGAATCGTGACCGACACCAAGATGAACTGTTACGCCGTGCTCGGGGTGATTCACTCAATCTGGCGGCCTGTGCCAGGGCGTTTCAAGGATTACATCGCGATTCCAAAGTCGAACCTCTATCAATCACTCCATACGACGGTGGTTGGTCCAAAGGGAGAGCATGTCGAATTCCAGATCCGCACGGAGGAGATGCATCGTATCGCCGAGCACGGGATTGCCGCACACTGGAAGTATAAAGAGCAGGGACACGTCGCCGATCGTGACAGCAAGGCTTTCGGTTGGCTGCATCAGTTCGTCGAGTGGCATGAAGATTTGACGGATAACCGGCAGTTTATGGATTCGGTGAAACTCGATCTCTTCCACGATGTGGTCTATGTCTTCACGCCGAAGGGAATTGTGAAGGAGTTGCCGAGAGGGTCGACACCAGTCGATTTTGCCTTCGCGATTCACACCGAGGTCGGGGACCATTGTGTCGGGGCCAAAGTGGACGGGAAGATCGTGCCGCTGAAGCATCAACTGGAGAGCGGAGACACGGTCGAAATTCTGACGTCGCCCACGCAATCGCCGCACAAGGACTGGTTGAAATTTGTCCGCACCTCGCGCGCGAAGACCAAGATCAAGCACTGGATCAAGCTGGAAGAGCAGAAACGGAGCATCGAAATCGGCCGCCGGTTGTTGGAGTCGGAGTTCCGGCGTCAGGGGATGGCGCCGGCCCGGATGTTCAAATCGGCGGATCTCTTGGACGCCGCTCGCCAGTCGGGATTCGACAGCACAGACGAATTGGCCGCAGCGGTAGGATTCGGCCGTGTGGCAACGTCTCAGGTAATCGATAAACTCACGGCGTCGTCACCCGGGGCGCAGACGCCGGCTCAGGAACGTCCTACTGCGCGTAAAACGGTAGCCGGGAAGAGCGACAGCACCGGTGTGCAGGTCAAAGGGTCTCGGGACTTGTTGATGCAGCTCTCGCGCTGTTGTCATCCCGTGCCCGGCGACCGTATCCTCGGGTATATTACACGCGGGCGCGGGTTGACGATCCATGCTGTCGATTGTCCGAATCTCGGGGCGCTGGACTATGATAAGGAGCGGCTCGTGGAGGTGGAGTGGGATTCCGACACACCCAGCACACACTCAGTCAAAATGTCCATTGTGGCTGTCGACAAGACCGGTGTCCTGGCGAACGTGTCTTCCGCGATTGCGGAATGTCATGCCAACATCAGCCGCGCCGAGATCACGACGCGGGAGGATCAGAAAGCCGTGCTGGATTTTATTGTGGAAGTGTCGGACACCCGCCATCTCGAGCGAGTGATCAAAGCCGTTGAAGGTGTGGATGGAGTGATTACGGCGAGGCGGATGCGGGCCTGGCAGGAACGTGCCTAGAAGGCGGAACCGGTTGCTTCGGTTCATCCGGTTTGTTTTGTTTATCTGGTTAGTCTCGCGTAACCAAACAAACCAACAAGACCAAATAAACAAGAGAACCGACTGCTTACGGGATCTTGAACTGAAGTTTCGACCCCCGCTGCAATTTCAAACTCTCAGCTTGACCTGCCGCCAGTTCCAAGACATAGACTGCGTCTTCATTTGGCCGATACTGAGGGCAGCTGTCGTCCGTTCTTGTGCAGATCGGGACGCGCTGTTCCATATGGACAATCTGCTTTTTTTCGTTGAGCCAGATGAGATCGAGCGGGATCTTGGTGTTCTTCATCCAGAACACCCAGGCCTGTGCCTGCGAGAATGTAAAGAGCATGCCGCGGTCTGGGCCTAAATGCTCGCGATACATCAATCCCACAGCACGTTTTTGAGGTGTGTCGGCTAACTCCGCATGAATAATGATACCTCCAGGGAGGGTGATCGGGATCAGCCCGTGAGAGGCCGGATCAGTTCCCGCCAGGGTCCAGCAGGGGAACGACAGGAGGAGTGTAAAGCAAAGCGCAAGTGATCGGCGTCGTTGCACGGCGGCATCCTAATCGGCCCACCGGAGTCGAGTCAAGCCGGAGGGTACATGGAAGGCATGAGATTGTCGGCGATTCTGGCAGAGGGTGCCTTGCAATCGCGCTGTTTCCTATGCCATCCTCGGCCAACACAAGCAAGGAGCGTAGGCATGAAAGAGATTCGAAAAGTGCATTATGTCAAAGGCGTGTTTGTGTGCCCGAAGTGCCGGCAGTCCTACGTGCAGGAAAAGTGGATCGAAGAATGGCGGGTTCGTTGTCATAAGTGCGACTATCGTGGAACGTTGACGGAAGTCTCCGTTGAAGAACGGATGGAAGAAGAAATTGTCCGTCGTTGAACCGACTCCAATTTTCTACGCGTAAGCCGCTTCTCTTAAGTAAGTCGATGTTTCCCCCTCTCACTCATAGCGTACAACTCCGTTTCATACTCTCCCTGTTGCTCTGTGCTGTTCTTCTGGGGCTGGGAGGCGGCGAGATATTTGCCGACGAACCGGCTCCGCCGGTGAAAGTGCTCGTGACGTACCATTCGCTGTCCGGCAATACGGAACGGATGGCCGAGGCGGTGGTCGATGGCGTGAAGAGTGTATCCGGTACCGAAGCGCTCTTGAAACGAGTCGGTAAAGTGACGGCAGACGATTTATTCTCAGCGGATGCGGTCGTGGTCGGTTCGCCGGTCTATTGGTCGAACATGTCTGGTGAGGTCAAAACATTCATCGACAACTGGCAGTTTAAATTCGGGGTGTTCCCCGAATTCAAGATGAAAAACAAGATCGGCGCGGCCTTCGCTGCGGGTGGTCAGGTGTCGAGCGGGAAGGAAGTGACGATGTTGACAATCCTCGCCGCGATGCTGGGAAATCAAATGATCGTGGTGAGCGGGGGCGGGGCCTTCGGCGCATCTGCCACCACGGAAGGCGACAGCCCCGGCATTGACGCCAAGGAATTGGCCGACGCCAAGGAGTTGGGGCGGCGTGTGGCCGAAGTCGCTGTGATGGTGCGAAGAGGCGCTTCTCGCTAGTCAGCCTCTGTCAGATCCTGCAGGTCCGTGTCTTTTTCCTCGTCAACTTCTGAATCAACACGGTCAGGTTGGTCGCACTGCTACTGCAGTCTTGCCGCGTGGGTTTGAGATAATGACTGAGTTAGGCTAGCTTCGCACTTCGTTGGAAGAAGACACTTGATGGGCACTCGTCGCGATCTGGACAAATTCATGAATATTCTTTGAGCAGCGACCGCAACATCCTACGTCTTTCAGTCCGAACTTCGTTTTCAGACAGTTCGGCATGACGATTCCATCCTGTCCTGCTTCACGGACATCCGAATCAGTGATTCCCTTGCAGAGGCAGAGGTACATGGGCTGTACTCCTTTAATTATCGTCGGGCTGATTGTCTCGCGCAATTACCGATTATGATAACCATTATCAGCTCACGCTAAGAATACTCCCGTCTTCTCAATCTGTCAAGGGGTGGCAAGGATCAGGTGTGATAAAAAAATTTGCTAGAATGCCTTGTATTTCATGGCCTTATAGCGTCTGTTCCAGTTGGTCGACCATCTCACGGATCGTGTCGAACCCCGATTGCCAAAATTCCTCAGACGCCATATCAACGCCAACTTTGGCGAGAATCGTCTGCGGAGATTCTGAGCCCCCGGTACTCAGCAGCTCAAGATACTTGGGTACAAACACTGCGCCTTCTTTCTGATACCTCCGATAGAGGGCAAGGACCAATAAGTTCCCGAAGCTGTACGCGTAGCAATAGAACGGGCTTGCAAAGATGTGTGGAATCGTCAGCCATTCCCATTGAAACTCGTCCGGGACCGTGATTCTTTTACCGAACTGTTGCCGCACCTGGGCCAGATAGGTCTTGGCCAGATCCTTTACGGTCGCTCCCTGCGCGATCATCTCATGAGCCTGATTCTCGAATTGGACGAAATAGGCTTGCCGAAGGACGGTGGCATAGATGTCATCCAGTTGGTTAACCAAAAGTCCCTGTCGTACCTTCTTGTCCCGTTCCTGGCTCATGAGGGCATCGGATAAGATGCGTTCTCCGAACACCGATGCGGTTTCCGCCAGCGGAAGAGTGGAGTGGAACGTAAAAATAGAATGCCGCGCTGCCAGCATTCCGTGGACAGCATGGCCGAGTTCATGAGCCATCGTCGCGATATCCCGCGCTTCACCGGTGAAGTTCAACAGCACGTAAGGCGTCATGCTTGGCACGACGCTGTAACAATACGCGCCTCCGATTTTTCCGGGTCTCGTGCGCGCGTCGATATGACGTTCATGCACCACCCGTTCCGCCAAGTCGGCTAATTGCGGAGAGAATCCTCGATAGGCTTCCAGCACCATTCGGACAGCATCCTGATAGCGATAGGATTTCTGTGCCGTGTGATGCGGCGCATAGATGTGAAAGCGGCTCATCGGCTTGAGCTTGCAGAGGCGAGCTTTGATGTGGAAATAGCGTTGAAAGACACCCGCATTTTTCTGACAGACTTTTAAGAGGGAGGCTACGGCCGCATCGGGAATATCGTTTTCGAGGTTGCGGGTGGCGATCGGGGAGGTAAACCGGCGTAGTTGAAGATTTTCTGTTTTCCAGTCGTTGACCAAGGTCTTGTAGATTTCACCCAGCAGATCGTGCTGATCGGCGTAGACACGGTAGAGCTCCCGATAGGCGGATTCACGCAGCCGCCCGCTCGTATGGCGGAGATAAGACATCAGTTCCTCGCGCGTCATCGTCTTCCGTGTGCCGTTGACGGTGAGCGTGAATGTGAAACCGTTCGTCACGACGTCGTAGAGCGAATGGACTGCGCTGCGGCCCGTGACGTTCTTGATGTTGACGATCTTCTCTTCCGGTTCGGACAACGTGTGAGGCTGAAACCGGCGAATAGTTTCAAGGTAATACCGGAGCGTACCCGTTCCCGTCATGAGCCGGTGCGCATTGCTCTCATCGACGCTCTGCCACCACAGGTCGAAAAATACCAGTCGGTTGTGCAGGGTCGTCAGCCGCTCCTCGACGGTGGTCTTAAACGATCGCGCAGCGAGGTCTTTCGTGTTTTCGGAGAACCAGAGGTAGGCGTAGGCGCTGAGTCGGGAGGATGCCGCCGCGATGTCTTCGTTGAGAGACAACAGCGGGTGGAATGTTGATGTCGCCATGGCCGGACTGAATTGAGTCCGTGCCGATTCAAATTGTGCCACTTTGGACTCAATCTCTTTCATCAACGCTTCGAACCGCTGTGCCGGATTCTCTGCTAAATGCGAGAGATCCCAGCGCTCAGAATATGTGCGTCGTTGCCCTCTTGGGAAAACGGCTGTGCGGACGGTCAGTTGTTTTCGGCTGGTCTTTGCCGGCATACGTCATCTCTCCTTCGTCTCGCCCGCAGGGATCGGCAGGTTTGGCTTGCGCGCTCAGGATCATACCATTCCGCGGATACAGTCGGAGAGTTTTTCTCTCGTGTCAGGCAAAGGAGAATCTTCCATCTACGATGGCATTCTCGGTATGATGCGCCAAGAGTAATGGGAGGCCTATGACCGATCAAGAACTCAATCGCGCGATCCAATATGTCACTGCCAGTACCTCCTATGGGCGTGACACAGTGGCCGAGATACTCAAGACGGGCCTGAGCGAAATGACGGCGCTCGCGATGCAATCGTCGGAGCAGTTCGAACGGGATGTGTTGTTGGAATATGTCTGCCAATGGACGATCAAACGGACGGGCCAACCGGAACCGTTAGTCAGGGAAATCCTTGGTTGCGCGAGTCGCTGGCTCGATGAAGTATACGAGGAAATCGCCAAGCGTCAGCAGGAAGTCCTCGGTCTTTCATCCGAAGATGATGACGATGACAAGGGGGCGGAACCGGTTTAGAGATCGCGAAACGTGAAACCCGGTGTATTTGACCGAATCAAACTCACCGGGTGAGCAGGGAAAGGCAGGGGTCTAACGGGAGCCTTGACTCAGATCATAAGTTAGGCGCATATTGAAGGCGTATAGTTTTGATGGCTTGTTGAGGGAAAATGTCATGGTCAAGCTCAATGTGTCGATCAATGAGCAAGTTAGAGAAGAATTGTTTCGGCTTGTTCCGCCTCGGCGACGAAGCCAAGTCGTCAATGAAGCGCTGAGAAAAGAATTGCTCAGGCGGAAGCGAGACCATGTCACACAGACGTTGCGTGGCTTGAGGAAGCGGAGCGCCACAATGAGTGGAGAAGAGATCGTAGCCACCGTCAGGCGGGAGCGGAGAAGGATGGGCGAATGACCATCGTGCCGGATGCTTCCGTTATTCTGAAGTGGGTATTAGAAAAAGAGGATGAACCAGATCATCGACAGGCGTTCCGGCTTCAAGAAGCGCTGGTTGCGGAGCAGATCGAAATCAGACTCCCGACCCTTTGGCGCTACGAAGTCGGGAATGTATTGGGGCTCAAACAGCCGGCAATGGCTATGGAACTCATGAGCGCACTGCTCGACTACGACTTTGAAGAAGTTCCTCTGAAGACGGACTATGCACTCGCAGTGTTGGAACACATGGCCGCCGTAAAGGGCGTGACGTTTTATGATTCGGCCTATCATGTGTTGGCGATCAGGACAAAAGGGCTCTATCTCACAGCCGATGACGCCTATGTCAAGCGAGCTACACGCAAAGGCCATGTTGCGCTCCTTTCAGAGTGGGACGGTGCATCATCAAAAAGATGAGTTTTTGAACGCCGCTTCTTTACTTCATTCGGCGACAGAAGAACATGTGAGATCGGCTGACGAGAGGTGGGCAGCTTCGATTGCGCCAGAATGCGATGGTGTCAATTGGCTGTTGTGCGTGTTCTCCTCTCCCGGCGTTTTCCCCTATGAAGCTGCGACGCAACGCCACAATGCCGTCGCAGACTCTTTGTTTCCGCCACTGATCGCATTCTGGCGCAACGGCAGGTTCAGGCGATCAACGCAACCAGGTCAAATTTTACTGCTGCATGGAAAAGCGGCGCGAATTTCTGCAATGAGTTCTACAAATAGAAGGTTCAAACAAAGGTGCCGGGAGCCTTTTTCGAGTTCTCAGGCAGGCAAAGAACCATTAAGTGCTTCCAGATTCTTTGTCACCATCGCGTCGCCGTTTTTCGTGGACACGTCGATTCCTGTGGCGCAAACGGTTCGGCACTCATCCATTCGTCCCAGCTTATAGAGTGATTGGGCCCAGGCATAATAGGCGGCTGAATAGGTGGGTTTGACGGTGACGCATTGTTGAAGGGCCTTGGCCGCTTCTTCGAAGTTTGCATCTTCCATATAGGCTTTCCCGAGACCAAACCAGGCCACCTCGTCGTTCGGATCGATTGTCAGAACTTTCTTGAGCGGTTCGATGCGGCGATTTGCCATGTATCCCTCCAGGTATGAGTGACGATAGCAGCGGCAAGCGCTCGTTGTCTACGCTCTTGGCTGCATGCTAATCTGGTTTCATCAGTAGCGATGATACGCCTCACGTTTCACGGCTTGCGTCATGGGCAAAACCGGACTCATCTACGATCCACGCTATCTCGACCATGACATGGGGGTCGGGCATCCTGAGTCGCCCAATCGGCTGCGTGCGATCATGCAGCAACTGGAGCAGAGTGGGACTGCGGCGCGGATCACGAGAATCGAACCGCGAAAGGCGGAAGACGAATGGATCACGCAGATTCACACTCCAGCCTATGTCGCCGCGCTCCATCGTCATGCGCCGACGAGTGGGCGGGTCTCGCTCGATCCCGACACGTCGATGTCTCCCGGTTCGTTGACGGCGGCCTATCTGGCGGCCGGCGGGGCGCTGGCTGCTGTCGATGCGGTTATGCGCCGGCAGGTGGACCATGTATTTTGTGCGGTGAGGCCTCCGGGGCATCATGCCGAAGCGGGGCGCGCGATGGGTTTTTGCCTCTTCAATAATGTCGCGATCGCCGCGCGCTATATTCAGAGAAAGCATGGGCTGAAACGTGTCTTGATTGTCGATTGGGACGTGCATCATGGCAATGGGACACAGCACAGTTTTGAAGATGATCCTTCCGTGTTGTTCTTCAGCACACATCAGTATCCGCACTATCCCGGCACGGGTCGCGCGACGGAGCGAGGCCGGGGAGCAGGAGAAGGGGTCACGATCAATGTGCCGATGGAGTCCGGTGAGGGCGATGAGGAGTATCGTGCCGTCTTTCAGAAATCGTTGGTGCCGGCGGCCGATGCGTTCAAACCGGACTTCGTGATCATCTCAGCAGGTTTCGACGCGCACAAGGATGATCCACTCGCGAGCATGGGCTTGACGGAAGAGGGCTACGCGGACCTCACCGGTATCGTGGCCGGTATTGCCAAGCGCCATGCCGAGGGGCGTGTACTCTCGTCGCTTGAAGGCGGGTATCATCTGACATCTCTGGCAGGCTCGGTCGATCGCCATATTCAAGCGTTGTTAGCCGCATGAAGGCTGGTGCCGGAAGTCTGCGCGGTCGTGTCTTGTTGATCGGAGTGCCGATACCAGGGTGTATATCAATACAGTGTGAACCATACAAGGACTGACATGACACATGCGTTGCTCATTGACACCGACACGCTCCATCAGAATTTAGGGCAGCCGGGCTTGGTGATTCTCGACGTGCGTGGACGCGCGGCCTACGAATTCGGCGGCCATATTCCAGGGGCGGTGCATTCGACCTGGCATGAGTATAGTGATCCCGATGCCGTGCCGAAGGGGTTGCTCGATCCCGATCGCGGACGCATAGAACAGAAGATTCGTGCTCTGGGCATCAGTCAGGACAGCGATGTGGTCATCTATTCCAATCCGTTCGACAACTGGGGGGACGAAGGTCGTATGTTCTGGATGTTGGAATATCTCGGACATACGCGTCTCCGTATTCTTGACGGAGGGTGGGTCAAGTGGGTGCACGAAAAACGGCCGTTCGAGCACGGGCGTGTGACGCCTCAGCCCGGGACATTCACCGTCAAGCCGGTGGCTGCCGTCATCGCCCGCAAAGATGAACTGAAGCAGCTTGTAAAGCAGCCGCATCCGGGCACTGTGATCGTCGACGCGCGCAGTCTTGAAGAATATCTTGGGAAAGAGGTGTCGGGGATACCGCGGCCCGGCCACATTCCCTCCGCGATTCATCTGGCGTGGACCGGGTTTCTTCACGCGAACGCGACGCTGAAAGATCTCCAGACGATCACGGAGACGCTCGCCGAGAAAGGTCTCACACATGATCAAGAGATCATCTGCTATTGCACGGGCGGTGTCCGTTCAGCCTGGTTGTATTTTGTCCTCAAAGTCGCAGGGTACCGGAAGGTCCGCACTTATCCGGGGTCCTGGTGGGAGTGGAGCCGGGATTTTGCCTGTCCGGTGGAAAAAGACGCCAAGGGATTGCAGCACATCCTGAACGTCGATCCCCAGGTGAGGCCTTCTTGACAGTGGAAAATTGGCTGTGTAAGGTGAAGACCATTGTGGATATTACGGATATCGTTCACGTGTTGCAATGAACTTTAACCACTGAGGAGGAATCTATGAAAATGACAATCCATCGCGGAGCACTGGTCGGTGTGGCGGTTGCCGCACTTGTCGGTGTCCCACTGTTCAGCGGGCTCGCTCTTGCAGCAGACAAGCATGTGGCTGAAGCATTGGAACATGCCAAGGAAGCCGTGGCCCATGGCAAAGAGGGGCATGCCGATGCCATAGTGCAACATGCTCAGGAAGCACTCAAGCATGCCGGGGCGGCCGGGAAAAATCCGCATGTGGACGAAGGGATCAAGCACCTCAAGGAAGCTGTTGAGCATGGCAAGGCCGGTCACGCCGATGTCGCCACACAACATGCCGAAGGCGCGGTCACCCATTTGTCCGAAGTAAAGTAAGCGATTCAGTCCGAGAGTTCGTCTGAACGGGCAGGGGTAACCCTGCCCGTTTTGTTCTGGAGACATAACGGTCATGCGCGTTGGATTTTTTCAGTCTGCTCCAGTCTTCGGTGAGGTGTCTCACAATCTTGATACGGTTGTGGAGGCACTCGACCGGGCTGATGCCGATCTGATCGTCTTGCCGGAGTTATGCGCATCCGGTTATCAGTTCGTGTCGCGGCAAGAAGTGGCTGCGCTGTCGGAGCCGGTCCCGACTGGACCCACGACACAACGGCTGATCGACCTTGCGAAGCGGCGCCGGATGGTGATTGTCGCCGGTCTTCCTGAGCGTGCCGGGTCTGTCTGCTATAACTCCGCTGTGATCGTCGGTCCGTCCGGATTTATCGGATGTTATCGCAAGACGCATTTATTTTTCGAGGAAACGCTGTTCTTTACGCCCGGCGACACCGGATTCCAGGTATGGGATATCGGGTTAGCCAAGATCGGAGCGATGATCTGTTTCGATTGGTACTATCCGGAGGCGGCTCGCACATTGGCTCTCAAGGGGGCGGAGATCATCTGCCACCCGTCGAATCTCGTGTTACCCAATTGCCCGGACTCGATGCCGGTTCGGTGCCTGGAAAATCGCGTGTTCGCGATTACAAGTAACCGCACAGGGAGCGAGGCGCGAGGCGGCAAAGATTCGCTGACATTTATCGGGAACAGTGAAGTGGTCACTCCACGAGGGACGATTCTGCATCGCGCGACGCGAGATCAAGAGCAACTCTATATTGTCGAGATCAATCCTGCCGACGCGCAGAACAAATCCCTCACGCCCTACAACGATCTCCTTCGCGATCGACGCGAATCCCTCTATCGATAACAAGAACGTTGGGCGCTCTTGTTTGTCTGGTCTATTTGGTTTGTTTGGTTGAACAAAAATAACCAAATGAGCGAAACAAACCAGATCAACCAGCCTCTCGCTTGCGTCACACAGGTCCGCGCGGTAGGATTGACGACATGCACGCTCCACTCGGGAAAGGTATCTTTCTGATCGCGGCGCCGTCATTGCGCGATCCGAACTTTCGGCAGACCGTCGTGTTGCTCTGCGAACACGGGGCCGAAGGCGCGCTGGGTGTCGTCGTCAATCGCCCGACGGCAATGTCGGTCTCGGAGGCGTTACCGCAAATCCCGATCCTCGAAGGTCAGCAGCACGTGCTTTTCTCCGGTGGGCCGGTGCAAACGAACCAGGTGATGATGCTCTATCGTTTGGATCAGTTGCCCGAGAATTCCCATCATGTCTTCGATGGGATCTGTCTCGGCGGAGATACAGATTTGGTCGATCGTATATTGACTGCGAGAGAGGGGCGCGAGGCCTTTCGCGCCTATATCGGGTATTCCGGTTGGGGCCCGGGGCAACTGGAATCTGAAATGCAGACCGGATCCTGGTTGACCATTCCGGCAGATCCTCAAGCGGTCTTCGACAAAGACCCTGCGCGTATCTGGCCGGATATCGTGAGCGCCATGGGTGACGACTATCGCCATTATGCGGATATGCCGTTCGATCCCTCCTTGAATTAACAGGATGCTGAAAAATCACGCCGTTCTCACCCGATCCGCCCTGGCGCGCCGAGACGCGCCTTTCACCAGGCAGTGCTCTCACCTCCAAAGCATTCTCAACGTAGGACAGAGGCTACGCCTCCGGTACTTTCATCGGCTGCGGCCTTGCTGACAGAATTTTTGAGCATCCTGCGGAGGGGATCTCGATCCCGTTGCTTGTCCCATTCCATTGCGGCCTTCTTGTGCAGGGTGGTACTCTGCCTCGGCGTGTGAGGAGTACCCCGTGGAGCGGGCCACCATGCTCAAGCGAATCGGCTGTTTGATGGGCCTGGTCCTGCTTGCCGGCGCTTGCTTCGGATGCGGCGTGCTGTATACCGTGGTGAAGTCGGAATCCAAGCTGGACCGTCTGGCCGTGCCGATGACGAAGGCCGAGGTCATTGACCACATTGGCCGGCCGGACCGTGTGTTGCGTGATGATGGCCGTCTGCTGGTCTGGGAATATTCTCTCACCGCCCGCAAACAGTGGCTCTATGAGTTAGCCCTCTGTCCGGTGTCGGTCTGGGTCGGCGGCTGCATTTTCTATCCATTCACCAACATTGCGGCCGAGCATCAACGCGAATATCCGCACCACATTGTGCTGGTGAACGACGAACTCTGCGCCTGGGGTACACCCTCTGCCATCCTGCAGCGGCGCCGCGCCTGTGCGTCATCCGGCACTGCCGCCATAGGGTCAGGCGGGATGCGCGGACGTCCTGAGCCGGTCGTGACGGGTGTCGGCCCGATCAATCGGGACACGATCGATCGCTATCGGACGATGGCAGTCATGTCCTTTGAAGATGCGCCTGGCGCAGAGGGAACGGGATCGCGTGTTGCTGGGATTGTGACGACCCTCTTGTTGGATTTAGATGTCAATATGGTCGAGCGGGCCGAGCTCGACGAAGTGTTCAAGGAACAGGTTGTCCAACTGCAGCATGCCGACGATGCCGAGGTGTTGAAAGTCGGGAAACTCGTCGGTGCGCAGGCCATTGTGGTGGGTGAAGTGCAACAATGGGAGCGAGCGGAGGGCGACCAGGTCAGTCGCGTGTCGCTGGCTTTCAGGATGATCGATGTCGAGAGCGGGGTGGTGTTATTCAACGGGGGAGGATACGGCTCTGACGCCACGGCCGATGATCCAGAGGGGTTGGCTCGCGTCATCGTGCATCGCATTCTCGCTCGGTTCGGCTCGCAAACCGGACTGCTCGGGTCCGGACACATCGGTGTGAATTGGGAACTACAAGAATCAGCCGGCGCGCGATACTACCTCGTGCGGGAACTCCGGAGCGGCCTGCCTGCCGGCAAGGCAGGTCTCAAGGTCAGCGATAGAGTGGTTGCCTGCAACGGGATCGCCTTGGCGACCGTTGCCTCCGATCGCGAAGCCAAACAATTGTGCCGGGTTGACGCAGGACAGGTATTGAAACTCGACATCCAACGGGACGGTTCTTCATTGGAGATCAATATTATCGCGGAAGCAAGGCCGGGGCTCTGAG
>CAZVEZ010000015.1:0-29184 GCA_964626135.1 uncultured Nitrospira sp.
ATCCGGCTTCCATACTTTCAGTTCAATAGTTACGTGCCACACCCTTCCGGGCTTTACGGTTGTGTTCATCTCCATGGGGCAGGCATACTGAGCGCGACTACGCCTGCTGTGAGAATTTCGCGATGACGCGAGCAGACAATCGCCTTCCTGGTCGCCGTCGATTCCATACTATTTCATCGAAACGTGAGCGCGAAATCAAACTGGCGGTCGATGATGATTTCCGCCTGCCCTCTCTTCCCGGCCGCACGATTGCGCGCCGCCTGCTGACTTCGACCTACTACGACACCTCTCAATACGACCTGGCCCACGCGGCGATTACCCTCCGCCATCGAGCCGAGCGCGGGACACAGACCTGGCAACTGAAAATCCCTCTGCTGAAAGACCGGCAGGAAATCGAGGTCGCCGATCACCGGTCGAGTCCACCCCCGGCATTCCGCGACCTGCTGTTCCTCCATCTCCGGCAGCGGCGGCTCGCGCCGGTTGCAACGTTGAAGGTCTGGCGCATGGGTGTGCGTGCGCGTATAGATCACGCTCCCGTTGCAGATGTCACGCTCGACCGGGTGACTGTCGTGAAACACGGCGTCGCGCTTCAGCGTTTTCAAGAACTCGAAATCGAACAGGTGAATGGAAATGACCGCGCGCTGGCCGGCCTCGAACGGCTGCTGCGTCGCGCGGGATGCGGAGATCATGATGGACGCCCGAAACTGTTTCGCGCGCTGTCCCTGCCCGCTCCACGTCCTGCTTCGCCGCCGGCGCCGGATGCGCCGGTCGTGGATCATGTGAAGCATGCGTTGAGACGTCATGTCCGATGGCTGCTCGCGCATGACCCGGGAACCAGGCTCGGAAGAGAACCTGAAAGCTTGCATCAAATGCGCGTCGCCACCAGGCAGTTGCGCAGCATTCTTCGCGCCGCCTCCCCCTTGCTCGTTCCTGAATGGGCAGATTCACTGCAGGACGAGTTGGACCGGCTCGGCACACTGTTGGGACCGGTCCGGGACCTCGACGTTCAACTTGCCTATTTCCGTGAGGAATCTTCTTCGCTGGACGTGGGAGACCGCCGGGCAATGGCACAATTCATCACCCACCTGACCAACCGGCGGGACGACGCCCGAGGAATTCTGTTGATCGAGTTGAAGAGCGCGCGGTATCTCGACCTCATCAGACGGCTCCAGGACGCGAAGGACGATCCTCGCATCGTCGAAACTTCCGTTACGGTACGCGACATCGCGAAGGTCGCGTACAAGAAACTGCGCAAAGCAATTCAACGATTGGGGTCGTCGACGGACAATGCCGGGCTCCATGAAATCCGCATCAAAACCAAACGGGCCCGCTATGCCGCGGAACTTGCGGAACCCTCAGTTGGAAAGCCGGCCACCCGCTTCATCAGACAGGCCTCTAGACTACAAGATATCTTGGGCCTGCACCAAGATGCCCTGCAAGCTGAGGCGCACGTCCGTGCGTTTCTCGCACAGTCGTCGAGCCTGCGCGCTGCCTTCGTCGCCGGACGCATAGTCGAACGCCAACGGGAGCGACGCAAGAAGGCCGAAACGGACATGCGGGCATGTTGGAAACAACTGGTGAAGCGGGGCGATACAGCTTGGGAGTAGCCGATTCATGCTATGCCTGAAGTACGGCAAACCTCCGCCATGCCACGATCTGCTTGACAGTCCTCCACGCAGTTGTTAGGTTTTCCACCGGGTCGCACAAAGCCCGTCCGCACTCGTCTCATGTAAGCTGGCGTAGCTCAATGGCAGAGCAGCGGTTTTGTAAACCGCAGGTTGGAGGTTCAATTCCTCTCGCCAGCTCCACAGAATTGAATCTCCACAGGAAGAGAGAGCTTTGCCCTTCCGAGCGGGGCATCCTGGCAGATCTTCGCGCCCTTCACTTGAAAAATTCACTGCTATGGGAATCATCAATCCTCGATTTGAATCCACGGAACTCGGGCAAAGTGCTTCCGATCGTAGGTGAGAATCTCTGTGAGCCCCTTCTCTTTCATATGGTAGGCGTTGTACGCGTCAACGAAATCGATGTTTGCATGGACGTAGAGATCGAGGGCCATAAAGAGAAGCGGGGTCTCGGGACAGTCCAGATTGGGTGTATTTAGGATCTTTTCGACCTTCGCGGCAATATCCGACTTCTCCAACTTATAGAAGGATTCGAGTGTCCAAACAATCTCCGCGATGACCAGCAGACTGGTTGCCAATTTGACTTTTCCGCGCAGGGCATCACGAAAGAGATTCTCGGCTCGCTTGGCTTTCGCCGGGTCGTCATTAGTCAGAAAACGAAGAAAGACATTGGTGTCCACGAAGAGGCTAGCCATGCCCGACCACCTTCTTGGCTACGGCCTGCCTCACAGACTGACGAATCTTCTCAAAATCTTCCGGATGCGCTGATGGCTGGACTGAGCCTCTCAGATCAAGAATTGTTCCCTTGACGACCTTCAACACCACTTCCTCCCCTCGCATCACAAAGAGGACTTTCTCCCCTTCCTTCACGCCTAAGCGGTCACGAATCGCCTTGGGAATCGTGACCTGTCCTTTCCGGGTGATCGTAGATTCCAACATACCTACCTCCATAACAATTGTAGTACTTTTAGAGTTTAGTACTACCCGTCGATCGAGTCAACATCTACCCTGGGAAGGCTTCAATCAGGGGGGAGTCTCACGACACCCCCTTGCCCCAACAGCAGAACCCGATAGAGATCCCCGGTGGGAGACAGAACACGGGGAGTATTAGTCTTGGTGTCTTGGGCCTGAAGATAGCGCTTTCCTTCCGTCCAGCTTACCAGCCGCTATTGAAGCGAATAGACCTCGCCCATTCTCATGCCGCTATAGTAGACCAGGCTCGCGGCGACTTGCGCATAATCAGGCAACGCGCCTCGGAGCGCAAGAAAGTCTTCGTGCTCAAAGAAGCCTGACTGAATGTTGTGCTCTTTTAACTATGGAATATGTGCGACACGCACCACCAACTGAGGCGTCTATTGAAACCCAAGGCGAAATATGCGCTTCATCGTGGTCCCGTCACCTTCATCGACATGATGACGGCAGCGAGGGGACGCATCATGGTGAAGGCGCAAAATTTCAATACAGAAGCGAGAGACTCGAGGCCGCATCGACTCGCAACAGGACGTCAGATGTCGTCAGGTCGACGACTCTGAGAAGTTGCTGACCCCTGGCGATTTAGGGGATCGGGAATCTGGGATCTTATTCGCTGCTCTTCCTCATCTCTAGCTAGTCGCTGGACATACGAATTCAATGCCATGAGCCCGAGGACAACTGCCGTCGCCACAATGGCCCACACTATATCTCCCAATACCCAATCCCTATCTTCCATCAGAGCCGCTCCTTGTTGAATGAGTTTTTTGACGTACTACCTTTCAGACAGCACTGTATTTCAATTCAATCGATGCATGCCTCATGGCTTTCAAGGAGGGAATCTGCCCCAAGAACAGAGATAGAAATTCCGTCTTGTTCGTTGGTGGGGCTTCATGGCCTGTGATTTAGCTCAGATTTCTCATGGCCCAAAGGCCGAACAACATGGCCACGACTGAAAGACCAACCGAAAGAACAGCATAAAGGGCGGAAACTGAATATTGGCCACGCTCCAGTAACAGCACGATATCCTGCGAGAAAGTGGAGAAGGTGGTATAGCCTCCGCAAATTCCTGCTGTGAGAAAGAGCCTCCAATGCTGTGACGCGTCACCTTGAAAAGCCCAATATCCCGCCAGAAGTCCTATAAGTAAGGAGCCGCTAACATTGATCGTGAGAATGCCTAGAGGAAACTTATTCCCAGGGGAATATGGAATAATCTCATTGACTCCGTGGCGGAGTGCCCCTCCGATACCGGAGCCCAGAAAGACAATGAGGTACGGGAAGAATCTCATTAGTTATCCTTGCCCCTTTCAGGCTGTTATTTCCGACTCTGAATTGCCGCTCATGTCGAAACCTTAGTAAGCGTGAGGGCCGTGAGACGCTACTTGTCCGTCGCTTCCTTCTGCATGTCCTTGTGACCTCCCGTTATCTTTCCGTCCAGCATTATTGTTTGGCCCTCCGGATAGGGTCATCGCGCGATCCATCCGGGAAACCTCCCTTTCGTCATGCATCATCATTAGCTTGCCCTCCAACATCATGATGCCGTGATTCTCGGCGGCTGAAGCGGGTGAGACAAGGAACGATACCGACAAACAGAGACCAACAATTGTCAGTGTGAGGATTCGGTATTTCTTCATGGTTTATCTAACCCTTCAATTATGAGTGAGTGGAGTGTATGAATCGCTTCGAACAATACGGAAATTTGAGCGGCACGAAGAAACGCGTGGGCCTGTCTCGCTCCGTGAGCGGTTTAGATTCGTTCTCGCATAAGAAGTGTCACGCGAGTAACGAAACGGCGAGCCGGGCCATGAGAAAGAAATGAACGGGGCAGGCGGGCGTCTTGAGCGCCAAGGCTGTCCAAAAGGCATCGGTGACGCTTGATAAAGAGGCCGGCAAGACAAAAAGAATGATCGTCGTGACGGATCAATCGCCCTGCTGATTAAACGAGACTGAGATAGGAAAGGTAAGAGGAGCGAAGAACTCTGCTGTGAACCCATATACACTCCTACCAGTTGGCTTGGTAGGAGTTATCAGTCCTGTTCTCATGAGAACGGCAGGACGGTTCTGGTCAACCCCATGACCATTGCTTGTGTATGCCATGTATAGGGCAAGCGATCGGGAGAGTCAAGATTATAATTAGTCCGTCAGTGAACTTCCTATGCGGTGACATAACGCTTGATGCTGAGTTTCTTGGCGTGGCTGCGGGTCTGTGCCACATCTGACATTCCAACACCGCCACGTAGGGTACCGGGAATGTAACCATGCTCATGCTATCTGCCCTCTCCGCACGCAATCGGGCGCAACTCGGCAAAGTCACCCTAGCCTGGCCATTCCATTGGTGATTCTGTTGGTTCTTGTGAGGGTGAAGAAGGATGCGAAAAGAGTTCTGTCGCTATTTGCAAACCGCAGGTTGAAGGTTCAATTCCTCTCCCAGCTCACACGTGCAAGATTTTTGATCGGCAAGAAGACAGGGAGAAAGATACCACCGGAAGGAGCCCCGCTCAGGGAGCTTCGTCTGCACCACGTATTCTGAGATCTGCGATGACTTTATCAAGTCGCCGCTGTTCGGTTCTTCTGATCCGGACAAACGCCAACCCGACAAGCTGCCCGCGCACCCACTGCACACGAGCGCCGTCGATCATGAGCGGCCACTCCAAACCCGGCACTGCAACACGTAACTCCAGCAATAGACCGGGCGTAAGGGTCAGCGAACTTTCCAGCTGGCATCCTCCCATAGAGAGATCGAGCATGTGGCCCGTCCCTTCGAGTTTCGCGGGGCCGGAAATCGTCGCGCTATATTCTCCATGGAAGCGTGGCGTGGTTCGACGATTCTCCATCTTCATGTCTGCGACTGAGCGGCCCTGGACCTTCCCATCGATAATACGCCGGCCCAGATCGGTCCCATGAGTATCCGCATCCTGTTCCGTAGGATATAACTCATCGGATGTGAACTCGCGTGGTTTCACCCCGCCGTGCGGTCTGGGGGAAATCACGATCCGCACCTGCCATTGTGTCGATTCGGCAAGGCGCCTCGGGGATGACTGAATCGCGTACCCTTCATATAAAACAGTCTGACTCATCGCGTCATTCGGCTCCTTCGGAAGCCGCCCTTCTTCTCCTGGACGTAGCCTGCATAATTCACGAAGGCTTCTACTGCACCCGCCGATACGAAAATCAGAACTTATTGCGGCATTAATTCTTCGCGCCAAGATCATACAAATGGCGCTCGACCTCGCAAGCGCGGTGGCGACGCACCTGACGGCAGGCGGGCTCGTCGCTCAGTCAGTCACCATACTGTTTCAAGTATGCCTCCTTCCTTCGCGTCTCGGCGGTTTCGTGACGAATCCTCGTGAATAATGTGGGCTAGACTACCTTACTGTGCCGGCTTCTGCCACTCCCGCAACGCGCCATGCCTCAGAACACAACCTTGAAAGTCTGCGGATGACGGCAATTATCTGTCCAAGCCTTGACTTGGGTAGTACAATGACCTTTATCGAAATACACAAGCCGCTCATCGGGAAAGGAGACAGAATGGCCGGGTTTGTCATGCGGAAGAATCATCGGCTCAAGAAGTTAGTGCCGGTCCGCTACCTTGGGGACGGGATTGCCGGCGAAGGAATCATCAAAGACCTTTCACTGAGCGGGAGCTATATTACCGGGAATATCCTGGTCTTCGACGGAACGGCACTCTCACTGCAAATTTTCGTTCCAGGAGATCCGGTGCCGTTGCTGATCGATCGCGCCGTCGTCAAATGGGTGAAGGGATCCGAGTTCGGAGTAGACTTCGATACTCCTCCGCCTGAGACAGCCGAGCGAATTACAGCGGTCATCTCCACGCTGATCAAAACAGGCTATGGTTCATCCCGCAATACCGCATAATGCGCGGCGAACGATCGCACCCTTCTTTATTAGGCTCGACCAGAAGCAATCAGTCCCAGGCCGATGTCAGATATGTCGGCTGGGCGGGTGAGCGAATGAAGTGTGCGTATTTTTTGCGTTGAGTCTGCCAAGATGGGAATCGCCTGCGATGCTTTGCGGTGACCGAATCTCTTTCTATCGTGTTCACACAGAATCTGAGGATGATCCGATGCTGCTAAGTTGTCAGCCCGGCGAGGAGATCGAGTAATCCCATCGTTCACTCCCCCGAAGACACAGACAGACCTAGCGTTCGGCCTCCGTAAGGTCGGCCTCCTCTTCCAGCTCTTCAAGATCGGCTTCCGACTTAGCCTTTATCGTTGAGGGATGCAGCCCATATTTTTTGAGCATCTTATAGAAGTCCGCCCGATAGCGTCCGGCAAATTGAGCGGCGCGCGAGATATTACCACCGGTAAGTTGCAGGACGTTCTTCAGATAGGTTTTCTCAAACTCCTCCTTGGCTTCAGTCAGTGGCTTGAGGAACGTATCAGGCGAGGTCCCCATCGAAGGCAGGAGATCCGGAGTAATCATGTCCTGGCGCGTCATGACGGCGGCCTTTTCAATGACATTTTCCAATTCGCGGACATTTCCTGGCCAAGGATGTGAGACCAGCCGATTGAGCGCAGCCGGTGTAAAGCCGCGCAAGCTTTTATTCGCCCGTTTCGCGCTTGTGATCAGGAAATGCTGAGCCAGCAAGGGAATATCGTCTCGACGGTCGCGAAGCGGCGGGATAAACAACGGAACAACGGAGATGCGGTAGTACAGATCGTTCCGGAAAGACCCGTTCTTGACCGCTTCGCCGAGATCTTTGTTCGTCGCGGCAATAATCCGCACATCGATCTTCGTTGAGATTTCAGAACCCACTTCGCGGACCTCCCGTTCCTGCACAGCCCGCAACAGTTTGACTTGCATCGAAAGCGGTATTTCGCCGATCTCGTCGAGAAAGAGCGTACCGCCGTTGGCGCTTTGAAACAGCCCCCGCTTGGAACCGTGCGCGCTGGTAAACGCGCCGCGCACATGGCCGAAGAGTTCAGACTCGAAGAGTGTTTCCGGTATGGCTGCGCAGTTGAGGGCCACAAACGGCCCTTTACTCCTCCGGCTGTTCGAATGGATGACTCGCGCGAGCACTTCCTTGCCGGTCCCGGTTTCTCCGAAAAGGAGAATGGTCGCATCCGAATCGGCTACCTGCACCACCTGTTGGAGTATGCGCTGCATCGCCGCACTCCGCGCGACGATGTTTTCCATGCCATATAATTCGTTGACGAGAGACTTCAGTCGCTGAATCTCCCCTCTCATTCGTTGCGGGGAGAGTCCTTCTTCGATCTTGGCCTTGAGTTCCTTGTCGTCAAACGGCTTGGTGAGATATCCGAAAGCCCCTCGCTGCATGGCTTCCACGGCATTAGGGATACTGCCGTGAGCCGTCAGGATGATGACTGGAAGGCCCGGATGAATCCGCAGCAGTTCCTCCGTAACGTCCAGCCCATCTTCGCTTCCCAAGCGGAGATCGGCAATGGCAAGGTCGAATCGGTCCTTCTTGGCTGCCATAACGGCTTCACGTCCGGTCGTACAACCTGTGACGGAAAAACCCATAGCGGTCAACCGCATCTTCACAAGATGCAACAATCCCTCTTCATCGTCGACTACGAGAATATGTTCTTTTTCCATGAAATCCCTTCTATGGAATCGTCAGTCCGGCGCAGTCGGAGGCGGCACAATCGTCGAGGGAGGGCGGATAGGGCGAACCTTGTCTCGCATCTCCTGGTCGATACGCTTTAATGCCTCCAATTGGCTCGTCAATTCCTCTATTTTCCGATCGCGATCTGTCAGTTGCTTTTGCAGGGACAGCACGATACCCGTATCGGGTGAACCTTTTCCTGCATCTTTTCTGCCGCCGGCTGCATCCATCTTCCGTTCACGCTCCACTAATTCGCGGTGGATGCTCTCCAGGGATTGGGAATCGGCATCCTTCATAGCCCGCAATTGCTGGATGACAAGTTCTCTATCAAGCAAGTCCCGCACCAGCCTGTCTGAGACCTGCGCCAGGATCGCCTGACTCTCCGAAATGGCCGGGGCTGTGATGACGGATTGGAACCAGGAATGCTCAACAGGCGCGGCGTGATATTCAAGAAGCTGCAACCAGAGCCTGCTGGATGTAGCCAGTTGGCCTTTGGGCGCGACGGCGATTACTTTCTCGAAATATTTCGAGGCGCTATCTCTATTTTCGTAGAGCCCAAGCAGCGCGCGTGTAAAATAGACGTGATCGCAGGAATTATGCTCAGCGCATTTCGACGCGAGCAGCTCCTGCTTTTTGGCCAGTGCTTGCAGGACCTTTATCTCTCCCGTATCCACCCTGAAGTAGGGCTGTGAATATTGAGGGGCCTGCGACCATGCCGCGCATCCAGCAAGGAAGAGACAGCAAAAGACTCCGCCGGTGAAGCCTTGACTGAGAGCCTTCATACCGCTTCTCCCGGCTTCGTAAGTCGGAGAATAAATCGTACCGTCGTTCCCTTCGTGGCTTCGCTTTCGATCCAAATCCGTCCTCCGTGCGCTTCGACCACTTTTTTTGCCAACGCCAACCCGAGGCCACTGCCTGGTGTCGCATGTTTGGCATTCGTCCGTCCTTGATAGAAGCGTTCGAAAATATATGGCAGGTCTTCGGCCTGAATACCAGGCCCTCCATCGCTCACACTGACCTCGAGAACTCCCGCTTTCGGGTCCGGCCTCATAAACACCTTCACAATGCCCCCTTGCGAACTGAATTTCAAGGCATTTGAGAGCAAGTTATCAAGCACTTGCTCAATACGAAGCGCATCGGCCTTGACCCATACACGCTGAGCGGGCGCTTCCAATAATAGCTGCACATGCTTGGCATCGGCGAGAAGTTGGACCTTGTTGACCGACATATCCGTAACGCGCTTAAGATCCGTCGGAACAATGCGATACTCCATCATCCCGGCGTCCATTTTGGAAAGATCCAGAATGGTGGAGATAAGGGTGATCAACCGGCGGCTGCTGTCCGCCATGATGCGCAACGTGGTGCGTTGTTCTTGCGACAAGGGACCGGGAATTTCATCCAACAGCAAATGGGTGCCTTCCTGGATCGAGGCCATGGGCGTGCGTAATTCGTGAGAAACATGGGCAAGAAACTCCCCCTTCATGTCATCTAACTCTTGAAGTTTTGTGCCCATCCAATTGACTGCGTCGACGAGATCGCGCAACTCGCTGGGAGCCCGGATATTCAGCGTCGTGCCGAAATTGCCCTGCCCGATCTGCTTGATATGGCTTTGCAATTGACGAAGCGGACGCAGAATTGTGTAGCTGGCAAATCCGGCCAGCGCAATGCCGAATACCAGAGCAAGCAGAACCAGTTGCTCGGTCACTGCTTCGGCTTGCGCCGAGCTTTCCCGTGATCGGCTGACACCGACGCTGATGCCCGTTTCGTGAAAATTGATGAACTGTTGGAGTGTGCCGCTTATGCGGTCCATCAAGGCGTCACGCCGACCTTCATAGTCCGTCGGTAAAATCCCAGACGCCGATGCGCCAGCCTCCAATTCAGTATGGAACATCATGAGCCGTTCTTGCTGCAAGCGCTTAGTATCTTCAAGCAGTTGGATGCCTTGAGGAGTGAGTTCCTGTGTTGCGAGGCTCTGAAGTCCACGGTGAAATTCATCGACCTCTTCATCAAAATGTTGCAAGAACGTGGCATCACGGACAGCCAAATACTTCTTTTCGCTATTGAGTTGAGCATAGAGCACCGTGAGCAGCCGTTTGGCCGATTCAATAGCCGGATAATGGCGAGTCGCCATATTGGTGCTGAGTGCAGTCAACTGCCGCAGTTGGAACAACGCATAGAGATTCACGCCCGCCATCATCACGATGATGACGAGGGAGGTCAGGACAATTCGCCAAAAGATGGATAAATACACCAGGAAACTCTTTCTCGGGCTTGAACAGCCTCTATAAATAATGTAGTGGCTGTATGCAATTCCATACACTATTTAGCGATGTCCCTCAAGCGATCCTGGAAACTTTAATTCGCCTGGACGAACCTATCTCGGAGAGAACGGATAGGCTAAGAAGTTTTGAGCAGCATCCATCAGGAGAGACGGAAATCTTTCCTGCCTTGGCCTACTACCGATCCCTACTTGAATGGCGAAACAAATCGACGCTGACGTCGTGACACCCCGTGGAGCGATGCAAAGAGATGGCCGCGAAACAACAACATGGCGATGGCAAGAGGCGGCGTGAGAAGTAACCCGAGATACCAGCTGATTGAAGAAGGGATACCGACGTAGTCCAGCCAGCTACCGAGAATCATGAACGGCAACACAAGAATCTGAGAAAAATCCAACCCAGCCCCCCTCCCCGCTCGACTGGAAAGGGAAAAGAATGTTTGTAATCCCATGGGCGAGAAGACAATAGGGATTAAAATCACCGCAAATGGAAGAAACCATTCAATCCAATTTTCAAGGATGAACTCGTAGGAGGTCTTGAACACGTCGAGCGGAGAATTATGCCGGACTTGATAAATAATCTCCGGCGCCGGGTTCAGCAGGAGAAAAAGAAGCAAAAACACCACATACGACAGGAGCTGCCCGTAGGGGTTCGTCTGCATGATCATCTCAAGCGCCATCAACGGCAGCCACAGAATGAACCCGATACCGATGACATCCCAAAAGTACTGACCGAAGCTGCCAACAATGTCTTGGAAGGTGAGCGCCCGACTATGGTTAATCGATTGCTCAATCAGGCTCAGAGTAGCGCCGACCAGGAGCGCATTCACCGCACCCAGGACAAAACCTCCGATCATGCCGAGTGGTGAAGCAATCTGGGCGACGAGCATCAGGATGGCGCCGAATCCCACCACCGCCACCATGGTCATCCAGCCGCGGACAAGAGATTGTCCAGTTTTCTGGAAGGCGCTCCGATAGAGTGCCAGTGATTCAGTGAGCATTCGCAGCATGCACGACATTAGTCTGTGCAATCTTATCGAGTCAAGCCGATGAATCGTCGCGGGCGATTGACTTCCCCGGTCTTGTGATTATGTACAGTGTATTGGCATACATGAATGAGCGGAGAGGAGTCACCTGATGGATATGAACCGCATGACGATTAAACTGCAGGAAGCGCTGCAGACCGCGTCGTCTCATGCCACGCGACGCAGTCATCAGGGCATCGATGTGGAGCACCTTCTCCTGGCTTTCATCGAACAAGATGGAGGTCTCGCATCCTCACTCCTCGAACAGGCAGGGTTATCAGTGCCCTCCGTTCGTCAGGCAGTGGAGCAGGCACTCGCAAAACTGCCTCAGGTACAGAGCGCCGGGGCAAGTCCGGGACAACTCCACATTACATCGCGGCTCGGCCAAATCCTGGCCAAGGCCGAAGACGAACAACGCGCATTGAAGGACGACTATCTCAGCGTCGAGCACGTCATCCTCGCCATGGCCCAAGAGGGAGGTGTCTTCAAAAAACTCGGCCTGACGAAAGAGCGACTTCTGGCTGCGCTGCAACAGGTGCGAGGCTCTCAACGTGTCACGAGCCAGGACCCTGAAGGCACCTACCAGGCATTGGAAAAATACGGTCGTGACCTCACCAGGCTGGCAGGGCAAGGCAAGCTGGATCCCGTGATCGGGCGCGACGAAGAAATCCGTCGAGTCGTACAGATTCTCTCGCGGAGAACCAAGAACAACCCCGTGCTTATCGGCGAGCCCGGTGTCGGAAAAACCGCCATCGTCGAAGGGCTGGCCTCTCGAATTATCAAGGGAGATGTGCCCGAAGGACTCAAGAAGAAACGCGTCATCACACTCGATATGGGATCGTTAGTGGCCGGCGCAAAATTTCGCGGTGAGTTCGAAGAACGATTGAAGGCTGCCCTCAAAGAGGTGCAGGCGGCAGAGGGGCAAATCCTGCTTTTCATCGATGAACTGCATACGGTCGTGGGAGCGGGTGCGGCGGAAGGGGCCATGGACGCGGCCAATCTGCTCAAACCCCTGTTGGCCCGCGGCGAATTGCATTTGATCGGCGCGACAACGCTGGATGAGTATCGGAAACATATTGAGAAGGATGCCGCCCTGGAGCGGCGGTTTCAGACAGTGTTGGTTGATCAGCCGACGGTGGAGAATACCATCTCGATTCTGCGCGGACTCAAGGAACGCTACGAAGTGCACCACGGCGTGCGCATCAAAGACGCCGCGCTGGTCGCTGCCGCAAAACTTTCAAATCGGTATATCGCCGATCGTTTTCTCCCCGACAAAGCGATCGACCTGGTCGATGAGGCGGCCGCCAGACTGCGTACGGAAATCGATAGTTTGCCGGCAGAGCTGGACGAAGTTTCCCGCAAGGTAATGCAGCTGGAAATCGAACGGGAGGCCTTGCGGAAAGAACATGATCAGGCCAGTCAGGCACGGCTCACCACGCTCGAACTGGAGTTGGGCGAGAAACAAAGAGACTTGCAGGCTCTCAAAACACGATGGGATTCTGAAAAAGCCTCGGTCGCACGGCTTCGCAAGACTCGTGAAGCGATGGAAGAAGTGAAACTGGCGATGGAGCGGGCTGAACGGGCCTACGATCTCAATCGCGTGGCGGAGTTGCGATACGGAGAACTGCCTCGCCTCGAGCGTGAATTGGCCTTGGAACAGGAGCGGCTCGGCCAGAAGCAGGGTGAAAGCCGGCTGCTCAAAGAAGAGGTCGATGAAGACGACATCGCCGCCGTCGTGAGTCGCTGGACTGGAATCCCCGTATCCAGACTGGTCGAAGGTGAAACGGAAAAACTCTTACAGCTTGGCGAGCTGCTTCATCAACGTGTGATCGGCCAGGATGAAGCGGTCGAAGCGGTCGCGGATGCGGTCCTCCGAGCGCGCTCGGGCATCAAAGACCCCAACCGGCCCATTGGTTCGTTTCTGTTCCTCGGTCCGACCGGAGTCGGAAAAACCGAGTTGGCGCGAACGCTTGCCGCAACGCTCTTCGATGACGACGCCAACCTCATTCGAATCGATATGTCCGAGTACATGGAGAAACATACGGTGGCCCGCCTCATCGGCGCCCCGCCCGGCTATGTCGGCTACGATGAAGGCGGACAACTGACCGAAGCCGTCAGACGGCGCCCGTTCTCCGTCATCCTGTTCGACGAGATCGAAAAGGCTCACCACGATGTCTTCAACGTCTTACTTCAAGTATTGGATGACGGCAGATTGACAGATTCACAGGGCCGGACCGTCGATTTCAAGAACACCGTTCTGATCATGACGTCGAACATCGGCAGTCCGCTGATCCTTGACGCGCAGCAACGCCGCGCTTCGTATGATGAAGTCTGCTCCCTTGTGATGACGGAATTGCGGGAACACTTCCGCCCTGAATTCTTGAACCGCGTCGACGAGACTGTGGTATTTCATGCTCTTGAATCGACGCAGCTCATGAAGATCGTCGAGATTCAACTCGATCGCTTGCGGGCACGGCTGACGGATCGAAGAATCACTCTCACCGTGACGCCGGAGGCCTTACGGCACCTGGGTGAGCGCGGCTACGATCCGGCCTATGGGGCGAGACCGTTAAAGCGATTGATCCAACAGGAGATTGAGACGCCGATGGCGCGTCAATTAGTCAGGGGCGAGTTACGCGATGGCGATGCGGCGGTTGTAGAGCTGAAAGACGGGCACATCGTGATTGTGCCGACGGTCGCAGGGTAGGATGGATCTCCTCGGTCAACCGAGGGTGACGGACCGGCCCTTCAGATCCTGCGTCGTTCCCTTGGCGCTTAGCTTGCCGATTTTCCATTCGGCGGGAGACACATGGATCACATGGCCCTTGATCGTATGGAACTCCCCGTTCGTGAAGGCCACTGCGTTGGACGCCTTCACCTCCATCTGTAAGATGACCATTCCCGTGGCCGGATGTGTGAGCAGCAGACTCTTCGGAGTCGTACTCACCGCGTAGGCGCGCCGTTCGTTGATCATCAACGTGCTGTCGACGAGTTTGGCCTTCACTTTTCCCTCGGCATCGAATAATGCGAAGGTCACCAGCAAGTCGCCCGTCGTCGGTTTCAGCGCCACTTGAATCTGCGGGACGCCCTCGATCTCGATCATGCCGTCGGTGTTGCGATAGAGATTCGAGCCCACTTCTACATCCATTGGATCACCTCAGTTCACTGCGCTGTGACACAGCATTTGTTATGACTTCTTGATCCGATTCAGTATCAAGGCGACACAGCCGCCCAGCAGTCCCCCGCCGAGGATGGTGGTCAGCAGTTCGACCAATTTGAGTTCCCATACCGATCCCTGCGCTTGCATCGCTTCACGAATGCCGCCTTGCAGCATGATCACGGCCAGCGCCATCGTCGCGCCGACAACAAACCACCAGAGAAAGACTTTCACGGTCGACAACATCGGGTATCCTCATCAATCCATTCGACGGTCGAAACTGCGATATTGAATCGCCTCCGCCACATGCAGCGGCTCAATCTTATCAGAACCAGCGAGATCGGCAATCGTTCTCGCTACTCGCACGATGCGCCCATGGGCCCGAGCGGACAATCCAAGTTTGGTCAGCGCCTGCCCTAGAAGTTCCTGCGCCGATGTCTCCAGGCCACAGTACCGCTTCAGGGACCGTGGCTTCAACTGCGCATTCGTGAGAATTCCATCGAGACGGTACCGGTGAAGCTGCCGATCGCGCGCTCCCAGGACACGTGATCGAATCATGGCCGAACTTTCCGGCATAGGGCCGTGATCGTGTAAATCTCGCATAGAGACCGGCGGGACCTCAATGTGAATGTCCAATCGATCCTGAAGCGGTCCCGACAATTTCGCCCGATAGCGGCGGATGTGGTGCGGAGCACAGACGCATTCACGCGTGCGGTTCCCATAGTATCCGCAGGGGCAGGGATTCATCGCGGCGATCAACATGAATTGTGCAGGATAGCGGATCGAACCGCTGGCCCTGGTCAGAGTCACATGTCCGTCCTCCAACGGTTGCCGCAATCCATCCAGGACGGGACGGCGAAATTCCGGGGACTCGTCCAGGAACAGCACGCCATTGTGCGCCAGAGACACTTCTCCGGGCCGTGGAATCGTTCCGCCCCCGATGAGTCCGGCATCTGAAATACTGTGATGTGGAGCCCGAAAGGGCCGGACCGTCAACAGTGGATAATCGGCCGGTAATCGGCCGGCTATGCTATGGATACGGGTCGTTTCGATCGCCTCTTCCGGCTCCATGAGAGGTAAAATCGTCGGGAGACGCTTCGCCAGCATCGTCTTGCCTGATCCAGGCGGCCCCACCATCAACAGATTGTGACCTCCGGCTGCAGCAATCTCCAGCGCCCGCTTCGCATGGTCTTGCCCCTTTACATCGCCATAGTCGTCATCCTCCACCGGACGCGTGGCAAAGAATCGCTCCCGGTCTGTATGCGCCGGGCTTAGTGAAACCGTGCCGTTGAGAAATGCCACGGCCTCGGGAAGCGTGTTGAGTGGATAGGCCGTGACATCCTGCACCATGGACGCTTCTTGGCTGTTCTCGGCCGGCAAGAGCAGACTATACTCGGACCGACAGGCAATTCCGATGGATAACGCGCCGGTAATTGCCTTAATGCGTCCGTCCAGAGAGAGTTCACCGACACAGACCCGGCCTTGCACATTCTGAGGTGGAATGACTTCTTCCGCGACAAGAATTCCAATGGCAATGGCCAGATCAAGTCCAGATCCTTCCTTCTTGATTCCCGCAGGAGCAAGATTCACGGTGATTTTCTTTGCCGGAAAATGGAATCCGGTATTCTTCAGCGCGGAGCGAACCCGGTCGCGGCTCTCCCGCACCGTGGCATCGGGGAGACCGACGACGGAGAACTGTGGAAGCCCTCCGGCAATATCGACTTCTACGTCGATCAAATGCGCATCAATCCCGACAAGTGCCGCGCTGAGAACTTTAGCAAGCATAGGCGTCTCCGGTGGGAAGTACGAGGCTGGAGAATTATAGGAACCCTGCCTAATCGTTGCAATCAAAACTACAAGAGACGGCAGAAATATGGTTCCATTTTCTCTCGCATTGTGACGCCCAGCAGCAGGCTAGCACCCTCTCCTCCCCTTCTATATAATCTCTCCCATGCCTGTCCTCTCTCATTCCTTTCAATCGAGCCTGCTGGAATCTGCATCTCACATTATGTTGCCACGCAATATGCCATTGTATGTGCTTGTCGGTAGCCTGATCTTGGGGTCCGGCAGTTCCGTATTGGCTCAAATGCCTGCTCGATCCGCCACTCCATCCGGACCGATCGGCGCATCGATGGCCGTCCTCGCCATGTTGCAAGATGCCGGTGTGCTTCCGCCCGAAGATACGCCTGAGGCAAACCGCGTCATCAAGGTGGTAATCCAATTTCAATCGGTGTTTATGAAGAGCGATGATCCTGCCGTGGACGCATTCCTGCGTCGGGCAGTATCGGCACAGGCGGGAAACGATGCCGACGAAGTCCGCGCTCGGTTCCGGTCGACAGGCTGGACATCGGAAATACTTGAAGCACTCGGTGAACAGTGGGATGCTACATCGCTCGATCAACGAGAGATGTTGTCGACCGGTTTTCGCCAATTCAACGTGAGTCCGGCAGATTTTGATGTACTGAGAGATCTCGTGACAAAGGCCCGTTCCGCCTTGGAACAACGGGGACAGAACATGCACCAAGTGTTTGCGAAACGGCGGCTGGAAATGCCGGCCGGCACGCAATAAACACAACCGGGAGGACACGATGGCAACGAAAGCCTATATCCTAATCAAGGTCAAGGCCGGACAGACAAAAGACGTCCTGCAGTCCCTTAAGCGCCTTGCCGGCATCGAGCAAGCGCACTCCTGCTTTGGACGACCTGACATTATTCTCTTCATCAGCGTTGCGGATGAACGAGCCCTCTCCGATGTGGTCATCACAAAAATTCACCAGATTGAAGGGGTGGAGGAAACGGATACGCACATCGTCGCCGACACCTAGGCTTCTCAGTCTGACAGCATACAGACTATGAAGCGTGACGCGCGAGACTGGCGAGAAAGGCGCGACATGAGCAGAGTGGCATCTGACTTCCTCCTGCTTGTCCCGCAACCTGCTAGCGGAGAGAAGAAACGTTGATGGATGCTCCGCCGCGTTCTGCCGAACGGTAGCAGGCATCGACCACCTCGACAGCGCGGCATCCATCACGCCCTGTGATAGGCGGCGGCGTGTTCGTCTCGACAGCACAGACAAAAGCGCGAAGCGTGGCAAGAATTGTCTGTTGCGGTTGAACCTCCCATTCCTGAGGCGCCGTGCCATTGATGACGCCTATCACCCGATGGTGAAACCAATCAGCAGCGATCTGCCCCTGGGTTCCCACCCACTCGGTTCTCGCAACCCTCCCTGCGACGACTCGCGCAATGTCCAGGACGCACTGTATGCCGCTCGCAGTTCGGGCCTGCACAATCGCCATCGTATCCGGAGCCTCAGGCGGAAGATGGTCCAACTCACAGCGAACGGTAACCACTTCCTCACCGGTGAGAAAGGGTATGACATCCAAAAGGTGAACCCCTAATTCCAGGAGCGCACCGCGCTCGCCGACTGTCGGAAGCCGTACCCTAGCGCCGGCTTTTACTTCAATCCGGCTTGTGAGGGTGGCATACCGGATCCGACCAATGTCGGGCAAGCGATCTTTCAAGAGTAAAATCGTCGAGTCGAAACGCATGGTCTGTGCGGTCATCAGCAAGATACCGGCCTCTTCCGCAGCCGCCACCATCGCTCGTGCTTCTCGACCTGTCGGCGCTAATGGCTTTTCAATGAGGAGCGGTTTCCTCGCCTTCACAGCCTCAAGACAAATCTCACGGCAGAGAGACGGAGGTGTCACCACTACGACAGCTTCTACGGCCGGATCGGCTATCAGAGCGCGATAGTCTCCATAGACCGGGATCTCTGCCGTCCGAAATGAAGGCACTCCCGCCTCGATCCGCTTCCGAGAAAGAGCGGCAAGACTCACCCCCGACAGATCGTGCAGGATATGGTGGATATACCGGCTGCCATGCCGGCCGGCACCGATGAGACCGATTCCAAGCGCCATAGTAGCCCCATCATTCCGTGGAAGTGAGGGAACTGTAATCGCCGACACATATGGGGTCAACGACAATCCGTATCATACATACAGAGCGGAACATAGCCGGATTGACAGTCCGACAACCCGGTCCCTATAGTACGCGCACGACAAAACCTTGATGGAAAAGAGATTACCGCAATGCTATCAACCCTCGCTCCCTTTACTTTGGATGAAATCGGCACCGGCACCGCTCGCTTTCCAAGTGGCGTCGCTATTCCTACGCTGACGGATGCCGCCGTCGATCCCTATATCCAGACACGGTCGTCGAAACATGTCCAGGTGGAATGTATTCAGTTTTGGCCTCAAAAAAAAGACCGCTATCCCGGGCTCGTCCTTTTGCATGAATCATGGGGATTGACTGCGCAAATCAAGGATCTCGGTGCGAGGCTGGCATGCGAAGGCTACGGTGTCATCATTCCAAATTTGTATGCGCGACTCGGCGGGATGGTGACGGCCAATGCCGAGGTTGCGGATGCGCTCATGAACAAACTGAACGAGTCCCTCGTTCTTCAAGACATTAATTCCTGCTGTGAATTCTTGAATACGCGCGATCACGTCAAACAAAATGTCCATGGTGTGGTCGGCTTCGGCATGGGCGGATCGTATGCGCTCCGGTTTGCCTGCCAACGAAAACGGCTGCGCGCCGCGGTCGTCTATTATGGCCGGGTAATGCAGCCTGCGACTGCGATCAACGATCTTTACTGTCCGGTGCTCTATCACCAGGCCGGTCAGGATCAATGGGTGCCCACTCAGGATGTGGACCGGCTTCGAGAGGCGGCAACCGAATACAAGAAGCGTATCGAAATCAGGATATACCCCGCTGCTCCCCATGCGTTCTGCAATGAACAACGCATAAATGACTATCGTGCCGACACGACAGCGGAGGCATGGGAAGCAACAGCCGCGTTTCTGAAAACCTCTTTCCAAGGCACCTAGCCCGTTTCCCCTCGCTTTGTTTCAGTACTCCACCCTTGAGGGTGTCCACGAATGCACGGTAGAGTATCATCATGTCCCATCTCATCATCATTCCATCAGCCCGATCGCGAATCATTTTCGCTGCTGTACTGATGGTTGTCGCGATGTTTGGACCTTGGCTCAACGCCAAGGCGGAGGAGTCTCTTCCAAGCTCGATACCGGATTTCCTATCGGTCATTCATGCCCATTCCGATCAACTGACCAAGATGAAGTCCGACAAGGACGCCGCCGATCTGTTTGTCTCGGCAATCGGACCCGCGCTCGGGTTAGGCGATGCGGCCAGAACGTTGGGGACCCGCCCTTTACCGGCCAAACTCAGCAATGAACTTTTGGTGCCTGATCTGACTGAGACGGCTCATCGGCTGATGACTGATCTGGCCGCCTGGCGCCTGGCCTTTACCATCGAACAGGCGCTGAAAGATCAACAACTCGCGACCGTGACAGAGCAACTACTCCCATCCTCTCAACCCAGGATATGGCTCAATCAACAGGGACACACGCTCTGGTATGACTCATTCAATCAACTCTCAGATATGGTGGCTTCCCCGGAATGGACCAAGGAAAATCAGGGAGAGTCCGGGCCATCCCTCATGGTCACCCTGTGGGAGCACGTTGTTCGTCTGGAGATGAATGCCATGCAAGCCGCCTTCCAGGAGTGGGATCGGATACGGAATTGGAAGGATCTGGTGCGCAAGCTCCGTGGACAGGCCCGGCTGTGCGGGACCTGGCAATGGATCATTCATAATCATCAGCAGAACCATCAAGAGCAAAAGTTTTCATTGGTTTTTCCACCGGCGGGATACATGCAGCCCGCCATCCCGGGACTCGCGGAAACGAGTGTGTTGGGCGAGAACGTGTATTTACGGTGGGAACGCGATGGCCGGATACAAGAAGATAGTCTGCAATTCAATAAAGAAGGCCAACGTCTCGAAGGGACTTTTGTGAATTCCCTGGGAGGTTGGGGATCAGTCAGCGGAAAGAAAACGGCCGGCTGCACGCCATAAAACAATGCGTGAAGCGCGAGACTCGCGTGAAGAGTGCGGCGCCTATCCCGCGCTTGGATCCTGCTAGGACGTACGGCTCGTGGTGCGAGGGAGCGCATTTCTCCAGACTCCCCAGCCTAAGAGTAACCAGCCTGCGATGAAGGTCAGCCCACCGACCGGGGTCACGGCCCCCAGCCACCGAATACCCGCAAGGGACACACCGTACAAGCTGCCTGAAAAGAGAAGTATCCCTGCGATAAAGAGCCATCCGGATTTTTGGAGACGCTGTTCCGGGTAACGATCGATCGCCCAAGCCACAACACACAGTCCAAAGGCATGGTACATCAAGTAGCGTGTTGCGGTTTCAAATACTTGGAGCATCGGCGCATCCAGAATTTCCTTGAGTGCATGGGCGCCAAACGCGCCGGCAGCCACGCCGCATCCGGCAAGAATGGTCCCAATCATCAGGAATTGTTGAGCGGGTGACCGGCCTGTCATACATATCCTCCTCGTTCGTAGCCTGCTGTGCCTATCGCTTCTTCCTGTTGAAATACAGACTCTGTTTATCGCGCCGGTCTTTTCAACCACGCGGGGAAAACCGCCCTGTCTCATTCCCTGCGGATTCTAGCAGAGCGCACCGAGTCTCGATATGCTTCCTGCATCCCCGCTGGTTTTTATTCTTCTCAGGCAAATACCGCATATGTGCTGCATGCCTGAAAACAAGGCGCACCTTCAACGCACTCGTACACGACTCCGTACACTACCTTTTCGGGTAAGCCCCCATCTCTTGAGGAATAGGCACGCACCCCTCCCCCACACTATCCTCTGCGTAACATGACAGTTCAGGAAGCACAACAGACGTGGTGGGACAGTCCGAAGTTTACGATCGACTGTGTCCTCGCGAACGTCAGCAGTCATATTGAAGCGGACGGATGCGTCCTTGAACGTGTAGAGGATGGGTGTAAACTCGCCACCCCTGCGCACTTGAGAGCAGGGGACTTTGTGAAAGTCCAACTATGGCTGGAAGGCGAGGAGGCCTTTATCGATATTCGGCTGGCGGAAGTCAGGAAGGTTCATGGACATTGGATCGCGGCGGAAGTGATCCAAGTGAGCCCGAACGACCGGATGAGACTGAAACGTTTTATCGATGTCCCCGCAGCCTTACCGATTGAAGACCCCGCTCTTATCGACCATCTTCTGATTCGCGCATAGCCCTGTTTCAGATTCTCAGGGGCAATCAACAACGCTTCGCTCATTGAATGTTTCTGGTGCCGGAGGCCGGAATTGAACCGGCATGCGCCTTTTGGGCACGAGGGATTTTAAGTCCCTTGCGTCTGCCAATTTCGCCACTCCGGCAACAGAAGCCGCAGTGGCGGGACTCTAGCATCGGGGTCTAAGTCGGTCAAGGTCGGCGTCGCACACAAACTTCCATTGCGATCGTACGTCGGCAATTGCGACAAGCATGGCCGGATGGTCAGCAGCGCCCAGCTCAATACTGATCTCGTTCGGCCACTTCACAATTTCGTGATGAACAGCCATCAACGATGCGGCCTGAGGACGGGCCGCATCGTCCGTTCCGTCCGATCGCTGAGATCGCTGACCCCGCTATACCGCTTCGATCAGCGGTTTTTGATCGTCTTTCTGGGTGACAGCCTTACGGCGATCCATCGCTTCTTTCATGCCGGATTGAACCGTCCGGCTCCATCGAGTCGCTTGCAATTGGGCCTTCTTTGCATAACGGCCGACTCCACGCCGGGTTTCTGTGCCCGCTTGCGGCGCAAAAAGCAATCCAAGCCCTGCTCCGATCACTGCCCCACCCGCGACCAACGCTGCGGCCTTTGCTACGTGACGTCCCTGGTCCGACATAGTACCCCTCCTTGATACGGTTGAATGACGACTGTGATGACCGGCATCCTCCACTCTTTTGTACTCTTCTCATCAGCAGTAAACGTGCCAGACCGGAAATCACGAAATCTCCCATGATTCACCGTGGCACTGGACCTACAGTTAAATGCGACTAATTTTCAGTTGTGTTTTCCTCACAGGTCACGACACAAGCGTGACGGAAAACCAACATACAAACGTATTAGGCCCCTCAAACTGGCTCTGGAAAACGATCAGAATAGATTGTCTTGTGGAGCATCCACGTGCTTGCAATGGTTGAGACCCTCACCTATGATTCTTCAATACCCCACATGAGGCATGCATGAATTGGTTGCACGCGATTCCCTTCCCCAATATCAGCCCCGTCTTCTTTGAACTAGGGCCCCTGCAATTTCGCTGGTATGGCCTGATGTATTTGATCGGCCTGGCGGGCGCCTATTTCCTCATCCTGCATCGAGTGCAGTCGAAGAGCCTCTCCATGACGAAAGACCAGGTCTACAATATGATCGTGTGGGCTGCGTTCGGGGTGTTTCTCGGAGGACGGCTCGGATATACGCTGTTCTATAATTTCTCCTATTATGCGCAGCATCCGGCCAGTATTCTGGCGATCTGGGAGGGAGGCATGTCCTTCCACGGAGGCCTGCTGGGCGTCATCGTCGCGTTATTTTTATTCAGCCAACGGCAAGGTATCCCCGCTTACCAGGTGGCAGACTTGGCAGCTGCCGCCACACCAATCGGGCTGGGGTTCGGGAGAATCGGCAATTTCATCAATGGGGAATTGTATGGCCGCGCCACCGACGTCGACTGGTGCATGGTGTTTCCCGGCGGGGGGCCTGCCTGTCGCCATCCATCACAACTGTATGAGGCTGGGCTCGAAGGAGTGTTCTTATTCACCCTGTTATGGGTCATCTGGAAAACCGCACCGCCGCCCGGCACCCTCTTCTGGAGTTTTCTCACCGGCTATGGAGTCTGTCGGATGATCGTAGAATTCTTCCGCGAGCCGGACGCCCAGCTTGGTTTTATCTTCGGATCCTTCTCCATGGGCCAACTCCTTTCCTTTCCCATGGTCGTGGCGGGGATCGTCATGCTCGCCATCGGCTATCAGCGACGAGCCTTAATTCAGGCCAAGTCCTGACCCAGGTAGTTAGGCTGAAGGCTTTTAGGCAAGATTGTAGAAATTGAAAAGATATCGGACGGATTGGCTCGTCCCTGCTAAATAGCCTTCAGCCTAAACATCTGAACCCCTGTGTTTTAATACGGCATCTCGTCGTCATCAAGCCCGACATGATGCCCGAGTTCATGGACCACCGTGTCCCGGACTTCTTGAATGACTTCGGCCTTGGTCCGGCAAAGACGCAGGATGGGGCCTCGATAGATGGCGATGCGCGCCGGCAGCTCACCAGCAGACTGAAAAAACGATTTCTCATCGATCGGGACGCCTTGATAGAGCCCCAGTAGATCGTCCTCTGATTCCAGCTCAAGATCCTTCAGAATTTCAGCCGAAGGCTCCTCTTCAACCACAATGGAAACCTCATTCGCCAGCGCGGCAAAACGTGGGGGCAATTCGGCAAGCGCCTCTCTAATCCAGGCATCAAACTCTTCCGGCAAGACAGTCATTGGAGGTTCAGCCCGCATGATTCATGGTGCATGGAGCCCTGTCCCTACCAGTCGCGCTTTTCCCGCCGGTCTCGCCCGTCTCGCATAACTCAGACATCAACGGCGATGCCTGGCCTTAAAAAGATCAATTGGAACGAAAGAGACGGCAACCCTATCGCACTCGCAACGGCTCTCGAATATATCTCCGCTTGGGATCGGTAATGATCGACCCTGGCCCGTGCGCCCTCAGCCGTCACATCATCGGTCTTATAGTCGGCAATCCACATTCGGTCGTCAAGCCGGTAAATCAGGTCGATCACCCCTTCCATCATCTGGTTCTGGCCAAGTGGCATGATGAACGGGACTTCCCGCCCGAGGACCGTCGCACGTTGCAGTCTTGTGTACGGCTCGGATGAGAGGAAACCTTCAATGAGCGTCGTGAGATCTTCCGCGACATCAGCGATCAATTCGGGATAATCCTGCGCCACATGGCGACGACAGGCCTGCTCGATGGCGGGATGGATATCTGAGCGAGGCCCGGTGAAGTCCCACTGTTCGAGCACGGCATGGGCACAGACTCCCAGCAGCCGAGCCGAACCAGGGTCACGCCCGGTCACGGTTCGCATGGAACCGGTCTCAGGCCTGTGTCCTGCGAGGTTCGAAGGAGTCATTCGTAGCGGCGTGGCTCGACATCGCTCCCATTCAATCTGCCGGGCGCGACGTCGAATGAGAATAGGGCCAAGAGCCGGAGCAGGAACGGCATCGGACAGCGGCTCTGTCCGATGCCGTCTCGCTGCCATCGTAGCCTGCGTGATGACACGCGTGAGCCGGCCTGTTCCAATGCAGATCTGATCCGTTGTTGAAGAACCCCCTTCGTCCGTCATGGCCTCTCCGAGCAGAGAGAGAACCGTGTCATGGCCCGGTTTGGTTGTCTGCCCGCCTGATAAAACCAGCAGATCGCGCGCTCGCGTCATCCCGACATACAAAAGCCGGCGCTGTTCCGCCTCCTCCCGCGCCGTCATCTTCATGTCCACGAGCACGGCTCCGAGATTCGAGCGCCCGCCCATCTGCAGGCTATAACACCGGCTCGACCAATCATGATGAATGGACGGTCCCTTGCGAGGATTTTTCGAACCCTGGTGCAAGCCGGGAAGAATGACCACAGGAAATTCCAACCCTTTGGCCTTGTGGATGGTCAGCACACGAACGGCATTCAATGATTCCTCAGCCAGAGCGCTTTCCGCCTCATCCGGCTGTTCCGATACCCTGGCCATCATCAACTCGACGAACCCCGTCAAAGTAAGTTGCGGGCGATCGGCGAGTGATTCAGCCATATCCCGTGTCTTACGCAGATTGGCCACGGCTTGCTCGCCATGAAGCGAAGCCGCTGCCAACTCCAGTATGGGTAGTCGATCGAATATCACATCTATGGCATCGGGCACAGGCCGCAAAGGAGCGAGGTCATGCAGCTCGGCCAATCGCTCATAGAGCCGCCTCACCATTGCTGCCTGTGGATGTGTCCAGCGCGCCAGCTGTTCGCGTTGTCGATAGTCCAACCCCTCGATCTGCCGAAGGGTCAGCAGATCCCGGTCCGTCAGGCTGCCGAGAGGTGAGCGCAGGATTCCGACCAGAGCAATCGTATCGCGCGGGTTGTCGATGACCCGCAGGAGATTGACGATATCGATAATTTCCTGCCGCCGGTAAAAATGTTTTTCCCCATCCGTGATATAGGCGATGTCGTAACGGCGAAGCGCATCGAGATAGATCTGCGCCTGTGTCAACTTTCTGAAGATCAGGGCAATGTGACCCGGTTGGAGTGGACCCTGGCGCCGTTCGCGATCGGTCACCGTCGTGCCGCAGAGCAGTTCTTCCTTCAGCCAGCGCGCCAGTGCTTCCGCCTCCGCACGAGTTGCCGCCTGCACATCGAACTCCTCGCCTTCCTCTCCCGGCGTAATGAGGTGGAGTTGCGCCCCGGAAACTGAAACTTCAGGCTTCCGTTGAGGCCGGGCTATCAGCCGTTCATTGGGCGGCTGAACATGTTCCGCCGGTTGGAAGAGCCGGTCGAAGACATTGTTGACGACGTCAAGCACGGCCCCGTCGCTTCGAAAGTTCGTCACCAGAGCATGGACGCTTCCCCCACCCGCTCGAATCTTCTCTACCACTCGTTCAAAGGCTTCGATATCGGCCCGGCGAAAGGCATAGATCGATTGCTTGGGATCTCCCACGATAAACAATTTACCCGGCTCAAGATTCACGTCGGACCACGAGGTCTGATGGGTGCCAGCCCTTTCCGCGAGATAGAGAATGATCTCGTACTGCACAGGATCGGTATCCTGAAACTCATCGACCAGAATCGCTCTATAGGTCTGTTTGACCCGGGCACGAACGGCGGGATGGTCGCGTAAAAGCATTTTCGCCTGTGCCAATAACCCATCGAATGCAATCCACCCGGAGGCATGAAATCCATCGCGAATTCGCTGAAGAAAAGGGCGTACGAGTCTCACCACCTCTTGAAAATACTCCTGATCGACGGTGAGAAGTTGTTGGGCCAGTCCGACGATGGAGGTTGCGTCCTGAAACGCACCCTCATCCCATCCAGCCGGGGCCTTTCCCAGATCCTTCTCCAAGACGGCCCGCTCATCCTGAGACAAGTGACCGAGTCCTGGTGGGCCTTGCTCCAACAACAGCGCCAGACACTGCACGGCAGCAGCAAGCATCTGTTCCGCCTTGCGCCGTTTCGGTCGATCCTGTGCGGCAAGCAGAGCGGCAGCACGCCCATGCATGGACGCAATCCAGTCACGCATGGCGCCTTCCAGTGCAAGGGATCGGCACTGGCGTTCGAGTTCATCGAGATCCACAAAGTCGCCACTGAGAGCGGCGGTTAACTGCTGCAGATCTTCGAGGGTGGTCCCGCTAAGGACTCGTCGCCAGCGATCATGTTGCAGTCCGTCCAACCCGAGTTCATCATCCAGCCACCTGTCCCAATTAGAGTGAAACAATTCCATGAATCGTGACGAGTCATCCTCTTGAAATTGTGGATCAATCCCTGACTCAACTGGATGCAGACGGAGAAGATGTGCGGCAAAACTATGCAATGTGCCGATCTGGGCTTTTTCTATCTGCTCAAACGCGATCCTGGCCCGCTCGGCTACCTCATCCGCCGAAAGTTGATACCGAATACGGAACATCGCGACCATCTCATCGGTCTGCTCGGTCAAGCGAAGAAGCTGCGCACGCAGCCGTTGCTTCATTTCAGTCGCGGCCTTATTCGTAAAGGTAAGGGCCACAATCTCCGTGATGGCCAATGGGTTCGGCTCTCTCAAGAGGAGGTTGAGGATACGATTGACGAGGATCGTGGTCTTACCGGTCCCGGCTCCCGCAACCACGACGACATTGCGGTCCCAGGTTGTCTCTGCCAGGAACCGATCCTGGGAATCTGCCAGTGTCAGTCCTTCACTCATCGCTGACTTTCTGCTTTCTCAGCCGGCGTAAGATTTTCGCCTGAGGAGACCGGTACGAGCGCCACCAGGCCATCGCATCGTGACGGCGGCAGGCTCCGGAGAATTCGCAGTAGTCGCAATAGCCATCGGGAAGAATAAAAAACTCCCTGCGCCCGATGCCTTGGATCAATGTCGAGAGCGTATGACGGATCATGTCACCGGTGTACCCGGTCCAGAGACCTGCGTCGAATGTTGAACGGGAAACAGTCTGTTTCCACTGTGGAGCCAGAAAGAGCAATTGGACCTCTGCCGGTTCAGGCAGCGACGGCAGCGTCATGCGGGTGTAGAGCGGCGGTTGCAGCCGCAATCCACGCACAGCCGACAGGGCAAGGTTGCGATCCACGGCGCTGATCTCCGCGCCCTGCTTAAACTTATAGTCCACAATACGAAGCCCCGGAGGATCGGCCCGATAATCGACACGGTCCAATGTGCCATGAATCTTCAGGGAAGCCGGCGACATATCGGACCCCAAGGGGACAGTCCCATGCGCGGCAATTTCAAACGCAATAGGGCGAAACCCGCTGGCGTGATACTCCGCGTGATCGGAGAAGACCGTAGACGCCACCAATGCTGTCACCTGTTCGCAAGCCAGCGTCCAGAGCAGGGCATACCCTGTGCCCCGGCTTGCGGCATGGGCGGCAAACGTGTCTGTCACTGCCCCATGTACCGTGGATTGCACCGTGGCCTCAGTCAGCTGTCCATCCGGCCACTGGAGCCGTACCAACCGTTGGTAGCTTTCCCTCAACGATTCATGAACGAGGGTTCCCAGCATTAAGGAAGTCAGATGGCCGTCCTGAAGGCGTCGCATAGGCTCCAATCGAAGAACCTTTTCTGCAAAATACTGAAAGGGACAGGTCGCGTACCGTTCCAATGCGGTGGGCGACATGCTCCTGCTCATGACTTCCGGCGATTCAGGTCCCGGCGCGCCGACCATCCCATCGAATGGACCAAGCTCGGGGGATTCTCGCTCAATGGTTTTCAGAGTCGTGAGGCCCTGTTCGAAAAGAACCCGATCCTGCCCCACCGCATCCATTACCGGTCGCGCATCGTGGCCATGCAACAGGCAACCCAAGGCCAGTTCCTCGGCGGGCAAGAAGTCCTGGATTGACGGCCGTTCGCTGATCCGCAGAGTCAGCCGTCGAGGGACCGTGGCCTCCGGCTTCCCGATGAATTGCGGATCGCGCATCGCCATGGCAAGGAAACCGGACGGCGCCATGGCCCGTCCTGATTCGTCGGCTCGCTGGTACGACAGATACAGCCGATTCGTCGCTGAACGGCTGAGGAGCTCAAACAAGAGTGACTCCTCTTCATGCCCGGCTAATTTTTCATCGATCTTGTAACCCAGAGTCGATTCCAGTACGACACGGTGCCGGTCGCGAAGAAACGGGTCTTCACGGACATACCGGGGAAAGATTTTTTCATTCATACCGAGAATGAAGAGCGCCCGCACCGACCTCCCGCGGGCCGTCATGGCATCCAGCACCTGAACACCTTGATGACCGTCCTCTTCGACAGGGATGCTGGTCTCATCTAACACCCGCTGGAACAATTCTGCCCACTCTTCCCAGGAAAGGTCTCCTCCCAGGGGATCCAGTTGCTGCAGCCTGGTCAACGAGGATCGGATCAGCGAACCGACCTTGGCGAGATCAGCCGGCCC
>CAZVEZ010000016.1:0-27975 GCA_964626135.1 uncultured Nitrospira sp.
GGTGGGAGTACGCCTTGGCCGGTCCCACCGAACAGAGGGCCCAATGCATACAGCCTATGGTGCACTCCTCTGTTGATGGTAGCCCGGGATCACCACACCTATCTCTTCCCAAGCTTAGCAGGCAGGCAATCGACCGTTTACCTGTATCGGGTCGAGCAATCGCGGTACCACAGATGTAACGGTGGCTACTTGCGTGTTTTCGCGGTGAATCGTAGAGTAAAACCTCGTAACAGTCGCCGGCAACCGCTTCCAGATGTGACACATGTTCTCATCCAGTAGAAATGACCTGGGGCCTGAGCGGGACACTCCCTCACCCATTGTATTTCTGCGCCGGTCTCTTCATAGGCAACAGCCTCTCGGAGCCAAATTGTGGCACTGACCGCGACGGAAATTGCGAAGGTGACGGCTGAATTGGCTCCAGCCTTGACCGGAAGCTGGATTCAAAAAATTTACCAGCCGACGGATCGCACCATTCTGCTGGAGATACGTGCGCCGGGACAGACGCACCGATTGCTCATCTCGTGCCACCATCAATCTGCCCGTCTGCACTTCACCACGTCAGCCTTTCAGAATCCACCGACACCTCCGCCATTCTGTCAATTCCTCCGCGCCCATCTGCAGGGGACCCGAATCGACAAGATCGAGCAGATTCAAGAAGACCGGATTGTTCAGCTTAGGCTCACCACCAAGGAAGGTCTCTGTCGTTTGGTTGCGGAACTGACAGGAAAAACGTCGAACCTCCTCGTGCTCGACGAGACAGGATGTATTCGGCGAGACCTAAATGGAACTACGGATCGTGTCGGGCAACCGTACGTTCCTCCCGCTCACCTGCAACGGGAACGGAACGATGGTGACCACACGCGATTCAGCCTAGCCTTTCCGGACATACCGTACCCTCTATCGGCTGACATCGACGCTCATTACCACAGAACAGACGCTGTCTCCGTCATCGAGACTGCGAGGAACGCCCGGGCAGGAATACTCAAAAAATCCATGAAGAAGCTCCGCCGCCGCATTGAAGCCTGGCACGGAGATCTTGCGAACGCAGAGAGATATAAAACCTATGAACGATACGGCGAACTCCTCAAAGCGAACCTCGGGACCATCCGTAAAGGCCAGCCCGATGTGACAGTGGTGGATTATTTCGATGAAACGCTTCCCAACTTGACGATCCCGCTCGACCAATCCAAAACTCCCCAGGGCAATATGGACGATTATTTCAGAAAACATCGGAAGCACTTGGCCGCAGAAAGGGAATTGTATCCGCGCATCGAAGCAGGCCAACGCGAATTGGAGACATTGCAGCGAGAACTCACCGCGATCGAACAGGGAACCTGGCAACCGCCCGACAAGACCCATCCCGGTCCGCGCGCGCAAATACTCCCGCGAACAGGCGCGAAGAAGGGGCAGCAAGAGCAACGTCACGGTCCGTTTCGTCGTTTCACCTCATCGGACGGTTTGGCGATTTATGTCGGGCGAAACGCGCGCGAGAACGATGAGCTGACGTTCGGCCTCGCCAAGAGCGACGACCTCTGGCTGCATGCCCGTGGCACGCCCGGCTCGCACGTCGTAGTGCGCGTGGAAAAAGGAACCGATCCACCGCCTGAAACGTTACGAGATGCGGCCACACTGGCGCTGCTCTACAGCGATTTGAAGAAGAGCGGCAAAGGCGACATCATCTATACGAGACGCAAGTGGGTCAAGAAGGCGAAGGGCCAGGCGCCTGGGGCCGTCGTCGTCACCCAGGAAAAATCATTGCATGTGAGTCTGGAGAAGAAACGGCTGGATGCGCTCAAGACCAGAACGGCTTCCGAGTAACTCGTCGAATCTCGCGCTGCGTTCCCCACATCGTGAGCCATCACCCTATAGAAACCCTGCCCGATCTTCGCCCTATCCAAGCCTGAAGATCTGCAAGAAACGTGGATTCACTCGCCATGAACTCCAGCCGGGACTATGCTATCGGCAAGGTACCCATAATGATGGCAGGACAGCAGGACAGCGTACCACGATCTGTGCCCCCAACCATTTTGGTGGTCGATGACGAGCCGGCCATCACGAAGCTGTGTAAGACCTTACTTCAACAAGCAGGTTATTCAGTTCTCGATGCCGACGGTAGTTCAGAAGCTCTCAAAATCTGTTCGCAGCACGAGAGAACGATCGATCTGCTGCTCACAGACCTGATCCTCCCCCCTCCGGGATTTCAACTGGCTTCGAGTTCCAATCAATTCCCCCACGTACATGGCCACGAACTGGCGGTCCGTGCGCTCCGCATGCGGAAAAACCTGCGAGTGATCCTGATGTCAGGCAATATCGACAAGGACTTGTCAGGATACGGCATACGCCGCGGGAATCTCCCATTTCTTCCCAAACCGTTCGAACATCAGGCCCTGTTGACCCTCGTGCAGCAGATTCTTCAGGCGCCTCTGCCTTCGATCGAGAGTCTGACCGGAGACTTGCCGGACATTCCAAAAGTCGGTGATGGGTGGGTTGATTAGCCGACGGGGCATCTTCGACACTGACCGTCTCCTAATATCCCGCTGCCCGAATGATTAGCCCAGAACCGGAAAAAAAATGGGGCTGTCATCTTCACGATGACAGCCCCATTCACATTCGAGCATTCCGGTTACCAGCGATCGCGCTTGCCACCGCCGCCACGACCACCGCCAAAGCCACCCCCCCCTCCGCCGGTACGCGGCTCCTGAGGGCGGGCTTCATTCACGGTTAAGGTCCGGCCACCCATTTCCGCGCCATTGAGAGCGGTAATGGCCGCCTGCGCTTCGGCATCCGAGGACATCTCAACGAAACCGAAGCCCCGTGATTGTCCCGTAAACTTATCCGTGATGATCCGCGCTGAAGCGACAGCGCCATGCCGCCCAAACAGATCGCTCAATTCTTGTTCGGTCGCCGAGTAGGGCAACCCACCGACATAAATCTTTGAACCCATCTGGGGTTCCTCCTTATAAGTTTGGTGATATTGTCTTGTACACGAGGGACGGGGGAAGAAACGGGCCGAAGACGCGAACAATGCGGCGACTTAGGTCTGACTTCCGACGAGATTCTCGGGCAAGGCAACATCAATGCTGCATGACCTGAATGTTTCGCTCCACCTCATTGCCAGGCCCCTGCAATAAGGTATCGGCAGGCTATCACAGCCCTCTTGAGAATGGCAATCCGAGTTTCTCCCTCCGTTTCCCTATTCCCCAATACGCACCAGCAAACCCCGTTCCTTACAAAAGTCGAACGTCCAATGGAACGCCGCAATTACCATACCAAGAAAGCATAGATTGAGCCCCGTCGCCCACCCGAGATGAGCAATCGGCCCAGTAGAAACGGTGAGTACAGCCCGCATACCTTCAAACACATGGGCAGCCGGATTCACCCACGCGATGGCTTGCAGCCACTCAGGAAGCACTTCCATTGGATAAAACACGCAGGAGATCGGCTGGAACAGAAACACCATGCTCCAAGCCAAGACCTCCGCTTCCTGGCCGAATCGCATAATGAGCGCCGTAGTCAGGACCCCAATAATCCATCCTGTCATCACAAGATTCAAGACGAACGGAACCAGCCACATTCCAATCACAAAGATGTTATAGGAGTAGAACAGTCCTGCGCAGACGACCATGACCACAGAGACGACCAATACTTTTAAAGCGCTCATGACGATCGTCGCGGCAAGAAATTCGTTCAGTTTGAGCGGACTGGCAAACAAGTTCATGAGATTTCTCGCCCAAATCTCCTCCAGAAACGAAATCGTGATCCCCTGTTGAGCTCGAAAGAGCACATCCCACAGAATCAACGCCCCCAAAAAGAATGTTACCACTCCCGGGATTTGTCCCTGAAATTTCATCAGATAGACCGAAATGAATCCCCAAATGACAAGATCCAGAAACGGCCAGTAGAAGATTTCCATGATACGAGGCAGGCTGCGCCGGTAGAGATACAAATGCCTCGCCACCAGCGCATGAATTCGATGTACCTTCATCGTTCCCCTTCTCTTCTCTCTCTTGGGTTTGGCAGTCAACTATTCAGGGGGGACGCTGTGTATGGTTTCCATTGCGGCCGTCGAGCGAGCACATTCCGATCGTGCGCGCTCCGGGAGCCGGAGATCCATACACCGCACCCCTTCTCTTATTGCTCCCGCGCCAACTTCACAAACACTTCCTCCAAATCCGCCTGCCCGAACCGCGCCACAATCTCTTGCGCCGTCCCCTCTGCCACGATCTTTCCCCGCTGGAGGAAAACGATCCTGTCCGACATCTGTTCCATTTCATGCATATTGTGCGACGTATACAGTACGCTGAGCCCGGTGGACCGCCGCTCTTCCTTGAGAAAACTTCTAATCTTTTGCGCGATATCGGGATCCAGACTCGCTGTCGGTTCATCGAGAAATAAAATCCTTGGTTCTGTCAAAAACGCCTTGGCCAGCCCGAGACGAGTGCTTTGACCGGAGGAGAGCTTGCGCGTCACTTTATGACGGAATTCCTCCATCTCAAGACGCTTCACAATAGCATCGACTCGTCCCTGGATGTGAGACAGACCGTACAACCGCGCAATGACCCAGAGATTCTCCTCCACCGTAAGCGCCTGAGGCAATGCGACATACGTCGAGGAGAAATTCACTCGCTGTAAAATCTCTTCACGGTGGGTCGCCAGATCAAGCCCGAACAGCTGAATGGAACCGGCTGTCGGCGTCACCACCCCGAGGAGCATCTGAATCGTGGTGGTTTTCCCCGCGCCATTCGGACCCAGCAATCCAAGAATTTCCCCTGGCCTGATGTCGAATGAAATGTCGTTGACGGCGAAGAATTCGCCAAACCGTTTCACCAGATGTTGGACGCGCAGGACAGGTGTGGGCATGAATGATCAGCGGCTTAGCAGGATGCTGAACGCGCGAGAACGTAGCGAAGGCCTCTCTAGACTTCCAGCTCTCGTTCCGTACGGGACTGCAATCTCGGAAATTGCTTCATGATCAAGGCGGCCACGCCGATGACATCGTCCAAACCGAACAACGGTACGGATAGATCGACGGGCGTATCCGAGACCACCGCAAGCAGCCCCTCAGTGGAAACAGAAGTTTCACCGATCTGTTCACGGACGACGACAATCTTCGGATAGCCTTCGTGTTTCCATCCTTCGGCAATGATCAGGTCATAGGTGTGATCGAGAAACCGATCCCGCACATCTTCGACATTCATTTCATCTGACACATCGGCAAACATCGCAATACTGCCCTTCGAGAGCACCATCACGCTGCTGGCGCCGGCCTGCTTATGCCGCCAGCTGTCTTTCCCTTCGGTATCGAGGTCGAACCCGTGTCCGGCATGCTTCACCGTCGCGACTTTATAGCCGGCCCGAACCAACTCAGGAATCACACGCTCGATCAGCGTGGTTTTTCCGCTGTTCGACCGGCCGACAAACGAGACAATCGGAGCAGCCATATCAAGGGAGCCCTTCGTTATGCGTTACGGGTTAATCGTGGGAAACAGTCACGCGATCTTGTTCGTCGCGTTCCCCCTTGCCTCAGCAACAGGAGAGGACATGCCTGCCAGACTGGCCTGGGTCAGCGGGGCTGGCCCAGGCGTCTCCGCTCAACAGTTGAACCGATACCAGATCGCCTGGGCTCACCCGCTCGACTTCGACGGGGATATCGATTAAACAATTGGCCTTCACCATGGAAGTCAATATTCCAGACCCTTGCGCGCCTGTCGTCCGAACGGTGAAGACCCCATCTTCCCGCGTGAGCACACCGCGGAGAAAGTGGCGACGGTCTGTCCGTTTTGAAAACTTCTCCTGGAAGATGGCCTGTACGACCGGCCGGCTATAGCTCCGATGCCCCCCCATTTTGAGTATCGCCGGACGAACGAGCTGCTCGAACGTCACCATAGAGGATACGGGATTCCCCGGCAAACCGAAGGCCAGCTTACCCTGAATCTTGCCGAAGGCAAGCGGTTGCCCAGGCCTGATCGCCAACTTCCAGAAGTTCATCTCCGCGCCCAGTTCGTGGAACACCGCTTTCGTGAAATCATAATCGCCCATCGACACGCCACCGGAGAGCACCAGAATATCGGCCGTTAGTCCATGCGAAATCTTTTCTTTTAGCGCCGCGGGTGTGTCTCTCGCTATTCCCAGCAACAGGGGTACGCCACCCGCTTCCTGGACGGCTGCTGCAATCCCATAGCTATTGGAGTTGATGATTTTTTCTTCGCTGAACCGCTCGTCCAAATCCGCCAATTCATCGCCGGTCGAAAGGATCGCCACCCGGGGGCGTTGATAGGCAAAGATGAACGATTTGGCGAGAACCGCCAGCATCCCCGCTTCACCCGGACGAATCTGAGTTCCCTTACTGATAATACACTCGCCCTTCTTGACGTCTTCGCCTTGAGGCCGAATGTTGGCGCCTTGTTGCTCCGGTTTGAAGACGCGAACGGAATCCGGTGTATGCTCGGTATCTTCGACTTTCAACACCGTGTCCGCCCCCTTCGGGAGCGGAGCCCCGGTCATGATGCGAATCGCCTGGCCTGAGCCGACGGACTTTGAAGGCATCTTGCCCGCAGCCACATCTTCAATCACCGCGAGCGTCACCGGCTTCTGAATCGCATGTTCCTGTTTGATATCGTGCCAGCGCACTGCAAACCCATCCATTGCGCTGTTATCCCAGGGCGGATTATCCCGTTCCGCCACAATATTCTCACCAAGAACACGGCCAAGGGCATCAAGGATCGACACCTTCTCCAACCCCAAAGGCGGCGCAGCCTTCAAGACGATCTCCTGCGCCTCATGCAGTTGCGTGAGCCCTTCCATCGCGTCCGTGGCCTTCACCGTCTCTCCTTCATCAATGCGCCTGCGGGGAGGCAATGTTGACAAGCGACCCGCGCTTTTTACAGAACGCTTCAATCTTGTTGGCAATGTCGTGATAGCACTCTGCCGTGGACGTGTCGGAATTAAATAACGCGAACGGCTCACCGGCGTCAGACTGGATCACGACATCGGGATCGAGGGGAATGCGCCCGAGGAAGGGCACACCCATATCACTCGCAGAGGCCTCCCCGCCGCCGTTGCGGAACACGTCGATATGGTTGTGGCAATGGGGACACTCTAACCCGCTCATGTTTTCGACAATCCCGATGATCGGCACTTCGCTGTCTTTGCAGAACGAGACCGACTTGCGGGAGTCCAGCAAGGCCACTTCCTGTGGGGTCGTAATGATCACCGCACCGCTGACATTGCCGAGCAGATCGATGGTCGTCACCGATTCATTGCCGGTTCCGGGAGGCAAGTCGACGAACAAGAAATTGAGATCCTGCCATTCGACACCGCCCAAGAGTTGGTTAATGAACTCATACTTATACGCATCGCGCCAAATGATCGGATCGTCGGAATTCTGCAACAAGAAAGACATCGAGGCAATCTTGAGGTTATAAGCCTGAAACGGGATAATCCCTCCCGAGCTGCTGACCTTGAGTTTCTGTCCTTCGGCCCCCACCATCTTCGGAATGTTCGGACCGTGGATATCCATATCGCAAATGCCGACGTGCCACCCTTTGAGCGCGAGACTCACGGCAAGGTTCGTCGTACAGGTGCTCTTTCCGACCCCGCCCTTGTTACTCATAATGAGCACTTTGTACTCGATCCGCTCCATCCGTTTTGCCACCAACCATCGGCTGTGCCCCTCTTTGTCCTTCTGACAGGTTTCGTTCTCATCGCAGATCGCGCAGGCCCACATGTAGACGCAGGCATCGCTGCCGTCTGAGCCGGGGGGTTGAATGACGTTCAATTCACGAGCCATGTCTCTTCCTTCCACACGTTAGGCAGAATACGCGCATTTTCGTCATCGCCGTCGATCCGTCGGCACGCCAACGTAGTCGCCGTCGCCGACGTTCGGGAGTCCCACCGACGGTGCCCGGCCGTTTCCCGCCGCTGCGGCAGCCACAGCCGGCACGACAGACCCTTGAGATGCCGGCTTCTTTTTATTGAAGAACCCTGCGCTCACAATACCGATTTCGTAGAACAGATACATCGGCAGAGCCATAAGACATTGGTTGAAGGGGTCGGGCGTCGGGGTCAGGATTGCGGCAAAAATGAACGACCCCAGCAGAGCCCATTTGCGATACCGCTTGAGAAATGGCGCATCGACCCAGCCAAGCTTCGCCATCAGCGTAATCGCAAGCGGAACTTCGAAAATCAGCCCGAACACGATCAGGAACCACAGGGCAAATCCGACGTACTGCGCAATGGAGATCTGAGGGACGAAACCGGCATTGATGCCATAGGACAGCAAAAAATTCAGCGCGAACGGAAGTACGAAGAAAAAGGAAAACCCTACCCCTGCGTAAAAAGCCAGGGCGGTCAACAGGACAAATGGCGCCACAAAACGCCGTTCCTGAGCATGGAGACCAGGCACGACGAAATGCCAGATTTCCCACAAAATATATGGGGTAGCGGCAGCAAGGGCAAAGAGACCGGCCACCTTGACGTTTTGCCATAACGCCTCAGCCGGCGCGAGAAAAACGAACGGAACAGCAGGCAGGTCGGTCGGGATCCATGAGAGGGAACCCGGCATAAACATGTTCTGGAGAGGAATGCGAAGCCATTTGACCAATAGGTCGGCATAGAAAAATGTGCCGATAAATACGACGGCCGTAATGATCGCCACGCGCGTCAGCCGAACCTGGAGCTCTACAAGGTGCTCCATGACCGGCATTTTCTTATCTTCCAGCGGCTTAAAGATCGTGTCTTGCAACCACTGGTTGAGTGAATTCAGGCCGTAGGACATTCGAACCGTTCATTCGATGGTTGGCGGCGACCGCCTGGATACCGAGCGGTCGCCGCCAGCGTCATGAGTGTTACTGTGGATTGACCGCGACAAACAGGCTGTTCCCCTGCCGGCTCAAGAGCAGAACTGCCAGCTCATCTTTCTTCAACAAACTTGAGGCTTTCTGGTAGTCTTCCAGCGTCTTCACGACTTCGTGATTCACCTCTTGAATCACGTCGCCACGCTGTAGACCCGCTGCTTCCGCGGCCCCGCCGCTCTCAACCGACGCCACGACCACACCCGTCGTCTTCGCCGGGATGTTCAGTTGACTCATCGTGGCCGCATCCAATGCCTGCACACGGAGAGAGGCCAAGACATTATCCGGAAGCTTTACCGTCTCAAGCGGCTCCTTGGGGGCTGCCGGCTCCTTTTTCGCCAACATTTCATCCGTCGGACGCTCCGCGACCTTCACCATAATGGTCTGTTCTTTGCCGTCTCGCAAAACCTTCACCTGCGCATCCTTGCCGACCATCGTGCGCGCGACGAGGTTTCGCAACTGACTCACGTTAAGGACATCTTTCCCGTTGAACGCAATCACCACATCGCCGCGCTTGATACCCGCCGCATGGGAAGGACCGTTCTCATTCACATCGCTGATAAGCACGCCTTTGCGCTGCTCCGGGAGCTTGAAGGATTTGGCCAAGGCCGGCGTGATCTCTTGAATTGCCACACCCATCCAGCCACGCACGACCTTGCCGGTTTTCTGCAAACTCTCGACGATGTCCAACGCAATACTGCTCGGAATGGCAAATCCAATACCTTCAGACCCGCCGGTCCTTGAGAAAATTGCCGTATTGATCCCGATGAGTTCGCCGTTCACATTCACCAGCGCCCCGCCTGAATTGCCGGGATTAATTGCGGCGTCGGTCTGAATGAAATCTTCATAATCGGCAATGCCGACGTTGCCGCGTCCTAACGCGCTGATGATGCCCAGGGTCACAGTCGAACTCAGTCCGAACGGACTGCCGACAGCCAGCACAAGATCACCGACCTGCAACTTTTCATATTCAGCCCATTTTAAGGCCGGAAGGTTCTTCGCTTCGATCTTGACCACGGCCAAGTCCGTCTTCGGATCAGTTCCCACCACCGTGGCGATAAACTCGCGTCGATCGCTGAGCGTGACGGTGATCTGCGTGGCGCCTTCGACCACGTGATTGTTCGTCACAATGAATCCGTTCGGATCGACAACGACGCCGGATCCGGCGCTTTGATCAGGGCGCCCATGCCCTCCACCAGGAGGCATCGGTGGAGGAATCGGGAGTTGCCCCCCCGGCCCTTCTTCACCCGGAGGCACCTCAAAAGGACCCGGCGGTAATGGCGATCTCCGTCCCCGCCCTCCGGTTTTCCCACCTCCGGTCACCGCAATATTGACCACCGCCGGCGTGACCTGATTGACGATCTCCGAAAACCCTTGTGTCAACCCGGCTGGAACCCCGGCGGCTATGGGTTCATCCGGTAGGACAGCACATGCAAAGGTACCCATGACCAGTCCGATACCTGCGATAAGACCTCGGACATTCCTCCCCCTACTCCGGATGACCATAACAACGTTCCTCCACAAGGTTAATCAACGCAATACCGCAATACGAGTTGACGAAGTATTGTACACTATCTGTTCCGAGGGCTTCAAAGACTAATACCCCCCCGTCTGAGGCTCATCCAAGAGAACCCAAAGGCGACAGTACCATACCCATTGCGAAGAAGGTGCGACGTAGACAGATGAGGGTCTCTATCTCGTATGCCGGTCTTGTTCGCCCCGCAGTCCTGCGAGGCTATTCCACAGCCTGCTCGCTGCCTGTTTAGATGGCACGACTCACAGCTATTCGACGCAGCCTCGTATATCGGAGACCGGAAACGACGCTCCTCTATTCTCTTGTCTTGCGCGTTCCTCCACCATCAAATCAGTCAAACCCGGAGGAGTTGACCCCTTGTAATCTTGAGTACAGCCCGCTAGCATGCGTCCGTTACGCTCTTCTGGTGTGGCACCACGCAGCGCACAGCAACAACGGTGATTTTTATGCCCTGCCAGAACAACTCAGGCTCTATTCAGTGGTCCATCATCATTCCAGCCTATAACGAGGCTGTCCGCATTCCTCCCTATCTTCGAAGCATCACCTCATACATGCAAGACCGGGGACAGTCTTACGAGGTTCTTGTCGTTGACGACGGCAGCACCGATGCCACGGCCTCCGTTGTCGAAATACTGGCTTCATCAGTCCCGGAAATTCATCTGCTCCGGGCGCCGTTGCGCCGGGGTAAAGGCGCAGCCGTACGACGAGGGATGCGTGCCGCTGTCGGACAGCTTCAACTATTTACCGATGCAGACGGCGCCACTCCAATTCAGGAACTTGCCCGGCTCGAACAAGCCGTGGCAAATGGAGCCGATGTGGCCATCGGATCGCGCGCGCTTGCCGCCCAATTACCCGGCTATGCCGTGCAGACCCGTTGGTATCGAACCGTTCTGAGCACCCTGTTCAAATCCGTCGTGCGGCAGAGCCGCCTCAGAGGAATTACCGATACTCAATGCGGTTTCAAACTATTCCGTCAACCCATTGCAGCCGACCTTTTCGAAGTTTCTTTAATCGACGGCTATGGCTTCGACCTCGAATTGCTTTATGTGGCGCAACAACGCGGATACCGTATTGCGGAAATTCCTGTGAACTGGTCCCACCAGCCTAACTCAAAATTCCGCTTCTTCAGGGATACATTTGCCATGTTGCGCGAGATGGCTGTGATCAGGCGGAATGGGGCCAAGGGCTACTACACTTCTCCATCACACGCCCGGAATTTTCATCCAACCACCGTCAGTCAAACCGGACTCCCTCGGCAATAAAATTCCGCATTCTTCCAGTCTTTCCTCGAATGAGTCCGCACGGCCCAACGCCTGTTGCATTCCTCCGGCCATTTCGGTACGGTCCTTACTTAGATTCCAGCATACAGATCGGTCACCGCAGACAACTTCCCCGGGCCATGATCATCGAACAACATCACGTAGGCTCACTACATCGACACACGATGCATCAGGCTCTTCTCTTGTGTCTCATTATCACCATGAGTGGAGTGGGGGGATGCGAGAAGGTCGCTTCAGTGTTTCACCGAACCTCCTTGCCGGACATGGGACCGCGCTTGGCCAATTCCGTGACATTGACCTTCGACCCTTCCATTGCAAATCTCAAGATGCCGTACGTCGATGGGTGCAATAGCCCCCACGAGCTCAACGTGGGGGAACACATTGAGTCGATCATGATTGATGCGGCCTTTCAGAACTTTACAGCCGTCACCGTCACCGGTGGAATCGCCGCGCCAATAAAACCCGATACGGAAATTATGGTCACACTCCAACGATCAGGCCTCAAACTCTGGACTGATGGCGTCTATGATCGGGTGCCTGCAGACATGATCCTCGAAACACTCTTGACCTTTAAGGATTCCAAGGGGAACGAGCTTGGTCAGCAGACCGTATCCATCACACACCACCACCGCCTTATCCTGGACCAGACGCCGCGCCGATGCGATTACGGCAATGTCGAAGAATTTGCGCATGATGCTGGAGTCGCTCTTTCGACGCAATTCATGCGCACCGTCAGGACCCAATTAGCGGCAACCGGCGGACGCGCTCCTGTAAGAGAAGCCGCATCGGCTGCGAAACCGATTCCCCCCACAACAGCTGCGCTACCGGATCAAGGCAATCAACCGGCCCTCTCGTTCAATGCCGCGATACTGGACGAGAACGGCAATTTAGTCTTCGAAGGTGGTGAACGTATTATTGTGCGCGTCGGACTCGTGAACGGAGGAGAGCAAGAACTTCAGGGTGTCACCGTGTCCTTAGCGGGGACCCCCTTGGTGCTGGCCCAATTTTCTACCACCACGCTGGTTGTCGGACGGATGCAGCCAGGCCAATCCCGTTCGATCGAATTTATCGCGACGTTGCCGCAATTCGTCCAGCCGCAGAAGGCCGAGATCCATGTGGCAGTCTCTGAGGCAGGAACGCGTACTCAGCCACAGACTCAAACTCTGGCGCTGTCGATCCATCATACGGAAATCATGGCTGATGGCGTGGATACGATCCCGGTCGCAGCCGCTGGGTTTCGGCAGTCAGACACCTACTTGATTTCAATTGGAATCGGACCCTACCGAGATCAGCAAGCCCCTTCGCGCAAATTTGCATCATCGGATGCCGAGATGATCGCGCGCTATTTTCAGACTCTCGGCGGATTACCGGCTTTCAATGTTCGACTGCTGCAGGGCCGGAAAGCAAGACGCTCGGATATCGACGAAACCCTGCTGGATTGGCTCCCGCCGCACATGGACAAGAACGCGGTCGTTATTGTCTATTTCGCCGGTCTGGCTTTAGTCTCTCCCACGGGAGAAACCTTCCTGGTCCCGTACGATGGAACCGCCACAACCGCCTCACGAGCCTATCCGCTTAAGAAATTAGAGGCGACATTGTCTCGCTTCCATGTGAAGCAGACGGTGTTTCTGTTCGATGGCATTGTGATGCGCATGAACCCAGACAGCCAAACCAATATCGCCCTCCCCCAATGGAATTCCACAGGGAGTTCGACCCTCCACATCATCGGAATCAGCGGCGTCGGAAGAGGGTTAGAAGACGACCAGCATCGGCATGGGCTTTTTACCTACTATCTGCTAAAAGCGCTGCGAGGCGAGGCCGATACCAATCGGGATGGCGACGTGACGCTCGGCGAAACTGTCGCCTATCTCACACAGAAAGTACGGTGGGCCTCCCGAACCCACATGAATCAGGAGCAACGCCCCTTCATAGCTCCACCGATACTCCCGACTGATCCTTCCGCTGCCCTGATATTAACCAAGCTGGCTGCGATCCAAGGCATTGAAGGCCGGTAGACAGCTGCGGAGCTGACAACCAGACAGCAGTACCGGGCCAGAAGACAAAAAAAGAGGGTGGAGGAATCGGTCCTCCACCCTCATGAGCTCACTGCTACAGAGGAATTACTCGCCTTTGCAGAAACTCCGCTCGTAGTTAATGATCGTCCAGGCTTCTTCTTCGTTGATCGCAGCAGGGATCAAGGGGACCATACCTGTGCCTGCGCTCCCGTTCTTGATCACCCAGAACAGCTCGCCATCTTTCCGTTTCTTATGGAATTTGCAGTTCGTGAAATTGCGGGGAGCCGGATTCAAAATCTTACCGGCCTCGCCCATGCCGTCTCCGTCCTTACCATGGCAATTGAAACAGGTGCCTTTTCCCTCGAACAGCGCCTTTCCTTTGGCAATGCTCTCCGGAGTCACGGCAACCGGATTCTTCATGGCCCTTGCCTCGGCCATCTGGTCAGCCGGAACGCGTGCCTTAAGCGGATCTTTCTCTTCGCCCGCGTAGGCTGAAACCGACAGTAACATCAGCGCTGCGCTGATTCCCAGAAACTTAGAAAAATACCCCATCAGATTTCCTCCTTTGTGTTGAACCACCGCTTGAGAATCGGCCTTTGACCGTTACTCGTGAAATCCATATCAATGAGACAAAACGCGGGCGAATATAACAATGGCCTTCCACTCCTGTCAAGCAATTCACGGTGTGACCGGACGTTCTCCGGCTCCACGACTCTTTCCCTCTCGCTCCTCATCCCGGACTCACTTCCATTGAGCAGATTTTCGAATACTCTACAAGAGAATCGTCAAAGCCCCTGTCAGAATGCGCACTCAGTGAAGCGCGATTTTCAAGCCAGTTAGAAGCATGCACAACCTGGAAGTTTCAGCACCCTCAATATAGGATGATACCATTGCGCCTCAGTCCCTGTTGTAGCGCCCCATCTTTCGCTATCCCGCCTGCGCAACCTTTTCTACGTCGAATTATACATCGAACTGCGATGAGTGACAAAGAAGTCCTGTGTGACCGGATAGACGGCACTAGAAAGGGGTTAACGTTTAACGACGATGTCGCGCACGACCTTTCCACTCGGACCGAAGGGCTTTTGTGGTTGGCCATTGAGCTCGGCTTTGACACCCCCGGCATTGCCAAGTGTCAGGATAAACTGGTCCTGGCCTTTGTAGCTAGCTTTTTCCCCGGGCCGGAGCAACGCTTCTTGGGGACTGCCGCCATCGATTTGAACAACGACCCAGCTGAGCTCTGTCGCCTCAAGATCCAGCGCCAACTGTTCCTCCGGTGCTTCTGACCCTTCGAGCGAAATCCCTCCCAGCGGCCCGTCGCTCCCCAGCGACGGAGAACTCTGAGCCGCCGGTTCCGGCACAGCCGAAGTTGCGGGTGCAGGACTCGTCGTCGGCTCAATAGTATGTCCCACGTCCGGTTTTGCTGCGACGACAGGCGGCTCGCTTGGTTTGGGCTTGGGATCCGGCAGAACGGGCTCAACCTGCGGGCTTGGGGATGCATCCTGAGATTCTGGAATCGGTGGAGGAGTCCGCTTGGCTGAGGAGACCGGAACGTCTGAACTCGAACGACGGACCAAGAGTGACGATTGTTCACGGCTTAAGAGAAAGATGAGCGTAACAATCGCGATGCCGATCGCAATCGCAACAGCCTTCCGATTGGCTTTACGCTTTCGCTCTTCTTCCGCCTGCCTGACCCTTAACCGTTCCCGCTCGATATGCTTGTCATAATAGGCGCCTGCCGATTGATCGAATCGATGGATCGCATCGTCTTCATCGAGGCCGAGGGATCGTGCGTAGGATCGAACAAAGCCGCGCGCAAACACTTGATCGGGCAGCTTCGCAAAATTTCCATCTTCCAATGCCTTCACGAAATCAGTTCGAATTCGCGTTTTGGACGCGACTTCGTCGATGGTGAGCCCCTTGGTCTCCCGCACCTGCTTGAAAAATTCGCCGATCGATTCCATGGACGTCTCTCTACGGCTTGATCCGTGTCAGGAGTTCCTTCGCGGCTGCGGCATATTCACCACTCTTATCGAGCGTTGTTACCTTCGTCAACTCTTCTTTTGAGCGTCGTTCGAACCCCAGCTTGTAATATGTGCGTCCCAGCTCCAAATGTAACAACGCCGGTGGAACGTTGGGCGGATTGACCACCAAGGCATCCTCAAATGCTTCCATCGCCCCCTGATAATCATTTTCGTGAGCTAACACACGGCCAAGATGGAATCGAGCCAGGTCCGGCGTAATGTATAAGGGATTGGCTAATGCCTGACGAAACGCGGCAATCGCGTCCTTCCACCGCCCCTGTTTCTCCAAAACCTGACCCAAGTATGTGTACGCTTCGGAATAATTCTCATCCAGCGTCGTCGCGGCTCTGAATTCCTGCTCCGCTCGGGAGAATTTACCCTGTAGCGCCAGAATATGGCCAAGCCCATATCGTGCTTCTTTGTTGTTCGGATCGAGCGTCACGGCTTTCTGGAACGCCACGAACGCCTTCTGTTGATCCTGATCAAGGCTCGCAATACCTTCCTGGTAATACCCTTTTGATTTCTGTGCCGACACATCAGATGTCGCACAGCCGGGTAACCATCCGGACAACAGAAGCGCCGCAAGCAACGGAACAGTGAACGAGCGAGCAATCGAACCTGTACAGCGACCCTGCGTCACGAAATGTCCTCGAAGTGCGTTAATTGCTTGAAGGCTCGAAACCGTTCTTGAACTTCTTTGTAGTCCAGGATTCGCAATCGGTCAAGACTAAAGGCTTCTACGGTAAATGACGCCATGACACTTCCGAAAATAATTGCCTGTTTGAAGGCCTCGACCGAACGATTGCCGGTCGCCGTCAGGTAGCCCAAGAAACCGCCGGCGAAGGTATCACCCGCACCGGTCGGATCGCGCACATCTTCAAGCGGAAAGGCCGGAGCCCCGAACACCTGTTTCTCATTGAACATCAAGACCCCATACTCCCCTCGCTTGATGATCAGGTGTTTGGGCCCTCGAGCGAGGATTTTCTGCGCAACCTTGACCAGATTCGTATCTTCGCCGAGGGCTCGGGCCTCTCCGTCGTTAATGATCAGAATGTCGACCTGCTCCAAGACCCGCCACAATGCATCTCGCTTGCCGTTAATCCAAAAATTCATCGTATCGCACGCGACCAGGGGCGGACGCGGAAGCTTCTGCAGCACATCAAATTGAAGGTCAGGATCGATATTGCCCAAGAACAACAGATCCGGGGATCGATAGGCCTCAGGAATCTTCGGCCGAAAGGTTTCGAATACATTGAGCTTCGTATCGAGCGTGCGCGCTTCGTTCAACTGATGCGTGTACTCCCCTTTCCAACGAAACGTGGCCCCGGGCCTCCGTTCCAGCCCCGTCACATCGATACCACGGCTTTTGAGGAACGTGAGGTGCCGCGGGGGAAAATCTTCTCCCACGACTGCAATGAGATCGACACTGGTAAAGTAGCTGGCGGCAGTCGAAAAATACGTGGCCGATCCCCCAAGGACCTCGCTGACCTCCCCAAAGGGTGTTTTCACCGTATCCAGTGCGACCGATCCGACGACGAGCAACTTTCCCATGACTTACTGTCTTCCTTTCTTCATCGGAACGACCCGGTCCATCAACAGGGCCAGCTTCCGTCTGAGCGAGACCGGCATCCGGTCTGGCGCGGTGATGATAGCACTCTGCAACGCGCGCTGACAGCCGCATTCCTTGACGTCGGCCACCGCATGCAGAGCCGTCCGTAACAGTCGCTTGGCCAGCGTGACATTCTGACGGAGCGTGGTCAAGATCGCCTCGACGGTGACGGCCTCTTCCGTCTCATGCCAGCAATCGTAATCCGTCGCTAATGCCACCGTGGAGTAACAGAGCTCTGCCTCGCGTGCAAGCTTGGCCTCAGGAAGATTCGTCATTCCTATCACGCTCGCGCCCCATTGACGATACAACCGGGATTCTCCTTTGGTCGAAAACTGCGGCCCTTCGATGCAGAGATACACGCCACCATGATGCACGGTCGCGCCGACCGTACGGGCCGCATCCAACAATGTCGCACTGAGCGAGGCGCAGACCGGGTCGCCAAACGCCACATGCGCGACAATCCCTCCCTCGAAGAAGGTGGACACCCGCCGCTTGGTGAGATCGATAAACTGATCCGGCAGTATCACGTCTCCGGGTTTAATCGACTCTTTCATGCTCCCGACCGCACTCACAGAAATCACCCGCCGGACCCCGAGCCGCTTGAGCGCATAGATATTCGCGCGATAGTTGATCTCTGAGGGATTGATCCGATGTCCGCGTCCATGCCGCGAGAGAAAGGCGATGCGAGCCCCGTCTAACTCGCCGAGCAGCACCCTATCGGAGGGAATCCCGAATGGAGTCTTGACCGCCAGTTCCTTGACCTTCCGAAGCCCCTCGATGTCATAGAGCCCACTGCCGCCGATGATCCCGATATCTGCGCGGGACGTGTTGCCCTGTCGTGTCATCCTTGGTCCCCAAGCTGGGCGAGAAAGTGATTCACCTGTTCGATCGCCAGTGCTGCCGTGCGCTGGATCGAATCTGATTCTCCGATTGTCAACCACTGAATCCCCGGTTCCTTTCGAAACCACGTCATTTGCCGTTTGGCATACTGTCGCGTATCCCGCTTGAACCGCCGGACCATTTCAACGGCGTCATACTCGCTAGCCAGATGCTCAGCCACATGGCGATACCCCAGGCCCTTCATCGCCGCACTGTCGCGATGATACCCCTGGGCCAGGAGATGCTTCGTCTCTTCTACCAAACCGTGATCCAGTTGCCGATCGATCCGCTCTTCGATTCGCCGATACAGTGCGTCGCGGTCCCGGTTCAAGCCGATGATCAACGTTGAAAATTGCTGTTCGACAAACCCATGCTCCTGCTGATACTCCGACATTCGACGACCGGATGACTGATGCACTTCCAATGCGCGGATCACTTTCGATACGTCGCAGGGGTGCAATCGGGCTGCAACCACAGGATCGACCGCCACGAGTCGCGCGTAGAGATGATCATGGCCTCGGTCATTGGCCTCCTGCCGCAAGACTTCGCGCATAATCGGATCGGTCGGTGGTGCGTTGCACAAGCCCTTCAGGAGGATTCTCACATAGAGCCCTGTGCCTCCCACTACCAGGGGAAGGCGGCGTTCCCCATAGAGGCCTTCGATCTCTTCGAGCGCCTGACGTCGATATGACCCTGCATTGAACGATTCATCTGGATTGACAAGATCGATCAGCCGGTGGGGAACACCCTGGCGCTCCTCCACAGTCGGTTTATCCGTCCCGATATCCATCCCGCGATAGACTTGCCGGGAGTCTGCCGTGAGCACCTTGGTCTCGAATGCCTTTGCCACCTCGACCGCAACGCGGCTCTTCCCCACCGCAGTCGGTCCGATCATCACGACAATCGGCTTACACCGAACCTGCTTCTCGGAGAGACGACATGCCGCTCTCGCTGGAATGGCCATCATGACCATCCAACCCGCCCGAATAATTTGGCCAGCTCGTCGGTTGAAAGGCGAAACGCCGTGCGGCGCCCATGTGGGCAGGTCATGATCAACCCTTCTTGCACCCAATCGTGAATCAACTGTTGGATTTCCGGAAGGGCCAAGGAGCGTCCGGCTCGTACCGCTCCATGGCAAGCCAGCGACGCCAAGACAGGTTGAACTCGCAGATCAAGAGACGACGCACTGTTCCACTCAGTCAAATCCTCGATCAGGTCCTGCACCAGGACGACTGAATCTACCTTGCCAAGTCCGACCGGCACCCCACGAATCGCTACGGCCGTCGCACCAAATGGTTCAATCAGGAGACCGAGTTTCTCCAGATCATCACTATGCTTGAGCAGCAATGTACTCTGTGCTGTGGACAATTCAATCGGCTCTGGAATCAACAGCGGCTGTGAGGAAATATCCCGGCTCAGCCACGCTCGCCATAGCCGCTGGAAAAGCACGCGCTCATGTGCCGTATGCTGATCGACTACTTGCAGTTCTCCGCCCACCTGTGCCACGAGGTAGGTATGGAGTATCTGTCCGAGCGGGACGATGCTTGGATTTCCAGCCTGCTGATACGCAGCCCCTGCCTCGTGGGCGAAGGCTAACTGACTGCCCTCGACGGCACCGGATAGGGAGCCCCTGTCGCTCACCCCGCTCCCGGCGTTCTGCTTGAGAGTTGACGTCAAAGGAACCGAGTGAGAATCCCCGTATGATGAGGTCTGCTGTTCGGCAGTGGGAGTGAAGTCCGGTACTGCCCGTGTTAGCCCTGTCTGCGTGAGGCCCAGCAGAACCTTCCGTTCGGTCCCATCCAGTGCGTGACGGACGGACTGGCGCACGACCTGGTGAAGCGCGTCTGTTTCTGCAAAACGGACTTCTTTCTTCGTAGGATGCACGTTGACATCAAGTCGGTCCGGCTCGATGTCCAGAAAAAGCACATACGTCGGATGATGCCCTTTGGGCAAAAACGATCCATATCCATCCATCACCGCATGAGACACCGTTGCATTGCGGATGGGACGTCGATTCACAAACAAGTCCTGTGGCGTTCTCGATGCCCGCGCATGAAGAGGATCAACCATCACGCCGCGAATCGATACTCCCGGTATCCGGCCCCGCACCTCAATCGTCCGATCGAGAAACGCCGGACGATAGACTTGATAGATCCGATCACGGTCAGCTGCCACGGCGGGATAGTTGAGAATCTCCTGTCCGTTATGGGTCAGGCGAAAATGCACCGCTGGCCAGGCGAGGGCTGCGAGTTGCACAACATGACTGATATGGGAAAACTCCGTCGTGGTCGATTTCAGAAACTTCTTTCTGGCCGGCTGATTAAAAAATAGATTGGAGACCTCAATCCGGGTGCCGGGCACGGCGGGAATATCCACGATAGAGCCGCCTGCTCCTGCGATCATGGTGAGCTGTGCTCCTATCGCATCCTGCCTCGTTGCGGTTGCCACCAGCACATGGGAGACGGACGCAATGCTCGGTAACGCCTCACCGCGAAAACCCATCGTCGTCACCGAGGCGAGATCCCGATCGGACTGAAGCTTGCTGGTAGCATGGCGTTCGAAAGCCAGTGGAAGATCGGCACGGCTGATCCCCTCTCCATCGTCCGTGACTCGAATGAGGGCCAGTCCACCGTCTTTCACATCGATCGTGATATGCCGTCCCACTGCATCGAGACTGTTTTCCAATAATTCTTTGACGACGGCGGCAGGCCGCTCGATGACCTCACCGGCCGCGATGCGGCTGACGACGTCACCCGGGAGGACATGGATCTTAGTGGAACAACTGGCGGCGGGCATGACGTTCGACTCCAGGAAACGCCGGAAACAAGGGAGCCATCACGAGCCATCTCGATGGACAGCCGATCATCGAATTTCGGCCAGCTTGTTCTTGGCCAGTTTCGCCTCATCCGACGTGGGAAACTCTTCGATGACCCGTTTGAGATTCTTCTTCGATTTGGCGAGATCTCCGGTTTCTCCCGCTGCAAGCCCCAACTTGAAAAGCGCTGCCGGCACCTTCTCGTTTCCCGGATACTCCGTTGAAAGATACTCGAACGATTGCATCGCATGCACATAATCTTTCTGCTGATAGGAGGACTCTCCTAACCAATAATAGGCGTTCGGCGTCAACGACGTGCCGGGAAAGTCTTTTACAAACCGCTGAAAACCCGCCACGGCAAGATCGTATTTCCCGTTGAGATAGTCGTTGTACGCCAGATTGAACGCCGACGTCGGAGTAATCGCAGGAACGCCGGGCATCACCGTCGGCATATCTGTCGGCTTCTGCGGTTTGGAAAAGCGGGCGGGCTCTCCAGGAATGGGTTCCATCTTAGGCACAGCCGGAACACCCGCTGCCTCGTCGAATTTGGCCAATCGGTTCTCTAACTTTTGTATCCGTGCAGACAGTTCATCGAACCTCGGTTCGAACTTCGGCCTGGTGGAATCGTTATCCCTGACCCGCTCCAGGGCTTCTAACCGTCGTTGTAGTGCGTCCAGTCTCTTTTGATCTTGATCTTGAGACCTCGACACCGTCGATATGTGGTCACGCAACTCCACAAAGTCCGCGTGGTTAGCACATCCGGTGAGCCACACCATCGCCCCAGCCAGAGGTATAACCAACTTCCTTACACCTGTTTTCTTGTGCATCACGGTTATCGTGACTCCTTCAACTGGGATAATTTATCGGACGCTTTTCCTGCTTCTGGACTCCGTGGATACAACGTCACCACCTGCTTAAACGCCGAAGAGGCGCGCTTCTTATCTTTCATCGCCAGGTACGCATATCCTTTCTTTAAGAGCGCAGCCGGCACTTTCTCGCTTCGTGGGAAATCCAGTTCAACACGGTCATACGAATCGATCGCCTGTCTATAGTCTCTCTTGCCGTAATGCGATTCACCAAGCCAATAGCGCGCGTTCGGAGAGAGCTCTGAGTGCTCATAGTCACGCAAAAACGCGGCAAATCCCTGCCGGGCTCCATCCAAGTCTCCTTCCCGAAACAATGTGAGCAGGCGTTCGTACTCGAGTTTATCCGAGCGCTCCCCGCTCTGGTTGACTTGAGAGCGCGGCGACCCTTCAGATTCGACCACCGGCGTTACGGCTTCGGCTTGCACAGGGAGCGACGCTGAAGACGGTTCCTGCTCAACCTTTTGGGACTCAACCGAAGGCACCGTCGCCGATCGATGAGCCGGCTTCGTGGGCGACTGACGTGCCCCCCCCTTGCTTCCCCCTCGTACATGCGCATCCTGCGAGACCTGATCAAGGATCTTCGAAATGGCATGCAGACGATGGTCCTGCTCATCGAAACGTGCAGCGAACTTTTGCGCCACAGATGCGACACTCTTATTGACTTCGCTTAAGTGACCGGTTACCGCCTTGTTCATCTCATTGATATGGGCCGCCGATGCTTTACTCTCCTGCTCCTCTTGGCTTACACGCTCGCTTAATCCTGTCAACGAATCCCTGAACGCCGTTAAAGACTGACTGAATTGCGTGAATTTTGCGGACAACTGTTCGAGCCTGGCCTGGTTATCAGCGATCTCCTTGTGGTGTTCTTCAAGACGCACGTCGAGACTCCTGGTAAGTCCGCTGTTCGTCTTTTGCACGACGTCGATGATCTCTTTTCGAACAACCTCCATCTGCCGGGTCACGTCGTCAAGGCGAGCGTTCATGTCCATTCGGAGCTGATCACGATCCTGCTTGTTCTTGGCATCTTGCGCATTGAGGCTCTCACGCACCTGATTGTAGCGAGTCGTGCTATCCGCCTCCAGTTTGCCGGCCAACTGTTCCAGCCGCTTGGTTTGTTGCTCAAGTTGCGCAGAGCGCTGCTTGAGGTCTTCCTGCTTTCCTTGGAGTTCCTGGGCCTGGTGCAGCGCCCTTTCGAGTTCTCCTCGCAATTGGGGCAACTCCTGCTCCCGAAGCACAGAAATCTCCTGGCTCTGTCGCGCACGGGTTTGTGCCGACTCATCACTCGACTGCTTGATGCGCTGCTGTAGAATCTTCTCAGTGTGTTTGAGGTCAGCTTGCTGGGCAATGCAGCCTGTCGACAACAAGGCGCCGATCACGCAGATCGTCGCCCAGATTCCCTTTGTATTCGAATGGTTCCTCATTGTTCCACCCATATGTATGATAAAGGAATCCTCCGGCTCCTGCTTCACAGACAACGGAATCACAACCGCCCCGACAACACGCACATCGCCTACTTCCCGGTCTTCAATACAAGATGTCCACGCCGATTCTGCTGATAGCACGACTCTGCGTGTTCGGTGCAGGACGGCCGCTCTTTACCATACGACACCACGGACAATCGATTTGCGCCGATACCGAGTTCGACCAGATAGTTTCTTGCAGCTTTCGCCCGTTTTTCACCGAGTACGAGGTTGTATGCGGCGGTCCCCCGCTCATCGCAGTGCCCCTCGACCTTGATCAGCGCGCTTGGATTGGACTTTATCCACGCTGCATTGCGAGTCAACGCCTGGCGTCCTTCCTCGGAAATTACCCAGCTATCGTAGGCAAAAAATACATCCCGCAAACCCGCTGCGGATGAGGCCGCCTGCTCGGCGAGAATTTCATCCGTTTGTCTAGCTGCACTGCCGGAAGGGTCTATCTTGGCCAGCATCGTGCCACTACCCACACGCTCTTCTGAAGGGTTCTTATCGAGGCCCCGAAGTCCCCCGCCACCAGACTGCGCGCTGGTGTCAGGATAGTTGCCGACACCGGACCTGGAACTATCGGAGCTGTCCCCCTTTGCCATCCCCTGAGTAGATTGAGAATCGCCGCCCGATTGCACGGATTTTTTGGAGCAAGCAGGCAGACCGATCAATGCCATGCTCGCCACGAGTGCTACACCACATGTATAGACTGTCTTGTTCATATCATCGTACTCCCTTGTTCTAGGTTAGTGAATTCCGTCATTTACCTTCGTTCATCCGGTGCGGCCACCCTGCTACTCTCACGATGCCGGGGACCAGGCGGGCGCACGATTATGCGTGCCCTGAAAGGTGAGCCGTTCCAGACCCTTCCCGTCGGCATCGATCATATAGATGTGGCTCTTTCCATCGGACGTCGAACTGAACACCAAATGCCGGCCGTCCGGTGACCAGGAGGGTGAATCATCGACGCTCGATCCTGTCGTCAATTGCATACGCTTCTGCCCATCCGGCGAGATGACACAGAGTTTATACTCTCTTTGCGTCCTGCACACATAGGCGATCCAGTTCCCGCGCGGCGACCATGCCGGGGCCGCATTGTAATCGCCTTCAAAAGTCAGACGGCGTACGTTCGACCCGTCTGAGCCCATAAGAAACAACTGTGGCCCGCCGCCCCGATCTGAGACAAATACCAGTTCTCTCCCGTTCGGAGACCATGAGGGAGACAAATCGCCGGATGGATTCACAGTCAGGCGTTGAAGGACTTTCGTTCTTGTATCCAACCGATAGAGCTCGGAATTACCCTCGTGGCTGGAGGCAAATGCCAGGAAGTTTCCATCCGGAGACAGGGCCGGGGTGATGTTCAATCCCCCCAGAGAAATGAGAGTCCATCGCTTGCCCGTCGCCAATTCGATCATGTCGATATCCTGCGTATTACGATTGCGATAGGCCGTGAAGACCAGGAACCGGCGATCCGGAGACCATTGCGGCATGAGATTCAGGAATCCATCGTTGGTGAGCTGGCGCGCATCATAACCATCATAGTCCATCACGAATAACTCGTGGGCATTCCCCTGTTCAGCCACATACGCGATCTTCGTCCGCGCGATGCCCGGCTCGCCCGTGTAACGAAATACCAGTTCGTCGGCAAAACGGTGTGCCATCAACCGCACAACTGAGGGTGATCCTGCGTAACGCTTGCCCCCCACAACTTCATCGCTGCCGCTGTCGTAGACAAAGCCCTCCATGCTCACGTCGGCGTCTTTCTGTGCCGCCTTCATGGCGGCCTTTCCCCAGACCAATACCGAGACACCTTTCTCAGCCGCCTGTTTAAATACGGCCTTGGCGCCAGTCCCGTTTCCATTACCGATATTCGAGGCCTGAATCCCAAGATCGGGCAAGTCCACCAGGTCGAAGACCAGGGAGCGCTTGACATCTTTTTTAAGGACTTCTTCGATTCGTCCGCCTAGCCAGTCGGGACCTCCCGCATTGTGTATCCCCGCAACGCCCAGAGAAATCTTCTGGAAGTCTGGACGAGTGGCTTCAAGGAAGACATCTGCCGCTCCAGACTCAAGAATGCCGACAACTCCCGCCAGCAGCAATACCCCCACGAGCCAGGCGCCGATCAATTTCCCTTGTGTCATCCGACCGACTCTCCGACGCGAAAGATCATTTCCACATCCTTATAGTTGTCTGTCATTTCGGCAGGAAACACAGGCAGGACTCGCGGCCGCAACACGGCACGCTGGCCCGCCATATCAAAGTAGGCGTTTCCGGATGACTGTTGCACCACGACATCTTTGATCGTTCCATCCCGTTGAAGCCGGAATTTGACGATCATCGTATAGGTTTGTCCCGCCATATCGACCGGCGGCGGCTCCCATTGACTACTAATAATAGACTGCACGCGAGCCCAATAAGGATTCGACCCGGCCGTACCGAAGATCTTCAAAGTCGTCTCGGGGGCCTTGATCGCCGGAACTTTCACATCTTGCTGGAGCACAGGTTTGACTGACGACTCGCTCGGCTTCACCTCTTTCGGAATATCCAACTTGTCTGCAGGCTGAAACTGCTTGATCTTTTTCAGTTCTTCTTCTAACTCACGATTCACGTCATCACTGACAGTGGACCGCTGCTGAACTTTCGTGGCCTGGTCTTGCGCGACATCCGGAACACGTGGGATATCGAGCGCCTTCGCCGCCTGCTGTGGCTGACCCACCGATTTTGTCGCAGGACTCAAATCTCCAAACTTCGGTGCATCGGGTGGAAGCTGAAGATCCCGCAACATGTCTCTTCTTTTCTCGCCTGCTGGAGGTGCGACAGAAGGGGTTGCGCTTGGGTTCACAGATTTAACAGCCGGTGCCGGCTTCGGATCTGAAATCTTTACTGGTTGAACCGGCTTTGCCGGCTCGGCTTGCTTTACGGGTGTCGGCAAACTGACCAATGACACCTCCACAGATGTTAACGGACGTTCACCCTGCTGTGGAAGCCGGAGCCCCACTGCAACCAACAAGACGACCACATGAAGCGCAAGCGACAGCACCAGCGTTCGCTTGAGTCGAGAGGACAATCGGGACTGACCGTCCTGATCGAACCACAGACCCGACTGGACCGACGCCTGGAACGTCATTGCAACCAGCCTCCTCAGACACGTGTCGCGTCAGTTCTTTTTCGATGGAAGACGTGGCATTTGCGGCGTTCTCACATGCTCAGGCCCGACCGGCTCCGTCACCATCCCGATTTTCTCGATCCCGGCTTTCTTCACGCCGTCCATGACCTGTACCACAACGCCGTAGGGCACATCGCGATCCGCCCTCAGATACAGCGATACATCGGGATGGTCCCGTTTCAAGAACTTCAATTTTTGCTCCAGTTGAGCCACCCCGACCGGATCTTTGTCGAGATACAGTCGTTGATCCTTTTCGATTGTGAGCACTGTGCGCATATCCGGTTTGATCGTATTCGTGGCAGAAGTCGGCAATTTAATATCCATGCCTCGATACAGCATCGGCGCAGTGACCATGAAAATCACCAAGAGGACGAGAACCACATCGACGAGGGGAATGACGTTGATCTCAGCGAGAAACCGACGGTGACGGGACTCTAGAGTCATCCTTGCACTCCGACTGGAACTGGCTTCGTCTTCGATGCAGGAGTCGAGAGGGATGATAGAAGCTCGATGGAAACCGAATCCAACCGAAATGCCGTGCTGCGGATCCGGGTAAGGAAGTAGTTGTAGGCGATCACCGCTGGAATGGCGGTGAAGAGTCCCGCTGCCGTCGCGATCAAAGCCTCTGACACGCCGGGAGCGACGGCCGAAATACTGGCGGTCCCTTGAGTCCCGATCTCGCGAAACGCGTCGATGATCCCCATGACGGTTCCAAGCAGCCCGACAAACGGAGTGATGTTTCCAGTCGTAGCCAGGAACGGGAGATAGGTCTCGAGCTGTGTAAGCTGACGTTGCCCGAGATGAGCCGCCGTTCGCTCTATCACATGTCGATCAACCGGTTCCAAGCCGATGCCATCCCTTTCCCCGGATCGTCCAGCCCCTGCACGCTCCATCACTCCCTCGAATACGACTGCGCTGGGACTTCCTTCGATCCGCCGAACTTGCCGATACAGTTCATCGAGATCCCGCGTTTTCACAAGCAGCGCTAGAAACCGTTTGTCCTCGCGGTCCGCGACTCGAAATGCCCGCCATTTGAAGAAAATAATGGCCCATGAAATAATCGAGAAGACCAACAGGACGAAGAGCACGAGTTTCGATACTGCCCCGAGTGAACTCACCATTCCGATAAGGCCCGTCTGAAACATGCGGAGAAAACCTTTCCCGGCTTTAGCTTAGGTTGTGGAAAAACTCTCTTGGCACGCGAAAAATCGATCGTTCACATGTCTGACTCAACAGGAAATCACGTTCACAGAGCGCTCAAAAATCCTTTCAGCAAGGCGGCAACAAACAAAGAGGCGAGGAGGCACGTGCCGCACTTGAGTGGGGCTGTTCGCCTTCATACATGAACCCTGGCGGACTTTTTCAGCATTCTGCTAGGAAATACTCGCAGTGCTGCCTACAGAGTCTAGCAAACACAGAAGAAAATGGCGGGGCCGACGGGATTTGAACCCGCGACCTCCAGATTGACAATCTGG
>CAZVEZ010000017.1:0-27551 GCA_964626135.1 uncultured Nitrospira sp.
CAGTGGGGGTGGCCTGGTCGTCCTCTTGCTCGCGGAACGCGCACGATAGGAATGTGCTCGTTCGACGCGCGCAATTGAGGATCAACCAGGCCACCCCTGAGAGAGAGTAGGATAGGGTGCAGGGGGGCAGGAACCATTTGCGCGTAGTGCCCTGATGGGTCATTTTGACAAATGGTTCCTGCCCCCGTAATTGGGTACACGTGAGAAGGGCAGAGAAATAAAGTGCGGGCCAATTGTGTTGACGAGGTCGGCTGCTCTGACGTAAGGTGGATGGCAGTGATCAGAGAAGATGTGGCCCTGCGCCGAATCAAGGAGATGTGGCAGTTATGGAGATCTATCTTGCCAATCCACGGGGGTTTTGTGCAGGAGTCGACCGGGCGATCGATATCGTCGATCTCTCGCTCAAGAAGTACGGGGCGCCGATCTACGTGCGGCACGAAATCGTCCATAGCCGGCATGTCGTGAATTCCCTTCGTGCCAAAGGCGCCGTGTTCGTGGAAGAGTTGGGAGAAGTACCGGAAGGTTCGGTCGTGATTTTCAGCGCTCATGGAGTCGCCAAGTCCGTCTGGGATGAAGCGAATCGGCGGCGGCTGCATGTGATCGATGCCACCTGTCCGCTGGTCATCAAGGTGCATAATGAGGTCAACCGCGACTATACACAAGGATATGATCTTATTCTGATCGGCCATGCCGGCCACCCCGAAGTGATTGGGACGCTTGGACAGATACCGGACAAGTTCCATCTGGTCTCCTCAGTGGCCGATGTCGAGAAACTGCAGGTCGATAACGTTCACGATCTCTCGTACGTCACGCAAACGACGTTGAGCGTCGACGAGTGCCGGGATATCGTTGGCGCGCTCCATCGACGGTTTCCACACATCAAAGGGCCACACCAGGAGGATATCTGTTATGCGACACAGAACCGCCAGAATGCCGTCAAAGAGCTTTCCAAGCTGGTAGACGTCATTCTCGTCATCGGTTCCCCGAATAGCTCGAACTCCAACCGTCTGCGTGAGTTGGGAGAGCAGTGCGGGATTGCGTCCTACCTGATCGATTCCGCATCCGACATCAATCCGATCTGGCTTATGAACGTGGATGCTGTCGGAATCACCGCCGGCGCGTCAGCACCCGAGGTTCTGGTCGAAGAGGTGGTCGCATATCTCAAGACGTTCGGGGCAGCAGATGTCCAAGACCTGACGGTGATTGAAGAAGACGTGGAGTTTCTTCTTCCAAAAGAACTGATCACCATCGAGTCCCTCAAGAAATCTGTTAGGGCTCGGGCGGGATAACCGAATTCTTCGACATCAGCCTCACTCACCAAATCTTGTAGGTCTTTCTCTTCGTGCCTACCACCGGCAGTGTTTTATTTTGATTTTTCCTCCAGATTCGTGCTACACAACCGAGCGGTTTAGTTGTGTGAGTTTTCTCGCGGCATGCTACGAAGGAGTCGTCGATGTATTTGAAATCTATCGAGATGACGGGGTTTAAGTCATTCGCGGAGGCCCGGATCGAATTTCCCGAAGGCGTCACCGCCATCGTGGGCCCGAACGGGAGCGGGAAAAGCAATGTCGTCGATGCGATTCTTTGGGTACTCGGCGAGCAGAGCACAAAGGCCCTGCGCAGCGAGAAAATGGAAGATGTCATCTTTAACGGGACCGAAATGCGGAAGCCTCTCGGCCTGGCCGAAGTATCGCTTGTAATCAGCGGGCTTGATCAGATCCATGTGGATCCCCTGTCCGGTCTTTCGAGCCAGCTGTCGGAATATCAAGAACTCATGATCACGCGCCGTCTATACCGTAACGGCGACAGCGAATACCTCATCAATAAAACCGCCTGCCGGTTGAAGGATGTCCGGAGCATCCTGCTGGACACCAGGGCTGGAACAAAAGGACATACCGTCATTGCGCAAGGGCAAATCGATCAAATTCTGAACGCGACACCACAAGCCCGGCGCGAGTTGATCGAAGAAACCGCCGGCATCGTTCGCTACAAAAAACAAAAGGCCGAAACGTTGCGTAAGTTGGATGTGACACACCAAAACCTCTTGCGGGTGAGGGACATCATTGCAGAAGTGAAAAAGCAGTTAAATGCCCTTGATCGACAGGCGCGGCAGGCGCGGTCCTATCAGGCATTGCACCAAGAGGCCAAGTTGTTGGAGATCCAGTTACTGACCCACGAATACCGTGCCTTGCGAGCGACGCTGAAGGAAGTGGAGTCGGAACTGCAGAGGTTGGAAGATCAGGAGTCCGAGCAGTCCGCCGAGCTGGCTCGGTTGAATACAGAGCTTGAGCGCATCAAACTCTCAATGGCATCGGCGAGCGAGGCGATCGGGCGGCAACGCGAGGAACTGTCGAAGGTCGAACAACAACAGGCCCAAGCGTTGACGGCCGCAGAAGTAGAACGCAATCGCAGTGAGCTCTATGCGCAGCAGCAGAGTCAGGGAGGGGAGGAACTTCGGCGTCTCACCCAGGAGCGGCAGCAGAACGTGGCGGAAGTTGCGGCGCTTGAGGACGCGCTGGCATCGCTCGAACGAGAATGTTCAGAGCGGGAGCAGGCGTTCGCGGCGCTCGATCTGGAGATGAAGGAGCTGGTCCAGCAACGAACGGCCGCCCTGGCTGAAGAGGAACGAGGAAGGCAGGACGTACTCAACCTGGCGGTCTTGGTCGCCAATACCGAACAGACGCTGATGCAATTGGCCACGCGTATTCAAGAGGCAGCGGATCGTGAAGACCGGCTGGCCCGCGAACAGGAAGACATTCGTCTGCAGCATGCGACGGCGATGGATAAACGCCAGGCACTTCAACAAGCCTCTCATGATGCCGGGCAATTGATTGCCGGTCTGCGCCGAAAGGGGCAAGTTGTTGAAGAAGAGAGCGAACGTCTGTCCGCCGAGTTGGTCGAAGCTGAGCAGGTGATCTTTCGTCGATCGGAAGAGTTGGCCGGAGTGGATTCTCACCTCAGAGCGCTGCAAGGCGTTGTGAAGGAAGATATGGGCTATGGGCGGCGCGGTGATGAAGAATCGACGGCTCTCAAAACGTGCGCCGGGGTTCACGATGCCATTGCCGAGTGGTTGGTCGTGCCTCCCGGATGGGACCGAGCGGTGGAAGCGATTTTGGGAGAACGGGTCAGGGGATGGTTTGTCGATAATTCCGACGCGGCCTGCGAGGCGATCGAATTTCTGAAAGGGAAAGACCTTGGTAGGGGCACGTTCATTCCTCAGCATCCTCGATGGACAGCCCGGGATTCGGTCTCCTTGCAGTGGTGGCCTGCTATGAAGCACCGGCCCGGTGTGGTTGGACGCGCGGTGGATTTGATCCATGTGGATGGCCGGCGCGAAACGGCCCGCGATTATCTCTTCGATCGAATCGTGTTTGTCGAAACCCTCAAGGACGCAACGGTGTTGTGGGAACAACAGCCCTGTTCTGCGCTCGATGGGCCCGTGCTTGTGACACGCGCAGGAGAAGTTCTTGATGCGGCCGGGGTCATTACCGGTGGACAGGCCGGCACAGTGGGAGGACTGCTGCAACGTCGCCGGGAGATGCTTCAGTTGGAAGACCAGATCGTCTCGCTGACGCGATGTGTCGAAGAAGGAAAACAGCGACGGGACCAATTGCTGGCGCAGGGGCAGGAATTGCGCGAACAACATCGACAACTCGTGGAAGCACTGCGAGACGCTGAAATGCGGGGGCTTTCGCTGCAGAAGGACGAAGCCGGGCTCCAGCATGTGCTGGGAGATTTATCTCAGCGAATCGATACAGTGATGAGCGATGCGCAACGAGGCTCGGCCGAGGCGGAGCGGCTCAATCATGACCTGCGCTCAGGCAAAGCACAGCTTGCCCAGTGGATGGCGGAAAAGGCCGGCCAGGAAGCCGGACTCAGCCGTGTACGCGAACGGGTGGGACAGATTGATCACGGCATGCAGGGACTCCAGCAGCGACTCACGGAGGCGCAATTGGTGGCGCAGGGAATTCGGACGACCCGTGAGCATCGCCAGCACGACCTTGTGAGGGTTCAGCAACAACAGCATGACGCGACCGCACGCATTGAGACGCTGACGCGCCATATCGAGAGGCTTGCCGCCTCGATCGAGCAGAGCCGGGTTGAACGTGAGCGCCAAGAAGCCAGTTGCCGCGAATTCGGCGAGTCGGCCGTTCAGGTCAAGGCTCGATTGATCGAACTTCAAGAAGCGCAAACGAAGGACATGGCGGCGGCTGATCAGCTCAATGCCGGGTTGGAGGATATTCGACGCGCGGTGTCGTCTCTGCGCGAATCCCGCATGGCAGTGGAGGTCAGAAAAGCAGAAATTCGGATGCAGTTGGGAACGGTTGAATCCACGCTGTTAGGAACGTACCAAGTTGATCTTACGATGCTGGCCGATCCCCCGGTCGTGGAGATGACACCCGGACAGCTGTCCATCGGGGGAGAGCCGGTCCTGGAGGGCCAACCGGCAGTCAATGAATCCGCGCTGAGGGAGCAATTGCAGAAGATTCGGGAGAAGCTCGACCGCCTTGGGCCGATCAATTTAGCGGCCATTCATGAGCATCAAGAGTTGGATGAACGGTACCGGTTCCTGACGACGCAGGAGCAGGATCTATCCACGTCTATCGGCTCGCTCAAGGAAATTATTCAACGCATCAACCGCACGACGAAAGACATGTTTGCCGGCACCTTTGCCGAACTCCAACAGAAATTCGGCGAAGTCTTCGTGAAGTTTTTCCCCGGTGGCCGGGCCGAGCTCCAGTTGGTCGAAGCGCCTATGGAGGAGACGTCGGAAAACCGAGGCCCACAGGAGCCTGGAGTCGATATTGTCGTGCAGCCGCCCGGCAAACGTTTGAAGAGTATCACTATGCTCTCGGGAGGCGAGAAGACTTTGACGGCGATGGCCTTGCTCTTTGCGAGTTTTTTGATCAGGCCGACGCCGTTTTGTATTCTTGATGAAATCGATGCGCCGCTGGACGAAGAGAACATCGGGCGATTTACCGGAGTCTTGCGCGAACTCTCCGAAGGCGCGCAGTTCATGGTCATTACCCACAGTAAGCAGACGATGGCCATTGCAGACTCGTTGTTCGGGGTCACCATGGAAGAGCCGGGCATCTCAAAAATCGTCTCGGTCAAACTGGGTAGCTTGCAGTCGGCCTGAGCAGACAGAATTGGCTAAAACATTCGTACTTCAGAGGACTTCCGTCGCTCTGTTTCTTGACCTTAGCGTAGGGCGTCTGCTATATACCCGAAGAAAGAACGATTGACGAGCGTATTGCTCGGAGATCGAGCGTCGAGGGGACGAAGTGGGCCGTTTGGGTTGTCCCATCCATCTTCAGCGAACTACAGATCAATACGATGAAGTTGATTCGAACGCTTCTGGATCGTCTATCCGATAGCCTCTTCGTCTCCGTTCCTGAGACGCTTGGGCTGGCGACTGAACCATCCAACGTCCCGCCGTTGCGATTGGTGTCGGATAAGTTTGAAATCGCAGCATCCGTCGATCTTGCGACACGGCGTACTGCCGGTCAGTCGATCAGTCATGTGGATGCGCTCGACGACGCGGTCCGGCGCAGCCAAGCCTGGTTTGTGTCCAAGCAACATCCGTCGGAGGGGTACTGGGTTGCGGAGCTGGAAGCCGATACGACGCTGACGGCTGAATATCTCTTGCTTCGGCGGTTTCTCGATCGAGTCGATCCCGAAAGGGAGCGGCGAGCGGTTCGTTACCTCCGTGCCATGCAATTGCCTGATGGCGGATGGTCGATTTTCTACGGAGGGCCTTCAGAAATCAGCGCCTCCGTGAAAGCCTATTTCGCCTTGAAAATTAGCGGCATATCCGCAGACGAGCCTTCGATGATTCGGGCCCGCGACTGTATTTTGGGGATGGGCGGCGTCGTGTGCGCGAACGTCTTTACAAAAATCACCCTGGCGCTGTTCGAACAATACGATTGGAAGGGTGTTCCGAGCATGCCGCCCGAGATCATGCTTTTGCCGAAACGGTTCTACTTCAGCATCTATGCGATTTCCTATTGGTCGCGCGCCGTCTTGATCCCTTTGCTCGTGGTATTCGCGAACCAGCCTGTCTGTCGTATTCTTCGGGAGCAGGGGATCGACGAGCTGTATGTCACACCCCGATCGCAGATTCGCTATCGCAATGCGCCGCCCTTCAACAAGGATCAGCGGTGGTTCACGCCGCATAATTTTTTCGTCCAACTGGACAGGGTGTTGAAACTGTATGACCGGATGCCGTTGAGTTGGTTGCGTGAAAAGTCTTTGCATAGAGCAGCGACCTGGATGTTGGAACATATCAAGGGCAGCGGCGGTTTGGGGGCGATTTATCCAGCCATGGCGAATTCGATCGTGGCTCTTCGCTGTCTCGGTTATCAAGTCGACGATCCATTGGTGCGCAAGGCGCTGCACGAGATCGAATCGCTGGAAGTCTACGACACGGTATCGATCGGTGATCGGCGCGTCGAGGCGCTGCATCTTCAGCCGTGCCACTCTCCAATATGGGATACGGCATTGCTCATGAACGCCTTGATCGAAACCGGAATGGCGGAGGACCACCCGTCACTCCAAAAAGCAGCGGCGTACTTGGTCTCGCGCCAAACGAAGGCCGTTGGTGATTGGAAGTTCTCGTCTCCCGGTGCGGAACCGGGAGGTTGGTATTTCCAATTTGAGAACGAACTCTATCCTGACGTGGATGATTCTGCAGTGGTGTTGATGGCGTTGTCGAAAGTCCGGATGGCTCCGGGCATCGACTTGCGGGAATCCATCCGGCGGGGAACCGATTGGGTGCTCGCTATGCAAGGGTCCGATGGCGGGTGGGGCGCCTACGACAAGGACAACAATCGAATTGTCTTCAACTATATCCCATTTGCCGATCACCATGCCTTGCTTGATCCGAGCACATCCGATTTGACCGGACGTTGCCTCGAAATGCTTGCGGCGCTGGGCTACGATCAAACCCACCCAGCCGTGGCGCCGGCGCTCCGGTTCCTCAAGCGAGAGCAAGAGGCCGATGGCAGTTGGTACGGCCGTTGGGGCGTCAATTATATCTATGGCACCTGGTCGGTCCTCGCGGGTCTTCATGCGATCGGAGTCGATCATTCTGAGCCCTATGTTCACCGTGCTGTCGCGTGGCTTGAGTCGAAGCAGAATCCCGATGGCGGGTGGGGCGAGTCTTGCCTGTCTTACGGGGACCCTGCATGGAACGGGAAGGGGGACAGTACGCCTTCTCAAACGGCTTGGGCTGTTATGGGACTCATGTCGTCCGGGATGACCGATGCCTTCAGTGTCGCTCGCGGTATCCAATATCTGCTTCGTCACCAAATGAAGGATGGCTCGTGGGAAGAGGTCCGCCACACAGGCACCGGTTTCCCCCGGGTATTTTATCTTCGCTATCATTGGTACTGCCGGTATTTCCCGTTGTGGGCCTTGGCGATGTATAGGAATCTTCGGACACGCGGGAAGATGAGGGCCGACGAAGTACGGCAGCGCGTACTCGAATCCGGGTGTCATCGAGCCGATCGTTGAAGCGCCCGCCGGCGACATCCGTTGGCACGGGGCAACCCCTCTCAGGATCTGGAGTGAATCCCATCGCTATCTTTGCCTCGAATCACTGGGAAATCCAGGCGGTTCGCCGCGCGCTCGTCGCAGATCGTGTCGAGACCGTCGCCGGAGTCCGCTGCCGTATCGGCCGGCACGGGGACCACACGTATTGGCTGATTCAAACCGGCGTCGGTCCTGCTGCATCCGGTATCGTTGCGGAGAAGGTCTTGAAGGCACAGGCCATGTCGTTAGTCATATCCACGGGCTTTGCCTGCGCGCTTGTGCCGGCTCAGGTGGGTGATCTCATCGTCGGCACAGCGGTGTCGTCTGTCCATGGCGACGGAACTTGGACGATAAGTGATGACCGTGTGCTCTGCGACGAAGCCGTCCGTGCGCGTCTGCTCACTGTGGCACAGGCTGCAGGGTTGGTTGCGCGAGTTGGAACGGTCGTATCATCGGAGACCGTGATGTGGCAGGCGCAGGACAAGCGCCGGCTGCGTAGTCTGACCGGCGCGACCGGGCTTGATATGGAAAGTGCTGCGGTGGCCGCGGCCGCTCAGAGGCGAGGCATTCCTATGGCAATCGTGCGGTCAGTTTCCGATTTAGTAGATGAAGATCTTCCTCTTGACTTCAATCTCTTTCTCAGGCCCACTGGCTGGCTAAAAGGCATGCAGGCGGTCGTCGGAAGCCCCTCCAGCATCGAAGGGCTGAATCGGCTGCGAAAACAGAGCCGTGTGGCAGCAGATGGATTGACAAAATGGTTTCAGCGCTATGCGAAGATCGATGTTGAATCTCTTGGATGACCAAGGAGCCTTTCCGAGTAATCCTTCGCCGCAGCAGAATGGCGTTATTCGGGCAGCCTCCTGAGATAACTGATGACGAATGTGATTGGACAGGTGGGGGCGTGGGCGGTCATTCGTGTCCAGGAGATGGGCCGCATGCTGTTGTTTATACTGTCAGCGTTTGCCTGGCTGGTGCAGCCTCCGTTTCGGTTCCATCAAACCATGAAACAACTCCACTTCATTGGATACAAATCCACATTTGTCGTCGTCCTCACTGCGGCCTTTACGGGGATGGTCCTGGCGCTTCAAGGTTATTACACTTTGCGGAAGTTCGGCTCCGAGGGGTTGCTGGGTTCGGCCGTGGCGTTGAGTATGATCCGGGAGTTGGGGCCGGTGTTGGCCGCGTTGATGGTGACCGCCCGGGCCGGATCGGCCATGACCGCCGAGATCGGCATCATGCGGATTACGGAACAGATCGACGCGCTCGACACGATGGCGATCAATCCGCTGCAATACTTGATCGCGCCGAAGTTGGTGGCCGGCTTGATCGGGGTGCCGTTGCTTGTGGCCATCTTCGACGTGGTCGGCATCTACGGCGGCTCACTTGTCGGAGTGGATTTGTTGGGCATCAGTGAAGGAGCCTATTGGAACTCGGTCGACTCGGCTGTGGAATGGAAAGACGTCTATGGCGGAATTCTCAAGTCGATCAGCTTCGGGCTGATCATCAGCTGGGTCTGCTGTTATAAAGGGTTCTACACGAGACAGAGCGCAGAGGGACTCGGGCGCGCGACGACAGAGGCGGTGGTCTTGTCGTCGGTGCTCATCCTCGTGGTCGACTATTTTCTGACCTCGGTCTTGCTGTAACACCTATGATCAGACTGATCGGGGTCGAAAAAAAACTTGGTGGGCAGCCGGTGCTGCAAGGCGTCGATCTTTCGATTCCTGTCGGCAAACTCACGACCATTATCGGTCGCAGTGGAGAGGGAAAGAGTGTGCTGCTCAAGCACATGATCGGACTGCTGCAGCCGGATCGCGGCGAAGTATGGGTCGGCGATGTGGAAATCTCCCGCTTGTCCGGTAGGCGTCTCAACGATGTGCGAAAACAGTTCGCAATGCTCTTTCAAGGCGCGGCGCTGTTCGACTCGCTCTCGGTGTTTGAAAATGTCGCGTTCCCGTTGCGTGAGAAGCTGCGGATGAAAGGCCCGGAGGTCGCGCGACGGGTCGAGGAAAAACTGGAGCAAGTCGGGTTGGCGGGGATGGGGCACAAGTTTCCAGCCGAACTGAGCGGCGGCATGCGGAAGAGGGCGGGATTGGCGCGCGCATTGGTCATGGAACCGGAGATTGTTCTCTTCGATGAGCCGACGACCGGGTTGGATCCTTTGATGGCGAAATCGATTCACGATTTGATTGTGACGATGCACCGGCGTTTCGGCTTTACGGCGGTCATGGTCAGCCATGAAATTCCGGAGATTTTCGGGATTTCTGATTGGGTGGCGATGCTTCAGAAAGGCAAGATTGCATTGATGGCTACGGCCGCTGAGTTCCAGCGGACGGCCGATCCTGAGATTCATGAATTCATTTCGGTCGGCGAGGCTGAGGCGTTGTCCTGATCGCGCGCCGCGTGACAGAGGAGTAGTGAGTATGGAGAAAACCAAGCTGGAGATGGTGGTCGGCGTGTTCATGCTGGTCGGCATCGTGTGCCTTGCCTATCTTTCGATCAAGCTGGGGAAACTCGAGATGGTCGGCGGCGACGTTTATGAAGTCTCGGCGCAGTTCAACAGCGCTTCGGGACTCAAGCCCGGTACGGCGGTCGAAATCGCCGGTGTCGAAGTCGGCAGAATCCGAGGCATTACGCTCGTCGAAGATCGCGCGAAGGTGACACTGGCGGTCAACACCACCGTCAAGCTCTATACGGATACAATCGCGTCGATCAAATCGCGGGGGATCATCGGAGAAAAATTCCTCGCGCTCTCGCCCGGAGGGGGTGGGGACCTGCTCAAGCCTGGAGATACAATCCGCGAAACGGAATCCGGCCTTGATCTCGAACAGTTGGTAGGTCAGTTTGTCCACGGTAAAGTAAACTAGGGGTCTGTGCCGGGTGTTTGATGATTGTGAAAGAGAAACAAGAAGGAGGCACGAATCATGATGTGCGCCGCTGTGGGAAAGTGGGGTGTTGGCCGACAAGTGTCCATCGGGGTTGCCCTGGTATTGTTTTTGTGCGCCGGATCAGTCGCGCAGACTGTATGGGCCGGGGCGGCGACTGATGCGATGAAAGCCACCATCGACGAGCTGCTCAGAGTCGTACAGGATAAGGATTTGAAACAGCCTGCCAAAACTGAAGAGCGCCGGAAGTTGATTGAAAAGGCCGTCGTCGAACGGTTCGACTTTGAAGAAATGTCCCTCCGCGCGCTTGGGGCGCCGTGGAAGCAGTTATCGGATCAGGAGAAGCAGGAGTTTGTGGCGCTCTTTCGAACGCTCTTGATCAATACCTATCGGGAACAGATCGAAACGTATTCCGGCGAAGGGGTGCAGTATGTGAACGAGCGGGTTGAAAAGGCAGGGGAAAGGGAATATGCGGAGGTGAAGACCAAGCTCTTCCTGGCGGATAAATCGGAACTGAAGCTCGATTACAGACTCGTCAATAAAGATAAAAAGAATTGGCGTGTCTACGATGTGGTGATCCAGGACATCGGTTTAATCAGCAACTACCAAAAACAATTCACCAAGATCGTCCATGCCTCATCCTACCACGGCTTAGTCGATCAGCTTCGTGAGAAATCCAATAAAATCAAAGCCCCATAACATCGTCGAGTTCAACGCTCATGACGGCCTTGCTCAGCATCGGTGTTTTTCTTGTGTGTGTCCTCGCAGGGGTCGGCGTCGTGCGGGTGGAGCCTGCGCGGGCTGATGTTGAATACTTTCCCATTCCATCCGTGTCTACCAGCAAGAACGATGGGAATGATGCGGGGTTAATCGTTCCGATTCTGACCTCTGATGCCGACGGGGAGCTCAAATATATCGTCGCTCCGATGCTCATTCACAATTCCATCGTGGGAGCACGCGGCGTCATCAACGTGTTCCGGTACGATCCCGGGGGGCGTGAAACACGGTTCATCGGATCCTACACGGAAAAGATCGAGCGCAAAGTGGTATTCAGTTATGCCGACCCGGCTTTCAGCCAGGGGCGCTACTCGTTGAACTTCGGCGCTTCGTTCTTCAAAAACGCCACGTCCCGGTTTTTCGGCATAGGCCAAGTGACCTCAGAGTCGGACCAAACGAATTACACCGCGCGCGAAGGACGGGTGAACTGGCGATTCGGAGTCTACGCGAACGAGGTCACTCAGATCTCCGTCGGCCAGCGGTTCCGCTCAGTGCGTTTGCAGCGGGGCGCCATCGACCTCCCCTTTACTGTCGAGCGATACCCCACGGTGGATGGAGTACAGGGCGAATCGCTCATTCTCGGACATCGGGCGACCTTCTATTACGACACACGCAACAGTCTTGTTTTACCGACTGATGGGATGGCCGTGACGGCGTTTGCTGAGGTAAACCAAAATATCCGCAACGGCGATCATCCCATCTATTCCCGTTATGGACTCGAGGTCAAGCAGCTGTTCCCGAGTGAGTCGAAGCACGCGATTCTCGTTGTGCGGGCGGACCTGCAGGCGACAATTGGAACGCAGGTGCCGTTCTTCGAACAAAGCTCATTGGGCGGGCAAAACAATCTGCGTGGATTCGGCGTCGACCGCTTTATCGATCAGCATCTTGTCGCGCTGAGCATTGAAGAACGTATTCATATGGCGCGAGCGAAGATCGCGGGGGTAACGGCGGATTTTGAGATTGCGCCGTTTTTGGACACCGGACAGGTCTTTCGCGATTTCAAAGACATCGCATTTAGGAATTACCGCATGACACCGGGCATAGGATTCCGTGGTCTCGTCAAGCCCAATGTCGTCGGGCGGATCGATTATGGCTACAGCCGGGAAGGTGGCGCAGTCTTTGCCGGGCTCGACTTCCCGTATTGATGGGCAATTGCGGGGCAGTATGGGCTACACAATATTCTGGCCGGTGCTGTGCATCGGGATACTCTTCTTTGTCAGTGCCCAGCCAGTGCCGGTGAATGCGGAGGGGTTCGGTCCGTTTCCCGTCAGGAACTTCCAGCCGATCCAGCAGCTGGTCCTGAATATGCCGGGTGATCGTGCCGCTGTGTTGAAGAAAGGCGTGCTGGACGTTCGATTGGAATTCGCGGAAACCGCCAGCATCTTTCGCGACGAAAATCCTCAAGCCAGCGCGACGGTGAAGTTTGAAACCCTTCGATCCGGTTTGTTTCTCAGATATGGAGCGACCGAACAGTGGGAACTCTCCGTGGAAGTTCCCATGCTCCATCGCTATCGTGGGTTCATGGATGGACCCATCAAGGCAGTAGAAAGGGCAACGACCGGCATAGCGCCGGCTCGAGACGCATTGAGCAATACAGGCTACGTATTCGACATTTCACGAGGGGGGCGAACCATCGCGAGCGGACGGAAGGGAGCCGTAGGCCTGGGCGATAGTACAGTGATGAGCAAGTACCAGTTGCTGTCAGAGACTGCCGCGATGCCGGCGGTATCCGTCCGCGCGGCGGTCAAGCTTCCCACAGGAGATGAAGGGCAATTCTTCGGAAGCGGCAGCCCGGATTTTGGGTTGGGGCTGGCGGCTGAAAAAGGATTCGGCCGCCGCTGGGTGGTGTATGGTAATTTCAACGGAGTGATCCCGACCGGTCGTATCGCAGGGCTCTCCCTCCATCCGACGATATCCGGGCTTGTCGCTGTGGAATATCTGTGGTCGGAGAATCTTTCCTTCACCACGCAGCTCGATTACTACTCCTCACCATTTCGTGGCGTGGGTACGCCGGTACTGGATAAGGGCGTCGTGGAATCGGTGGTGGGGTTCAGTTACCGTCTCATGCGACATCTCGTATGGCAAGCCTATGGGGTCCAGAATCTCGACTTCATTAGGGGGAGCGCAGCAGACTTCACGCTCTCGACATTGTTCACCTATCGATTTGGAGCGTGAATGATCTGGAAAGTTCTAGGGTGAAAGCTGGCTAACCCCTTGACAGCATGGGATTCCCATGTGAAACTCACCGTCACAGTATCTAGCCGTTACAGCGCCTCACTACCGGTGGTTATTAAGGCTCAGCTCGTTGTTATGCGCGTACGTATTGACGCAAAGGAGCATCTCTCATGTCGATTTTGAAGACTATTCAAAACCCGGCTGATCTCAAACGGCTATCGCTAGCGCAGTATCCTGCTTTGTGCCAGGAATTGCGGGAGCAGATTATCGGCGCAGTGTCCAATGTCGGAGGTCACTTGGCCTCGAATCTTGGTGTGATTGAACTCACAGTCGCCTTGCACTCTCTGCTCAACACCCCTAACGATAAGATTGTGTGGGACACGAGCAATCAAGCCTATGCGCATAAGCTCCTGACCGGGCGGCGGGAGGGGTTCCACACGCTTCGGCAGTATGGAGGGTTGAGCGGTTTCTGCAAGCGTGAAGAAAGTGAATACGATACGTTCAATGCCGGTCATGCGGGAACCGGCGTGTCCGCAGCCTACGGCATGGTCGAGGCGCGTGAGCAGTTGAAACAGCGACACAAGGTCGTGTGCGTCGTCGGCGATGGGGCCATGACGGCAGGGATGACACTGGAAGGCCTGCATCATGCCGGAGGGCTCGGGAAAGACTTTCTGGTCATTCTCAATGACAATCAAATGTCCATTTCGAAGAATGTCGGCGCTATTTCCTCCTATTTGAACCGGACTTTTACCGGTGAGTTTTATGGCAAGATGCGGGAAGAAACAGGAGAGCTGTTGAAGAAAATTCCTCATATCGGGCAGGATGTGAAAAAGTGGGCCCGCCGGGCTGAGGAACTGGCCAAGGGAGCGATCCTCCCCGGGCTGCTATTTGAAGAGCTTGGGTTCACGTATGCGGGGCCGATCGACGGGCATAACTTCGAGCATCTGTTGCCCACTTTGGAGAATGTGCTGAAGATGAAGGGACCGGTGCTGCTCCATGTCATTACGAAAAAAGGGCTGGGTTATGAGCCCGCGGAGAAAAATCCGGTGTGGTTCCATGCCTGCCCTCCTTTTATTCGGGAAACCGGAGCACCCGCGAAGAAAGCGGCACGCCCGTCGTATACGCAGATCGCCATTGAATCATTGGTCAAGCTGGCCCGCAAAGACAAGCGGATCGTCGCGATTACGGCTGCGATGTGCGAGGGGACTGGACTCAATATTTTCGAAAAAGAGTTTCCGGACCGGTTCTATGACGTGGGAATTGCCGAGCAACATGCGGTGACATTTGCGGCAGGTCTTGCCACGCAGGGGCTCCGTCCTGTGGTCGCGTTGTATGCCACCTTCTTACAGCGCGCATACGATCAAGTGGTGCATGATGTCGCCACACAAAATCTGCCGGTGACGTTCTGCATCGATCGCGGCGGGCTGGTTGCCGAAGACGGGACGACGCACCACGGGGCCTTCGATTATGCGTTTCTGCGCCACGTTCCGAACATGGTCGTCATGGCGCCGAAGGATGAAAATGAATTGCAACACATGATGAAAACCTGCATCCAACATGACGGGCCTGCCTCGGTGCGGTATCCGCGAGGACTGAGCCTGGGTGTCACCATGGATCAGGAGCAGAAGGCGTTGCCGATCGGGAAGGGCGAGTTGTTGCGCGACGGTACGGAGGTGGCGATCATGGCCATCGGTGTGCCGGTCTCCCATGCCGTGACGGCGGCGAAACGGCTTGAAGAGGAAGGTATTTCCACCGCGGTAGTGAATGCGCGTTTTGTGAAGCCGCTGGATCGTGATTTAATCGTAGAAGTGGCGAAGCGCGTTCGGTACGTGGTCACAGTTGAAGAAGGCTGCAAGATGGGTGGATTCGGCTCAGCTGTGCTTGAAGTCCTGTCAGAAGGCGGGATTACTCATGTGACGACAAAGATTCTGGGATTGCCGGATTGGTACATTGAGCAAGGACCGCAGGACTTCCTACGCGAACGATATGGGTTGACGGCGGAAGGGATCTATCAGAGCGTAAAGGAACTGATCGGCACGGCACCGGCCTCTTCACGAGAGGACTTTACGCTTGTTTCATCGAGCGATCGCCTTTCGCACGGAGATGAACAGGGGAGCTAATTGGGACGTGAGTCGTTAAACACGAAGCGTTATTCGCAAGAAAGATGTGTTGCGGTTCACGATTAACCAATAACGATTAACGAAACCATGCATATCACGAGACGGAAAACCAAGCAGATTCAAGTGGGTAGGGTCAAGATCGGAGGAGACGCCCCCGTGTCCGTCCAGTCGATGTGCTCGACGGATACCCGCGACGCTGCAGCAACGATCGAGCAAATCCGCCAGTTAGAGGCTGCGGGGTGCGAAATTATCCGTGTGGCTGTGCCTGACGACGAAGCGGCGGCTGCGCTGCCCAAGATCAAAGCCGCGATGACGGTGCCGCTGATTGCCGATATTCATTTCGACCATCGACTGGCGTTGAAAGCCGCTGAAATTGTGGACTGCGTCAGGATCAATCCGGGCAATATCGGAGCCTGGTGGAAAGTCGAAGAAGTCATCAAGGCCGTGAACGATCACGGTATTCCAATTCGCGTGGGTGTCAATGGCGGCTCGTTGGAACGGGATCTGTTGGACAAGTACGGGTGGCCCTCGCCGGAAGCCTTGGCCGAATCGGCGCTCAATGCTGTCCATGCGTTAGAAGACGTGGGGTTCACGAATATGAAGGTGTCGCTGAAGGCGTCGGATGTCCATCATGCGATCGATGCCTACTGGCTGTTTGCGCACCAGTCCGACTATCCTGTGCATATTGGTATTACAGAGGCCGGAACGGCGATGACCGGAGCGGTCAAATCGACCATGGGTTTGGGATATTTGCTTTCGCAAGGGATCGGCGACACCTTGCGCGTGTCACTCGCTGCTGATCCGGTCGAGGAAGTGAAGGTGGGGTTCGAAATCTTGAAATCGCTCGAACTTCGCCACCGGGGGATTAATGTCATTGCCTGTCCCACCTGCGGCCGTGTGGAAATCGATGTGGTCAAGTTAGCCAATGAACTGGAAAAGAAGCTGGGCCATATCAAGACGCCGCTCAATGTGTCGGTCCTCGGCTGTGTTGTGAACGGTATTGGCGAAGGGAAGGAAGCGGACATAGGCATCGCAGGCGGCGAAGGGAAAGGCATCCTGTTCAAGAAGGGCAAGCTCGTCCGAAAAGTACCGATCGAAGAGCTGATGGACACGCTGATTCATGAGGTTGAGCTGATGGCCAAGGAAAAAGACGCTGAAGGGAATGGAGCGGTGGCAGTGCACTCGAACGAGGGATGGGAACCGATGGTTCCGCAGTCGGATCAGCCTTCGACGCTCGGAAAAGAAATTCCGGTGCTTTCCAGTAAGCGGTAGATCTCACCTCTAGCCTCTCACTCTTTATCCGGACTATAATGCGTGCCTGGGGCGCCGTACCCAAGTGGTTAAGGGAGCAGTCTGCAAAACTGCGATGCAGCGGTTCGACCCCGCTCGGCGCCTCCACAACCGCACTTCGTGCGTGGTTTGTTTGGTTGATTTGGTCTATTTGGTTGTTTAGTTCATTGAATTTCTTGTTTACCGAATAAACCAAACAAACGAAAAAGATCAAACAAACCAAACAACCATCCCCTAACCCTACCAGTCGCCGGCCGTTCCCTCGGGGCATGTGCGTGCCTTCGGAAGAAGTTGATACGGCGTGTCTTGCTCCTTCAGATCGGGCTCCTCGGCCGAGAGCATCGTAAAGTCCATCTTTTCTCCTGCGAACGTTTCGTCACCGGTTCGCAATACACTCTCCCGATTCAGAATCTTCATGGCGTTGAGGCGAGAGACTTTGAGCGGAAATGTTCCGAACTGGTCGGCTGACAAGTAGGGCACTTGGATCGTCACCCGGCTATGATCTTCATAGATAAACTGACGCAATTTCTCATCAATGGGCGTCTGCACAATGAGAACCGCTGAAACCGTCGGCGCGATGGCCGGAATTGTAATCGCATACGTATCAACAGTCGTTGCCTCCAACGTCCCTGTGGCGTCGACGTTCTGTGTCGTAAACAGCCGCGTGGTGGGGCGCAGCAGAGGAGACTTGATGTTCATACGGAGTGTCGTAATGGGCTGGTCCGACACATTCTCAATGAGAAACTTGATCAAGACCCAGGATTGCGGATCGGGGGTTCTGGCACGGCCTTTCGGTAGTGCCTGTTCCACTCGCCGGAGGCTGCAATCCGATACGAGGTTCCGTTTTTCATAAAAGTATATCTGAGTGCCTTCCTCTAGGACGAAGGCACGTTCGTATGTGTAGAGTGCGACACCGACATGGATAGGGGTCGGCTTGAACCAGGACACAATTACAGGGATGAGAAACAGCACGAACGCCGCTAGAAATCCAACGATGACAACCTTGTTGAGCCGGCTTTGCCGGTAAAACCACCTCCACCATCTCTTCAGCAGGTTCATGCCTGTTTACTCATTGATACACTCCACCGAGTTATCATGGAATTGCCATGCGTTGTATGCGGCGGGCGCATTGCACGGAATGGAACGAATCGTGACAGGCATGGGAGCCTCGCAGGAAGTTATTGTAGGAGGGGGAGCGAGCAAACCGCAAGGCGGAGGGTTCGGAGAGAATTGGCTGGCTGAAGGCGCGAAGGAAATTGACGGCGGCGCAACTGAGTGTTAGAATCGCCAACGTTTACAACCCCATGCGGGGATCGCCGTTCCCGGTATCGATTGGAAAAGAGGAGAGAGAATGGCCGTTCAAATTTCCCAGATGGCTACTGTCACAAAGTATGTGCTCACCCAGAAGCTGCGCGGGGTGAAGCGGTATCCGCTCGTGCTGATGTTGGAACCTCTTTTCCGCTGCAATTTGGCTTGTGCCGGCTGCGGTAAGATTCAATACCCTGATCATGTGCTGGATAAGCGGCTCACACCCGAACAGTGTTGGGCTGCTGCGGAGGAGTGTGGCGCCCCGATTGTCAGTATTCCCGGCGGCGAACCGATGATCCATCCTGAGATGCCGAAGATTGTCCGTGGGCTGGTTGCGCAGGAGCGGTATGTGTATCTCTGCACCAATGCGATTTTGATGGAGCGAAAACTCGACGAGTATCAGCCTTCAAAATTCCTGACATTCAGTGTCCACATGGATGGACTGAAGGACGAGCACGATCTAGCCGTGTGTCGTGACGGTGTCTATGACGTGGCAGTGAAGGCGATTAAGGCGGCGCTGAAGCGAGGACATCGGGTCACGACCAATACGACCCTCTTCGATGATGCTAATCCAGAGCGCGTACGGAAGTTTTTCGATGCCATGATGGAGCTCGGGGTCGAAGGTATGATGATTTCGCCGGGGTATAGCTACCAGAAGGCGCCGGACCAACAGCATTTTCTGAAGCGGGAGCGCACGAGAGAATTGTTTTCCCGTATTTTGGGCAATCCGAAGAAGGGATGGCAGTTCAATCAGTCGCCGCTGTTCTTGGACTTCTTGATGGGCCGGCGGGACTACGAATGCACACCCTGGGGCAATCCGACCTATAATGTCTTTGGATGGCAGAAGCCCTGTTATTTGCTTCAAGAGGGTTATGCAAAGACATTCCGTGAACTGATGGACAGCACTGAGTGGGATCACTATGGAACAGGCCGTAATGAGAAATGCGCCGACTGTATGGTGCATTGCGGGTATGAACCGTCTGCCGTGGAGGATACATTCGGTACCCTGTCCGGATTTGGCCGGACCGTCAAACTGACGATGCTCCCCACTTCTCGTTAATTGTTAACCGTTCAACGTTAATCGTACGAGAACGTTCCTGAGGCTCTTTCAGTTAACGAATATCGATTCACGATTAACGACCTCTTGCGATGACCGATACCAAGAACTACAGCGGTGGCGTATCCGGATCGCCCGAAGGCCGTGTTTTTCAGCCGACTTCATTCGCGGAGCTTGCCGAGGCCGTAGAGCTTGCGCTCGATTATCGGGGCGATGTGACGGTGTCATTGAAGTCCGGCGAATCCCTCAGCGGCTACCTTTTCAATCGTCAGGTGAACGGCTCCGATTCCTATATCGAGATGTCCCCCTCAGACAGCTCACCGGCGCAACAAGTTCACTTCGACCAGATTGCCGCGATCGCCTTCACCGGGGAGGACACAGCCACAGGGAAATCCTGGGAGATCTGGGTCGCCAAGAAAGAGTCAGAGCGACAAGCCGAAATAGCACGCATTGCCGCCGACGCAAAGTCACGAGGAATTTTGTAAGTCCGACTCCTTCCCATCGCCTTTGATACGCGAACTTTCTTGTACGCAGTTTTCACTCGGATACCTCTATTCAAGTGCTTGAAAATGGGCGTACCTTCCCGTCAGGTCGATCGGCTGTTCGTTGACAACGGGTAGGGGCTATGTTAAAAATCCACCCTTAAAATTGGCCGAGATTGTTGGTGAGCATACGTTCCATTGTGCGGGGCACAAGCAAGCGTTCGGAGGCCCAAAGAGGCGTCAGTCCGGAGTACGTGAGGCGGAGACAGATCGCACAGCCTGAGTCACGATGGCGGGAGTGGGTTCTAGCCATTGCGATGGTAGGTGGTCTTCCTTCGGTTGTTTCTGCAACGCATGAAGCCGACCATCGATTTACGGTTGAAGGAGTGGTTTGCGGAGCGGATGGGCAAAGCAGCGCGAACGTAGATGTGCTTGTCAAAGATACAAGGATCTCCTATGGGCAAGTCGTCAAGACCGATGACAACGGGTATTACAAGGCGGCATTTCATCTTCATAACGACAACCTCGGCGACCCACTCCTGATCGAGGCCAATGGAGAGCAGCAACAACGCAAAGTTTCGTTTGATCCGAATGATTTAGAGTCGGAGCGAATCATTCAGGTCAATTTTGGGACCGGTTGCGCACATAAAGATACGACGCCGCTGTGGCTCTATGTGGGGTTCGGGGCAATGGCAGCCGCAGTGGGTGGGTTCATCGGGATCAAGATGATTCGTTCCTCGCGGAAACAAGGGCAGAAACGAGGCAAGTTGCAGGGTAAGAGTAAGAAATAACCGAAGCGGTCCGTGGGGCTGATGTGCATCTCGATGGATCGGTGAATCGAAGTGGCGGGGAATGCGCGTGTCGTCACGGTATCCGTTAAAATTAGCGCTTTTGCCGGGTTAGAATATTCCCCGGTGGAAGCGTTTTTCTTTATGTGAAAATGACGTGTTGATCGATGCGGTTGAGTAAGAGGAGCGGCTGAAGGTTATGAGGCAGATGAAGGTTTCTCAGTTGGCGGTTCTGCTGGGGATGGGGCTCTTTCTGGCGGCATGTGGAGAAGGAGGAGGAGGAGAGGGGCCGATCGTTCCGCCGCCTCCGGCTCCTGCAGATTGGGCTGACAAGCATATGCCGGACGGTTGGTGGACCGATGCGGCCAAATTGGAAGAAGGGCGGAAGCTCTATATTGGTGAAACAAACCCCGACGTAAACTGCGCCAGCTGCCATGGTAAGGATGGCAAGCCGACCAAGGCCGGCGCCCGTGATTTCCGTGTCGTCGACCGGATGAAGCTCTATTCCGATTCAGTATGGGCCTGGCGGATTGCCGAAGGGGTTCCCAATACGAAGATGAAGGCATGGAAGAGTAAGCTGTCGGACGAAGATATCTGGAAGCTCGTGTTGTATGAGGCGAGCTATGCATTGGCCGGGAAGGGGTGGGATGCCGGAACGAAGTCCTGGGGGGACGCAGCGAGCGTTTCGGCAACTTCCGCTGCAGCTCCGGCAACTCCGGCCGCACCAGATTCGGCTGGCAAATAACGGTATTTCAGCCTCGGAGGCCGCTGTAGGGATAACCTCGGAGCTTGCTTATCCTGAGCCCCGGGCAAGCGAGTAGTGTGTTCGCGGCGTGCAACCTCCGGTGTTATGGAATATCTGAACGAATTCTTCGCTTCTCCGGCTGTGGCCGGATCTTCTCGCTCCCCCCGTTAGTGCTTTTCGTTGAGCCCTCGCACGGTTCATGATGAAATGGCAATATTCTGTAAGACGCACAACCTTTCTCACACTCAAGGTTTCTGGTTGGCTGCATTGGCGTAAGGTGAGAACAGAGTGAAGAGTAGGTTTTTCGGAGCCGGAAAAGAGGACAAGCCGTAGCTGTCTCTCAGTGGGCCGGCTGTATAGAGGAAGAGAAGAAATGCGTATCTCTCAATGTCGGACAGGTTCATAGCGGAAAGAGACGGCGAAGTATCATGAAAACGTGGCAACGCAGTCTCATCATGGCCTGTGCATTACTGGCATTGTTCGGCGGTGTAGCCTATGCTCAAGCTCCCGGCTCGCCTTCGGTGGAATTTCCCTATACGGGAAATCGGACCGCTGTATGGATTGTCGCCCAGCTGCATACTCTCTTTGGGGCCTTTGTTCTCGGCGCCCCGATCTTTATCGTCATTTCTGAATGGCTGGGCTATCGGAAGCAAGACCTTCGGTACGATCGCTTGGCTAAGGAAGTGACCAAAGTCACGGTCATTCTCTTTAGCATGACGGCCGTGACCGGTGGCCTGTTCATTTTCGTGCTTCTCGCGACATATCCGCAGTTCACCACATGGTTCATCAACCAATTCTATCTGGTATTCGCGGTCATCTACCCGTCGCTGTTCATCAGCGGGACGATCGTACTGTACATGTATTTCTACACTTGGGATACCTGGAAAGGCGAGAAGAAGGGACGCCATATCGCTCTCGGTGTGGTCTTGAACCTCATCTGCATGATCACGATGTTCGTGATCAACGGTCCGACGTCCTTCATGAATACTCCGGTGAAGGCCGATGGTATCCCGGTGCAAGATCTCCTCGCAGCGGCCAGTTTGTGGGATAAGATTGCCAACCAAAGCTGGATACCGCTCAATCTCCACCGGATTGACGGTAACGTGGCGTTTGGAGGCTTTGTGACGGGCCTGATTGCCGCCTATATGTACATAGGGGCGAAAACGCAAGAGGAGAGGGCCTATTACGATTGGATGGGTTTTGTCGGAAGTTTGATTGCCGTGGGTGCGACGCTGTTCCAGCCCTTTACGGGATTACTGTTGGCGTATGAAATGTGCGATTACGATTTTTCGTTCTGCCCGTACATGATGGCAGACCAGCTCTCAATGTTTTTCGAAATGCAGGGCGCGATGATCGGGCTTCTGTTCCTGGGCATGAACTATTACGGCTGGCTCAGTTTGAAACGCATTGAGGGGGCCGAACATGTCCGGATGACGATCCTGGCTCCCATCGTGATGGTGGCGTTGCCCTTTGTCATGGTCGCGGTGATGAATGTCTATTGGATTCCCGATCCGAAGTCGTTGGCGTTCCTCCTGCCGTTGATTCTGGCGCCGTTTCTGTTCGGCCGATTCATCCCGATGACAGTCTCTGCGAGGACTGTCATTAAAATCGGCTTTTTGATGATCATCGTGAGTGATGCGATCTGGCTCACCCCTCGTGGATTCGTGGCCACTGGCGCCGATATGGCGGCAGGGTTGGAGCTGCCGTCGGATTGGGACATCCTGGCGTCGATGCCGGCAAAAATTTCCGCGATGTTCACATTGGTGTTTGCCACGGTCGTCAACTATGTTGTGTATAACCGGGCAATCAAACGAGGCACGATTCTCTGGGGGAAAATCGATTTTGCTTCTCAGTTCGTGCTGATTTTTCTGGCGTTCATTTCAATCTGGACGATGGGCTTGATGGGCGCCGTTCGTTCCCTGGCAAAAAAGTACTACCACACCTATAGTGTGATACCCGACTTCACCGCGGAATCCTTCACGCCGACGTTATCGTATTCCGCTTGGTGGATTACGGGGATTACCGCCGTTTTTTTTGCCGTGGTAAGTTTGGCTGTGCTTGTGGCTCTTCGGTCATCCAGTTCGAAGGTACGCGAACCCGAAGGCAGTCCTGTTCCTGCCAGGGCCAAGTAAACTGGATGCGGAGCGCCTGCTGACAGAACGAGAATCTGCATGGGGAATGTGATTAAGAAGCTGATGATCGGTCTGGTGGTCGGCGGCGCGCTTGTCGGCATTTCGAGCGCGCTCGAGTTCCCCTTCGTGTTCCAGATGCTGTTCTTCGGCTTTGCGATGCTGGGAGCTGTCGTGTTCATGTTGCTGGACGCCCCGCCGCTCGGCACGTTGAGCGGCGGGAAGTCTGTATTCGCCATTGTGGCGTTCTATATCCTCTTGTGCGCCGTCTGTATCGCCGGCGCGTCATTTTTTCCGCAATTTGATCCTGAAGATGAAAAGGGGAAGATCGCAAGGATTTTGAAGCCCCAGGTCGATGCCTCTGAAAAAGGGAAAACTGAGGAATTGATTGCACGCGCCAAGGCGCTTGGTGCGCAAGTGAAAGCGTTGGAGGAGCGGCTCAAAGCATTGAGCGGAGGTCAGGTGATAGCAGAGCAGCCGCTCAAAGGCCCGGAACCGCCACCGATCAAAGGTTCACCCGCAGTGGATGTAATGAAGTTGGGGGAAGAACAGTGGCAGCTGATGGAATGCTACAATTGTCACAAACTGAAGGGTGAGGGTGGAAAGAAGCGCGGCCCTGAGCTGGACAATATCGGTACGCTTCTCACGGTCGACGAGATCAAGGAGAAAATTGTCGATCCCAAGAGTTTCATGGCCGAGGGATTTGAGAAAGAGTGGGAGAAGGGGATGATGCCCGGCAAGTTCAAGGATCTCATGGAACCGGACGATATCATGGCGCTCGCCTCTTGGCTGGGCACATTCAAGAACACATCGGTGAATACGCCAAGACCGATTAAGAAGAAATAGGATGCAGCCTCAACTGAAATCGAAAGTCCGTTGCGCGGACCGGGAAGTCGGAGAAGTGACCAGGATCATCATGGACCCGCTGTCCCATGAGATCAGCCATCTCGTCGTATCGATGAACGGCACGGGTGAACGGCAAGTATTGATGGGAGCCGTGCAGACGGTAACGGACGATCTGGTGCAACTGCGCTCTTCCTCCTCCGAACTTATTGCCTTGCCACCGTTCAAGCGAGAGGACTATGTCACGTTGCATGAAGTGGAAATCCCGGGTCTTGAGAGGCATGTTCATGTTACACCCGGTGAAGTCCTGGTGCCGCTCCCTGAGTTGGAGCGGAACGTCAAACGGCGGACGTTCTTTGCGAACTTGACCTACGTGACGGGGCTATTTATCGGGTTGCCGTTGGCCTTTCCCATCCTGAAGTATTTAATGACACCGATGTATGCGTCGATGGACAATCGATGGCTGAAAATCGGCAGCATTGCGAAGGTGAAGGCGTTCGACGTTGGAACTCAATTCCAGTACAAGCGCAGAGTGAAAGAAGCGTATATGCCTGAATCCGAGATCGAAAAAAACGCCTGGATCGTCAAGGCCACTCCCGCGGTGTTGGAAAAGGTGTATCAAGGGAAGGATATGGAATTCCACGATGCCGACGGGACATCCATCTGGACGAATAAGAAGGATGTGCCCTATCTGGCATTTTCAGGTAAATGTCCTCATCTCGGTTGCGGGTTTAAATGGCGCAATCACAAAGTGCTCGGGCCGGTCTTTCTCTGCCCCTGCCACTTGAGTATCTACGATGCGGCCGGCAAAGTGCTGGATGGCCCTGCTCCTCGCCCTCTCGATCTGATGCCGATCCAAGTGTCCGCGATCGGCGAAGTGCAAATCATCGATATGGAATTCAAAGCCGGGACAAAGTCCCAAACACGGATTGTATAGATGAATGACACTCCTTCTGTCGGCACGCAGACTACGGTCGCAGAACGAGTCGTCGCCTTTGTCGATGAGCGGGTCGGGCTGAAGCAGCTGACGGCCAAGATGCTCAATGAGTCGGTCCCGGGCGGCTCCCGCTGGGCCTACGTCTTCGGATCGGTTCTGTTGTTTATCTTCGCTATGCAGGCAGTCACGGGTGTGCTGCTGATGTTCTACTATGTGCCCACCGCCGACCATGCCTATGCAAGCACCCAATACATTCTTCATGACGTCGACTACGGCTGGTTCCTCCTGAGTTACCATTTCTGGGGCTCTTCGGCCATGGTCGTCTGTGTCTTTGCGCATATGTCCCAGGTTTTTCTCTGGGGCGCGTACAAGAAGCCGCGCGAATTGATCTGGCTGGTCGGGTTGGCGCTCTTCGCCCTCGTTATGGGATTCGGCTTCACGGGCTATTTGCTTCCGTGGGACCAGCGGGCCTTTTGGGCTACGACCGTCGGCGTCGAGATTATGGATAAGGTGCCGGTGGTTGGCGATTTCATGGCGCGCTTCCTCAAGGGAGGGCCGACTCCCGGACAGATGACATTGAGCCGGTTCTTTGTCATTCATGTCATGGTGCTTCCGGCAGCTCTGATCGGGTTGGCAGGGTTGCATCTTTTCCTCTTTCGATGCGCGGGACCGGCTGGTCCATTCCGGGGTACACCGGCGGAGCTGAAGGCGAAGACCGACTATTTTTTCCCACGGCAGATTTGGAAAGATGTCGTCGGGATGGCGGTGGTCTTTGCCTGTATCAGCGCGCTGGCTTTCTGGGAGCCGGTAGTCTTGTTGGACGAGGCGACCCCCGATCCGGGTGATTATCACCCGGAACCTGAGTGGTACTTCCTGTTCTTATTTCAGCACCTGCGTCTGAGGATGTTTTCCGGCGAGGCGGGGCAGATTTTGGGTTCAATTGTGTTGCCCGGCCTCATGGGGCTCACGCTGATGTTCCTGCCATTTTTCGACCGCAACCCCGAGAGGAACATTTTCAAGCGACCGATTGCTCTTATCGGGTGGGTGGTGATCATGGCTTCGATCCTGCTTTTCACTGTCTCTGCCATTATCAATCGAGATTTTTTGGATTAGAGTTAGGATGCTGAAAAAGGCCGCCAACTTCGTTCTCGCATCGCTCAGAGGCTCAACTCTGAGCAGAAGTGTATCTGAGGTCAAGATCCTCGAGGGGCTTTTCCGTTTGCCAAGACCCATTATAAGGATACGGGCAAACGGCCACACAAAGTGTGGCACGTACCTCCTCGACTCTTCCCTCGCGGTGGCCTTGCTGGCCGGCATTTTTGAGCATTCTACCGGCACACTCTTGTCGTTCGTGACGTGCAAAGGATGTAGAGCGCCGAAGTCATTTGCGCTCGCCGCCGGTGATCGTGTTTCGATCGACAGACATCGTCGGGTGCATGCATGAACGATCATATGTCTCCCGCAAAGCTCGGATTCGGGATTCTCTGGCCCGCCTTTTGGACCGGTTTGCCGATCAAGCTTGCCCTCGCCGTGCTCTTTCTGGCGTTCGGAATCGTAGATTTTGAAGCCAGACTCGCGCTCGCATTCTTGATGCTTTTGGCGAGCCCGGTCACGGTGTTTGCTCTTCCAACCATCACGATGGGATTGGACTCACCTATCGGAGAAGGCGCCGGCATAGGGTTGCTGTTCCTGCTGGCGATTCCGATCGATATCTGGGCGCTTGGGGTCACCGGGCGAACGTTTTTTCTTGAACGGTGTCGGCGCGATCCGCCGGTTTGGTTGGGACTGAACCTTTGGTGGAGGTGTGCGTTGATCGGCGCGGTCTTTCTCCCGATACTCTGGCTGGTTGAAGGGGTGGTCACAAATGCCGCGATCTCTGCCGCTCATTCGATCTTTGAATATGGGTATCTGGAAAGAACTCCTGTTGCCGAACGCATCAGCATCGAGTTGGCCCTCTGGGGCAGTGTGGCCACGATGTTGCTGTTGGGGTTGCTGGTGGTTGGCCTCTCGCTCGTAGGACGAATGGTTCGCGGCACAGTGCAGTCGGCACGGCATGCCCCAGAGAATTATGAAGGCCTGGTTGCCAAGTGGGATCTGATGCGGGTGCCGGCAGATCAAGGATTAATGCTGACGGTGTTGTCCTGTACGGCCGTTGTCTTGTCGATCCTGTTCTGGTCTTCCCTCCCGCGCTTTACGCCGCATCCGCATGAATGTTGCAGGAAGGTTGAAGCGAAAGCAGCGCCTGAATTCAAACCGCTTGAGTCGCTAAATAATGATGAAAAGATCATTACACAGCTTGCGGCGCGGGTTGAATTTTTGATAGAACAGCAGGCGGCTGCCGAACTGGCAAAGGAAAAGAGTAGGAAAAAGGGCGCGATAGACCGTGAAGCAGTGAAAGAGCCGGAAGCGACAGAGACGGTTCCGGCTGCCGTCATAGCGCCATAACGTGAGAGATGATGAGGTGAGGGCAATGCAACATCAGGGT
>CAZVEZ010000018.1:0-27126 GCA_964626135.1 uncultured Nitrospira sp.
GGAAGCATGGACTGTTATGATACGTAAGGGAATTCACCATATCCCCGTGACGTCGATCCATGGCACGTTGGTCGGAATGATATCGAACCACGAGTTGCTGCCCTATGCGCGCGAGTTGGAATCCGTTGATTCACCGGGGCCGTCCGCCCAGCACAAGCTCGCCAGTGTGATGAACAGCCGGGTTTTGTCCGCCACCCCGACGACGGAGATCCGCGAGATCGCCCACGTCATGCTCGATGAACATGTCAACGCAATTCCTATCCTCGACAGCTCCCGTCACCCGGTCGGCATTCTGACAACCAGCGACATTCTCCGGGCCATCGTCCACCGGAGCCCGTTGGAACTCTGGACATAACCAACATCCTGCTATGTCAGCCAGGCCCACTGTATGAAAGTCGCGGCCTGCCCGATCCTCTGTCTCTCTGCATCCAGGACATTCCAGATGAGGGCATTTTCGACGAGAAATCGGCGCCCTGTCGACGTCACCCTCACGCCTTGATAGGTGTCGAGGTAACCGCGGGTTCTGGCTTGTTCCAACATCCATTCTCGTTCAGCCCGATTCGTGGGCTCTGCCGTCAGCCGTGAAGGTGTCCGCGTCAAGTCCTCCCAGGTCATCTCCCACAGCTCCAATGCCACCTGATTGCCGTAATTAATGAGGGGATCTTCTTCCATCCCGTGGGAGATAACGACGAAGGGTGAGAGAAAGAGGGCATGCGCTTGATAGGCAGGATCGCCCGCTCGTTCAAGCAAATCACGCCCGGTCCAGTGACGAAAACTGTTGAGAAGCAATTGCGACCATTCCATGACGGCGGGATCGGTCCATATCTCAGGAGCCACGGAAGAATCCTCCTGTGCAAGGGCACGGAAGGGGCCTCATACCTTCGACCACGCGGTAGTACCACGTTCATGCGTACAGCGCAACACGAGGTGGACGCTCTTGTACAGACCATAGGAGGACTCTGTATAATGTGACCCTCTCGGAGGTACCCTCCAAGAAAGACTGATCATTGAGGAGCACCTATGGCCGCTCAAACTCTTTTCGACAAAATCTGGGAATCGCACGTGGTCCGTGCGGAGCCGGACGGGACCACTCTGCTCTATATCGATCGTCAACTGGTGCACGAAGTGACATCGCCGCAAGCATTTGAAGGGCTCAAGCTCTCAGGCCGCCGGCCTCGACGTCCCGGCGCCACATTGGCGGTGCCGGATCACAACGTCCCGACCACAGACAGGACCATGGGCATCGCCGATCCCCTCAGTGCGAAACAGATCCAGACACTGGAGGAGAATTGCCGTGACTTCGGCATTGCGCTCTTCGGTATGAACGATATCCGCCAAGGCGTGGTACACGTGATCGGACCAGAACAGGGCTTTACCCTTCCTGGGACGACCATCGTATGCGGCGATTCACACACCTCGACGCATGGTGCATTCGGGGCTTTGGCCTTCGGCATCGGCACCAGCGAAGTGGAACATGTGCTGGCCACCCAGTGCCTAGTGCAGAAACGACCCAAGACCATGGAGATCCGAGTCGAGGGAACATTATCGAGTCGCTGCTCGGCGAAGGACATCATTCTCGCCATCATCGGCAAAATCGGCACAGCCGGCGGGACCGGCTATGTCATCGAGTACACTGGCTCGGCGATCCGCGCCCTCAGCATGGAAGGGCGCATGACGCTCTGCAACATGTCGATCGAGGGCGGCGCACGCGCCGGGATGGTTGCGCCGGACGAAAACACTATCGCCTATATCGCAGGCCGTCCCTTGGCTCCGAAGGGAACGCTGTTCGAGCAGGCCGTGCAAGCGTGGCAAGAGCTCAAGACCGATGCTCACGCAATATACGATAAGACTGTCACGCTGCAGGCCGAGGACATCGCCCCGCAAGTCAGCTGGGGCACAAGTCCCGGAATGGTGACCGGAGTCGATCAACGAGTGCCGGATCCGCGTACGATCACCGATGAGAACCAGCGCCAGGCTACCGCGCGGGCATTGGAGTACATGGGACTTATCCCGAATATGCCCATGACCGATATTAGGATCAATACGGTGTTTATCGGATCCTGCACCAATTCACGCATTGAAGACCTCCGCCTTGCGGCCAACTTGGCCAAGGGCAAGCGCGTCGCCACAGGAGTCCGGGCGATGGTGGTGCCGGGCTCGGGTCTGGTGAAACAGCAAGCGGAACAGGAGGGGCTCGACCGCCTGTTCAAAGAGGCGGGATTCGAGTGGCGCGAGGCCGGATGCAGCATGTGCCTGGCGATGAATGCCGACGTCCTTCAGCCGGGAGAGCGATGCGCCTCGACCAGCAATCGAAATTTCGAAGGGCGCCAGGGAGCCGGTGGCCGCACACATCTTGTCTCGCCAGCCATGGCCGTCGCAGCCGCCGTCGAGGGACATTTCGTCGATATCCGTACCTGGGGAAAATAGAGGACCTATGCAATCTTTTACCACCATGACAGGTCTGGTTGCGCCGTTGGACCGCGTCAACGTCGATACCGATCAAATCATTCCGAAGCAATTTCTCAAGACGATCAAGCGGACCGGGCTCCGCGAGGGCTTATTCTACGATTGGCGCAAGCAGAAGGACGGAGCACAGGACCCGGAATTCTTTTTGAACCAACCACGCTTCCAGGGCGCGACAATTCTGCTGACACGCGATAACTTCGGATGTGGATCGTCCCGTGAACATGCTCCCTGGGCACTTCTCGACCAGGGATTCCGTTGTATCATCGCGTCGAGCTTCGCCGACATCTTCTACAACAACTGCTTCCAAAACGGCATGCTGCCGATTGTATTAAAGCCCGATGAGGTTCTAGCGATGATGAAAGAGGTCCTGACGACACCTGGCTATCAACTGACGGTGGACCTTGGAAACCAAACGGTGATCGCCCCAAACGGCGTCAGTTTCCGTTTCGAGATCGATCCCTTTCGAAAAGACTGTTTGTATCGGGGTCTCGATGCGATCGGATTGACATTGCAACACGAGGCAACCATCGCTACATACGAAACTCGACGAAAAGCCGAGGCTCCCTGGCTATTCACGGATCTTCGCCTATAACCGGGGAACGTTTGATGAAAAAGCTTTTTCTGGCTCTGGTACTCGTGTGCTTGATCGCCGTTGGTTATCTGTTCATTGCCTTCAACTACAGCTATTCCGACGGCAGTCGAGCCGGTTACATTCAGAAGTTTTCCCGCAAGGGCTGGATTTGCAAGACGTACGAAGGGGAGCTGGCCATGACCACAGTGCCGGGCGTCGCCCCGGTCTTGTGGTCTTTTTCGATCTGGGATGAGAAAATGGCGTCACAACTCTCGCAGGCCATGGGGAAACGATTGGTCCTGCACTATAAAGAATATCGCTACATCCCCACGACCTGCTTCGGTGAGACCCCGTACTTCGTCGATCGCGTCGAGAGCGCTGAATAAATGCCCGCCCTTTTTGACGCCGACCCAAGCCCGGATTACTCATAAATGCCGTGACGAGGCATTCGTCTAGTCGGTCGAGGAGACCGACTGAAGTAGTGTCGCCCGAACTGCTCCGCACCATCACACGATTTCACTCTCTGAGTCCTCAATGATGATCCGCATCCTTACCACCATAGACACACCAGACTTGGACGCCGTGGGCCCAATTGATAAAGACTGCGCCGCCGCCTAGGCCGAAGTGTATAGCCCACGCGCCCGAAGGGTTGTCACCGACCCTCGTCTCCGACCAATAGACAGCCGATTGGACCGCCAGAAACGGATGGCCCTGCGGAAGAGTCGGACCTGGAGGAGCGACGGATGGATCCACCAGACTGCGCAATTCCGGCATAGACGGCAAGCGCCAGCCTTTTCGGCCTCCGACACTTTTTTCGTTGCAGATGCGACGAGCCGCGCTCCACTTCGCGATCGTCGCCTGAGGAGATTTCTCCCAAACCAGGCCGGTTTCCTTATCCAATACCGCGTCGCTATTGAAATCGGGCAGGACAACGAACCGCTGCGCCGCCGCCAGGGCCTTGCCACGGTTCTGGCTGACGTCAGACAGATCGGTCGGTATCGCCTGCGCGCCTGCTGCCACGAGCAGCCCACCACCCACAAGCATGCTCATCTTCACGGTGAGAAACCGTCCCCTCTTCATCGCTCCCTCCATTTCATTATTGCGTCACTATGACGCCAACTGCCTGGTGTTTGACCCAAGACACCGGCAGTCAGCCATAGGACGTCGGATATCGCACATCTGAATTATTTGCCTTTCGGGGTTAGGGACGTTGAACAGAACACATGGCAGCCTATTTCGCCGAGTTATCAGAAATTCTTTTCTTCTTCTGCATGAAAAATCCCAGCATGGCGATTGCGACTGCCACCATCACGCCGAGTACCAACGGATAGCCCCGTTCCCATTTCAACTCCGGCACGTGCTGGAAGTTCATCCCAGGGGTACCGGCAATGAATATCAGCGGGATGCAAATCGTCGTCATGTCGTTGAAACTTTCATCGCGGCGTCCAGCCGATAGCTGATGCTCGACAGATAGATGATATTGAGACTGGTTGAGACCATGTCGAGAAGCATCTCGATGGTATCCACAATCTGAACCGCGTGATCGTACACATCGTGGAAGAAGACCTCCGTCGATTCCCGTAAATTGATCGACGATCGCGTCGACCAACGCATAGTGCCGATGATCGGCGCCGGCCTTCCGCAGGCGTCCCTTACCTCCACGAAGCCGATCTCGCACCGGTGTGCAGACGTCGGTCCCGTTTTCCGGAAGGATAATACAAAGTTCCTTCCGAAGGCCAAGCTCTCTTGTTCGACGACGATATCCCGTCGATTGGTGACTGAGAGCATCTTCATGACGAGAAACAAATAGGCGTCATAGTCGTCCAGTTTCGGCCGCTGATCGGTATTGGCAATGTCTTCGAGGATCAGGGGATGGAGTTGGAACTGTCTCGCGAATGATTCAAGAATGTCTTTCTTGTGAACGCTCCTGACATTCACCCAGGTGAGAGACCCATGAGGGGGTACAAGCTCCTCGTAAGACAGGCTCTGGCGTTCGTCGCCATGGGGCCGACGTAATTGATGACGGTGATCATCACCGTGCTGGTTCGTTCCTCGCCGATGTGGACAAGTGTGCCGGGAGGAAGCCCCGTCTTTCCGGATCGTTTTTGAACCAGCTTCATCGTTCGTGACCTTGAGGACTCCCTGCTTGTACGCAGGTTCTCCTCAAGGGTCAGGAATCGTCCCCGGCGGCTCTTTTTCCGCTTTGCCGATCCAGTAAGACCTGCTACTCTTCCTCTCCGCGAGGCATACACGATGGAACAAGAGCTGAGCGCATTGGTCCACGCGATCCGGAAAGCAGGCGCAAAGGTGCGCGAATTGATCGGGGCCGGGTTCGAGGTACAGACGAAACCCGACCGGTCGCCGGTCACCACGGTGGACCATGAGGTCAACCGCATCTTACAGGCGATGCAGCGCCGGGAGTTTCCCCGTGATGGATGGCTCTCGGAAGAGTCCCCAGACGATCCGGCTCGACTCACCCGCGGGCGCGTCTGGATTGTGGACCCCATCGACGGCACAAAGGCTTTGGTGAATAGGACGCCGGAATTCTGCATTTCCGCCGCGCTGGTTGAACGTGGCATACCGATCGTTGCCGCAATTCTCAATCCCTCGACTGATGAACTCTTCACGGCAGTGCGCGGCGGCGGACTGGCCCTGAACGGCGCACACATCACCCTGTCGCGTTCCGATAACTTCACGCCCATCATCACGGTCAATGCCTGGGAGTTCAGGATCGGCCGATGGTCGACGCTTGCCCAAACCACTCGGTGCCGGCCCATGTACTCCATCGCCAATGCGCTGGCATTGGTTGCAGCCGGCCGTATCCAGGCGGCTCTCACCATTGAGCCGGAGAACGAATGGGATCTCGCGGCCGGAGTCCTGCTCATCGAAGAAAGCGGCGGCGCCATCAGCGACGGGGCCGGGAAGCCCTTCGTCTTCAATCAACCGACGCCGGTGTTTCGTGGCGTCATCGCTGTAGCCGCTACGGCTGACAAGGATCTGCGCACTACGCTCCAGACCCATGCCGGATATGCCCGTTCGCGATCACCACGATAGCGAGCCAATCCATGACCATCGCATTACTAAGAGCCGGCTGTTGGGCTGAGTCATTGCCGGACGACTCCAGTCGGTCGGCCATACCATCACACTATGCCCGAACCTCAACGAAGACACTTCTCCCTCCAGGTCTTCGGCATCACCATCGCACCCCTTTTTGATATTCATTGTGAACGGCAAAAATATATCTATACTTATCGTTGAAGCGACCGGCCACTAGTGCACTGAACGGACATCGTGTTCCCTCCATGCCCCACGCAATAGGAACAATGCAGAAGTCGGCCCAGAAAACCATCGAACCGCGCGCTTATGATCCCTTGATCCACGAGGGCTTCATCCGCCAGGCGGATCTCGTAAAAGCGGTTCAGGAATCCCTTCAGGGGCTGACCGATTTGGAAGGCCTGTTGATCGAGAAGTACCGAATCCCGAAAGCGGCGCTCGGCAAGACACTGAGCATGTTCTTCGACTGCCCCTATATTCCGTATGACAAACGGACCCTGGCTGACCCTCAACTCCTCAATAACCTCAGTCACGATTACCTTCGCAGGCACCACTGGCTCCCGCTGAAGCGCCAAGGTGACATCCTGGATGTTCTGATCGACAATCCCCATGATCTCGACAGAGGTCATGACATCCAGCGCGCCTTCCCCGGCCTGACGATACGGTATGCCCTGGGCCTGCGGTGTGATATTGAACGGTTCCTCAGCGCCACGATCGGAGAAACCGACAGTGGGTCTATTGCGGACACGTTGGGTGAGCTGGTCAACGATGCTCACCAGGAACAGGCCCTCGACCACGACTCTGACGTCATTGACGAAAACGATTCCGCGATCGTACGGCTCGCGAATCAGATCATTGTCGAAGCCTATCGACACGAGGCGTCCGACGTCCATATCGAGCCGTACTCGGATCGTAAAGAGACGGCCATTCGTTTTCGCGTGGATGGGACCTGTTCCACCTACATGCGGATTCCCGCAATCTATCGCCGAGCATTGGTGTCCCGTATCAAAATCATGTCCAGCCTGGATATTTCCGAGCGCCGGAAACCACAGGATGGGAAGATCCGCTTCAAGTTGAACCAGGATAGAGAAATCGAACTGCGCGTGGCGACAGTGCCGACCGCCGGCAACAACGAAGACATCGTCCTGCGGTTGCTCACAGTAAAGGAGCCCCTCCCGCTCGATGCCATGGAGTTTGCTCCGGCCACGCTCACGACACTCCTGGAAATCACAGAGAAGCCTCACGGCATTATCTTGTGCGTGGGCCCCACCGGATCGGGAAAAACGACGACCTTGCATGCCCTGCTGCACCATCTCAACACGGATGAACGGAAAATCTGGACGGCGGAAGACCCCATCGAGATCACCCAGGAAGGCCTCAGGCAGGTGCAGGTCCATCCCCGAATCGGCTTTACCTTTGCCGCCGCCATGCGGTCGTTTTTACGAGCCGACCCGGATGTCATCATGATCGGTGAGATGCGGGACAAGGAAACCGCCGATGTCGCCATTGAGGCCTCGCTGACCGGGCACCTGGTCTTGAGCACCTTGCACACAAATGGAGCGGTCGAGACGGTGGTCCGCCTCCTCGACCTGGGATGCGATTCCTTCAACTTCGCCGATGCCATGCAAGGGGTGCTCGCGCAACGCCTCTGCAAACGAATTTGCGGCAATTGTAAGGAGTCATACCATCCAACGGCGCAAGAGTACGATAAACTCGTGCACGGGTATGGTACACAGGGCTGGGAGGCGCTCGGAGTGGCCAATCGCGAGGATGTTCAGCTCTATCGAGGGCGCGGGTGTGATGCCTGCAACCAGACGGGGCTCAAAGGTCGTATCGCCTTACACGAACTCCTTCGCGGCTCGGATGAACTGCGAAGCCTGATCCAGAACCGCGCCAAAACAGCAGAGATGCAGCGCCTGGCTGCGAAGGAAGGGATGGTGACACTCGTGCAGGACGGAATTGTGAAAGTACTCGCCGGCCTGACCACCTATGAACAGGTCCGGGCCGTCGCCATGAAATAGCTGCTTGGATCTCGTTGCGATCACCCGCACTCAGCGCGTTGTTTCCAAGGTCTTGACGAATGTTTTCAGCCGTTCTTCCTCTTCAGGACGAATCTTAATAAACTCCACGCCAAACCTTGCTGCGGAAGACCAGCGAACCGCGGCCAGATCGACCTGGACCGGCTCATCCTGCTGCCGGAGTCGCATCGACAACTGTAGATAGACTGCCGTGTCGGCAACGGTACCCGACATGACGGCACAACCCTCCGCAGATACATTCACAATAGTGCCCTCGCCAGAACACTGGTCTCCACTGAACGATACGGGAAGTTGCACCGCAACACGGGTATGCTTACGTCCTTCCATGAGGCTCCTTCCTGATCATCGGCTATGGCGTGAGAAGCGTCTTACGGGGCTCGCTGAATATTATGGCGGCTCAGAAGAGACGTTTGTTTGCTGAGATGAAATGTCCCGCCTTTTTGCGTGGGCGCATGGTCTTCTCCGATGCGGGTGTACCACCAACGTCCTTCGCCTTCTGAAAAGTCAGGCGCAAACTCGACCATAAAACCACCCTCTCGGTCGTTTTCCTTCTGAAACCACATGCCACGCCAGGTGTGACCGATGAGCGTGTGTGTCTCGAATCGTCCGTCTTTCCAATTGTAGCGGCCGTTGCCCTGCTCATCGAGTGTCAGCAGACCGATAGCGCTATCGACAACGCCGTCCACATATTCCCATTCTCCGGCGAGCACGGAGCGGTCACCTGGCTCTGTCGCCATCGATGGAGGAATGGAAGTGGTCGAAAGAGTCCGGTGAACCGCCGGCTTGGCGCACGCTACTGCGAGCAATGCGCCGATAAGAATGAAAAGAGTTCCGATATGTCGTAGACGCATAGTGGTCTCGTCGCTCGTTTCGCGTTTCTCTACTTACCATTTTGGTGAACGGGCAGACAAGCGGTCGGATGAATAGCGGAAAGTTTGAGACCGGCTCCTACCCAAGTCGCGCAATCCGCTGACAAGCATCGTCGATATCGGCATCGACTTTCGCATAACTGAATCGAATACACTGCCTCCCGTCAACTCCAGAAAAGAAGGCTTCCCCAGGCACACCGGCTAGGCCGACGGTCTGAAGGAGAAACATGGCTCGCTCCTTTCCAGTCGTACCGGGTAAGCGCGACGTGTCAGCCAACACATAATAGGCGCCCTGTGGAACCGACGGCATCAGACCGGCCTGAGCCAAGGCCTGGCAGAATCGATCGCGTTTTCGTTGATAGTCGCGCGCCAAGTCACGATAAAACGAATCTGGAAGTTCCAGGATCCCTGCCGCCACTCCCGCTTGCAGCGGAGTCGGGGCACAGACGTAGAGCAGGTCGTTCATTGCGCCGATTGCCTGTGTCCACCGCGCTGCTGCAACGCTGTAACCGATGCGCCAGCCCGTGATACTGAAGGTTTTGGAGTACCCGCCGACGGTCACCGTCCGGTCGGCCATGCCGGGTAAACTTGCAAGGCTGACATGTGTACGGCCGTCGTAGAGAAAATATTCGTAGATTTCGTCGGAGAAGACGAACAGATCATGTTGTTGTGCAATCGTGGCCAAACTCTCCAGCTCCTGTCGGCTCAATACCTTTCCGGACGGATTGCCCGGCGAATTGACAACGATTGCCCTCGTTCGTGGCGTGACGGCGCGCTCGATATCGACGGCCTGTATGGTCCAGTCAGGAGCCCGCATCTTCACCATCACCGGAACCGCCTCAACCGCCAGTAACGCGCTGATATGATACTGGTAGTAGGGCTCGAAGAGAATGACCTCGTCGCCGGGATTGAGCAGTGCCAGGCAGGCACAATGAAAGGACCCGGTGGCCCCTGCACTGACGATAATGTCTGTTTCGGGATCAGCTGCGATGCCGTTGTACCTTGCAAGCTTCTTAGCGATCGCCTGCCGCAGTTCTGACAAACCATCGAATCGCGAGTAGACATTCATGCCGCGCTCCATCGCCTGCGCCGCAGCCTGAATGACCACCGGTGGAACCGGTGTGTCGCACACCCCTTGTGCCATATTGAGACCCTTCGCCTGGATACAGGCCTGAGTCATCGCTCGGATCTCTGAATGGGCCAATGCAGCCATTCGTTGGTTGATGTGCCGATTCATCCTCTCACTCCCCCTTGATCGAATAGTCTTTCTTGTCGCAGAGCCGTTCCAGATAGGTCAAGCCTTCTTTTTACACAGACCGCGGAAGAGATCGGTTAGGATACGATAATGGATTGCGAGCTTTCTGTTACATATATCAATTAATTGGCTATACTGCGATCAGGATGCTGTTGGCCCCTCTTCAGAGGTACGCCTCTTGAGGAACGCAGGAGGACAAGCTGTTCGATACAGTCGTTATGACCGAGGTAGTTCTTCTCCGTGCGATTGAGAGGAAGGGCATGATCCATGGCCACGCAGGATCCCAGATCCAGCAGAGCGCCTTGCTCTGACCACGAGTCCGCCATGGCGGAACGTCGAGGCCGTCGCCTCAGGGTGACTTGCCGTCTATTCTTTTTTGGGGAGAATGACTTCGAAGGCGAGGCCACGATCCTCGATCTCTCCACAGGAGGGTGCCAAGCCACATCTCTGACCGAGGTGCAGGTCGGCTTGACGCTTCGCCTCTCCCTGTTCCTTCAGGACCAGGAATGGCCCCTGCGCATCGATGAAGCCCTGGTGAGGTGGGTTAAGGGTCCAACGTTCGGTCTCGAGTTTACAAAGATTCGACCGGCCCAACGAGAACGAGTACGGGCCATTATTATGAAGGCCAAGATCTAAGATATTGCTCGATTTGATCTTCTATCCGCTCCAGCGCACTTCCCTTCTTTCCATCGCATAAAAAGAAATCTCCCCTGGCCCTCTCTCCATATCTCAACTCATTCGTTGCCGGAGACATCCGCCACAAATTGAAACTCGACCAGGCTGACACCTCTTCACTTCTTTTCATTCTTGGGAGCGGGCTTCGGATGGGAACGGAACACCTCGTAGTACCGCAGCACCTTCTTCACATAGGAACGAGTTTCTCGAATGCGTGGAACTTTATGCCCCTTGACCCGATGGACACCGGCGTTATAGGCCGCCAAGGCCAATGGAAGATCGCCTTGATAGAGGTTCAACAGATGCCGCAGCTGCTTGGCGCCTCCGCGGATATTCTGCAGAGAATCGTAGGCGTCGCTCACGCGCAACCTGGCCGCGGTCGCCGGCATCAGCTGCATCAAACCGACTGCGCCTTTGTGAGACACAACATGCTGACGAAAATCAGATTCGGCTTTGATGACCGCGCGCAGCAGGGCAGGGTCGAGACGATATTTCTTGGCGTACCAGATGATGGCCCGATGGATTTCCTGTTTGGAGTACTGATGATGAGCCCCGTCGTAGTCGGGTTTCGTCGGGGTGGGGGCGGCAGCGATCAGCAGACACGGAAGAACCAGCACACAAGCCGTGCGCAGCAGGCGTGAACAGAGCCGTCCGCTCCTTGTGTGGGTGGCCATGGTTTTCGACTATATTCCTGTGCACAACACAACCTTCATAGAGGCCTGTAGGGGCTCAAGATCCGTGCCTAGAAGCACCTGCACTAACATGTGGATGGCATAGGGGAAGCGACCGCTTTGCCACAGAATGTATTGTGACTCGATATGCACAAAATGGACGTTTGGGAACGGTTCGCTCTCCCCCGCAGGAGAGCCGCGCGAGACACGCGAGACTAGCGGGAAAAGCGGGATGGGTGAGATGGTGAAGGCTGAGGTTTTCGGAACTTCGTGTCGCGCCTGTCGCGCACGTCTTGCCTGTCTCGCCCATGCTTCACGCGCTAGAGAAGATCGCCGATCAGCTTGACCGCCTCTTCTGGCGACGTCACGGCGTGGACAAGATGCGGAGCGAGATTCTTGAACAAACCCACCCCGGCCTTATTCGCCCCTAAGAGAATCACGGTCTTCTTTGCCTTCAGCGCCAACGCAACTTCTGAGACCGTTCCAGTGCCGCCGAGCCCGCAGGCAACGATCACGTCGCTGGACATGACGTTCACATTGTTGCGGGCCTGTCCCAGATCCGTCACGATCGCCACGTCCACAAACCGGGACACTTGCGCTTTGTGATCCGGAAGAATCCCGATCGTCAAGCTGCCTGGCACAGACTTCGCCCCCTCGCCGGCTGCGTCCATCACACCGCTCGCACGCCCCCCCGTCAACACCACCCATCCTTGCCGCGCAATGAGTTCTCCCAAGCTTTTCGCGTCTGCCAATTCTCGGATACCGGCTTTCGCGGGACCCATGACACCGATCACCGGTTTTCTGGTCGATTGTCGAATTGGACGTTTCACGGACTACACCTCACTAGACAAAGGAATCGGCGCAGGTTGTTAGGAGTCTGTCTGAATAATCCTTCGTGGCAAGGCAAAGGAGATATCTCCCAGATGCGAGGCCCAGTGGAAGGAATGGCATGACTCGGAGAGGCTCCTAGGATCAGAAATATACACCGAGGGCGGGGGGCTTGTCGCGGGACACTTGCGATGTATCAGAATGAGAAGATACGGGGAACCAGGTTACGTCATGGATTTCCCCATAATTCTTCCAGCCGCTTGGCGCGACCGCAATTGTATTTGTAGAATTTGTAGCGGACAGGGTTCTTCTTGTAGAAATCCTGATGATACTCCTCAGCGGGATAGAACTGCGAGGCCTGCACAATCTGGGTGACGATCGGTTCCTTGAATCGTTTCGATTGTTCGATGGCTAGTTTGGAGGTGTCCGACGCGCGTTTCTCTTCGTCGGTCCGAAAGAAAATGGCAGAGCGATACTGGCTGCCGTGGTCGCAGAACTGCGCATTCGGTGTGAGTGGATCGACATTACGCCAAAAAGCCTCCAGTAACTTCTGGTAGCTCACTTTGGCCGGGTCATAGACCACTTCGACCGATTCCGCATGTCCTGTTCGTCCTGCAGACACTTCCTCATAACGTGGATTGGCGACCGTGCCCCCCATGTATCCAGATGTCGCGGACAGGACCCCATCAACATTCTCGAAGACTTCTTCCATGCACCAGAAGCAGCCGCCCGCGAAGTAGGCCTTGCCGAGAGTCGCCTCTGCCGCAGCCTGGCTGGTTGTCTGAACGCTCCAGGTTCCGATGAGGAAAATGGCCAGAGTAAGAGCTGATAGAGCCGTGTGTCTTCTCATGGGGGGCCTCCTCACAGACTCAGTCGAATAGCTGTGTGAGATCTTACGCCTCACACGGATAGACTTGCGAGAAAAGCGGGACGAGGGAGAAGATCGAGATCTGAAGTCAAGGTTCACGGAACTTCGAACTTCTCGTCACGCCTGTCGCGCACGTTTTGCTTGCCTCGCGCATGCTTCACATCCGAGACGCAGCCGGAATGAAGTCGGCATGGGCCCAGGCCTTCTTAAGGCGATCCTCAGCCTCAGTCGCCTGATCGTCCTTTTGTTGGGCCCTGAGGCTCTGGATCAATCCTGTCAGAGCCCACCCGTTGTCAGGATGGCGCAGAAGGTCCGCGTGATAGACCGCTTCCGCTTCTGATGGACGGTCTGCCAGCAAGAATACCGCCCCGAGATGATGCCGCACGGGCAACGGCCAGAGCGGCGGCTCTGAGAATGGAAGCGCCTCTTCCATTTTGATCGCCTCCTCAAGTAGCCGGACTGCGTCATCGTAGTGCCGGCGTCGCGCAGCAAGTTCTCCTGCCAGGACACGCTCGGCAATCTTGAGCAACGCCTGCTCGTTCTTTTCTTCCGTCGTGCGATTCCGGCGGATCTGCTTCGTGAGGCCGGCAAGAACCACGTGTTCACCATCAGCCCCTGGAAGCCGACCCGTCGCGACAAGAGCAAGCCCTCGCCCCAGTCGCCACATTCCTTCCATCAGTCGCAACCCTTTGGGCGGCGGAGGCTCCCTGATCAATTCCTCCCAACGGCCGAATCGAATCATCGAAAAGATTGGTGTCGGGAGATACAATTCCTTCCAACGGTCTTTTCCAGCTTCCTCCGTTGTGATCGTCGCCGTCAAGTCGCGAGCCGCTTTCATCGCCTCGACATTGCGCCCCTCCATCGCCAGGGAGGCCCAGAGAAAATGGAGATTGTGCGCGTAATACCCGTCTGCGTACTCGCCGGCTTGGTCTCTGCCGGCCAAGTATTGCTGATCGATGTCGGTTGCCTGTTGATTTCGTTCTACCGCTTCGTGGTACTTCCCAAGCCGCATATAAATATGGGCGGGCATATGAACGAGATGGCCGGCCCCCGGCATCAGGCCGGGCAGCCGATCCGCGCAGGGCAACGCCCGTTCCGGTTGTGTCGACGCCTCAACCGCATGCAGATAGTAGTGGCACGCGCCCGGATGATCGGGGTTCTTCGCGAGCACGGACTCAAGCGTGGCGACGATCTCGTCGGTGCCGGGCTGCGGTCTTCCATCCGGTTTCCACAAGTTCCAGGGCCGAAGGTTCATCAATGCCTCTGCAAACAGCGTGGCCGCATCGGCATCTTCGGGGAACCGCTGCGCCACTGATCGCATGGCTTTCGCATAGGCTTCGTCGAGCCCCTTGCGCTTCGCCCTTTTTTTGCTCACATACCGTGCGGCTAACGCTTCGATGTAGGCTCGCTCTTCGGGAGTGACATGATCTGCCAGTCGGCGAGCCTTTTGGACCATCTCGATGGCTCGACGTTCGTGTTTCTTCTCCATCGGACTATTGATGTTGGGGCCAAGGGCCAGCGCAATGCCCCAATAGGCCATGGCCGCCTGCGAATCCTCTTGGGCCGCCGTTTCAAACGACCGGATCGCTTCGTCGTGGTTGAAGGCATAGACGAGCCGGAGCCCTTGATCGAAATACTGTTGGGCCAGATCCGATGACGTGGTGATGGGATGGTGGAGTGTACCCAGATTGTCGAAGAGTGGTGGAGCATCTGTCTGCTCGGCAGTCCCGGCTTCCACCGGTGCGAACATCGCAAGCCAGCACGCCATACCCACGGCTACGCGTTTAGCGAACATCCGTCATCCCTAAATGAGGCTCGCGCTCTCGTTGCTCCGCTCAAGTCCCGTGCAATCTTGGACTACTGTGGTCGTTCGTCATGATCAACGTTCCGAATAAAGACGGCGCGACCTCTGTCATCCACGAAAGCTTCGATCCGATCCCCCACATGGGCCGGACGATCGATTCGAGTATTTTCGTCGTGGGCGACGCGACGTTCGATGCCATTGGCTTCCTGAACGACATAGGCCCCACCTTCGACGATTGTCACCTGTCCGCTTACAGAAACGGTTTGAGCCGGCATGTCGAATCTCACACCGCCGGCCGGTTGGGCTCCCAGTGTGCCACGCACGATCCCCCGTCCGAGATCTTCTTGTTTCGACGTTCCCGCGGTATGACAGCCCGCGCCCAGCAGGCTCGCGACCAGGACACTCATGAGACAACACCTTGTCATTCGCATTGGATCATGTCCTTCCTCATATCTACCCTCGCTTTCCCGTCGAGTCAACAAACCAATAGCCTGCAACCCGTTCATGGCGAGCGAACGTCAGAATCTGGTGACGCTGGAAAAATTGAAGTCTCTGAGCGTCATCGCCGGCACGAGAAGTTTACCCGTTTCGGACGTAATCGCTTCAGCCGGATTGGTGAACGCCTCGATTCGGTTGAACGCTCGCAGCGGGCTCTCATGAAAGCGAAAGTTCTTCACTGCCGACACGATCATGCCATTTTCGACGAGAAACGTACCGTCTCTGGTCATTCCGGTCAGGGTGAGATCGGTCGGATTGACCGTCCGAATGTACCAGAGGTTCGTCACGAGGATGGCGCGCTCCGTGCTCTTGATCATTTCGTGTACCGTCGGCAAAGACGATCCTCTCCCTGAAAGGCAGGGGGCATCGAGCGTAGGGATGGTGTCGATTCCCCGCACCTTCGCAGTATACCGATCGTAGGCCAGTTGTGTGAGTACCCCGTCTGCGATCCAGTCGGATGCCACGGTCGGTAACCCGTCCGCCGTGAATCCCATGCCGAAGAGATCTTCGTGCGCCGGAAGATTACGGAGTGTCAGTCGCGTATCGAAGATTAACCTGCCCAGTTTTCCTGAGAATGCACTGGTGCCTTTATCGTAGGACTTGGCATCGAGCATCCAGAGCAGCGCGGACCACAGCCCCGCGACGGCAGCCGGCTCAAGAATCACCGTATAGCGCCCCGGCGGCAGCTCGCGCACCTCCAGACCCCGCTTGGCCTTATCGATCGCGCTGAGGGTCCGTTCCTGGACCTTTAAGTGATCGATGGAGCGATGGGCCGCGGCGCCCCAGCCGGTGGCCTCGCCGGCTTGAGCGGTGAGGCTGAATCGCGCATCGGTCCGTTCTTCATAGGCAAAGAGTCCCGTGCTCGCGGCCACTCCGACCGTCGCAACCGACGAGGAAACAATCCCTGCTGCGCCAAGATTTTCCATCCGGCATTGCCCGATCGCTTCGTTGGCATATTCCAGCCGGCGAGCCGGCCCCGCCTCCGCAGTTTCCGCTCGCATCGTCGGAGGCGTTAAGTACGGCTGTGGCTCCACGGGCGCGAGGGACTCCGGATCCTCCGGCGACAGGCGCGCAATCTCTGTGGCTCTGGTCACCGTGTCTTGCACCGACCCTGCAGTAAAGTCCGTCGTACCGGCGGTGCCGTGACGCTGCCCGAACGCCACCGTCAACGTCAATGACCCGCGTCTCGTATCGACGTTCTGCACGATCTGGTTGTTTGCAAACCGCGTGGTCCCGCTCTGCTGATCGTGCAACGCGATCAGTGTATGGTCGCCGGTCGAACGTTTCAGGATGTGCTCCGCGAGAAACCGGAACTCGTCCCGGCTCGTCAACTTCGGCCAGGTCTTGCGGCCGGTCGTACTCATGATCCGGACTGCCCTCCGATGACCTTCACATCGCGGAACCGCGCGTGCGACGCCGCATGGGTCATCCAGCCCGACTGACCGGGCTGGCCCTTACCGCACGTGATAAACCCATACCGCCGGCGGTGCGACCGATCCGCCACCCCGTCGCAGCTGTTCCAAAACTCCGGAGTGATGCCATGATAAATAACATCCCGAACCATGTGAGTCCGCTTTCCGTTCTCGATCAACCAGAATGCATCGCCGCCGAACTGGAAGTTATACCGTCGTTGATCGATGCTGAAAGACCCGTGACCTTCGATGTAGATCCCGCGTTGTACATCGGCGAGCAGGTCGTCGAGCGTTGCGGCGCCCGGCTCAAGGCCGATGTTGGCGATGCGGACGATCGGGACGCTCCCCCAACTATCGGCCCGATTGGACCCGCGCGAACGAGTCTCGCCGATTTTCTGCGCGACCTCTCGGTTCGTGCAATAACCGACGAAGAGGCCGTTGCGCACAATGTCCCATTGTTGGCAGGCCACGCCGTCGTCATCGTATCCGGTTGCGGCGAGAGTTTCCGGCTCCGTATTGTCGGCCACAAAACTCACGTGCGGAGAACCGTACCGATACGTTCCCTGTTTCTCGGTCGTGAGAAAACTGGTGCCGGCGTAGTTAGCCTCGTACCCGAGCGCACGGTCGAGTTCGCTCGGATGGCCGCAGGATTCATGCATGGTGAGTGAGAGATGTTCAGGGTCGAGGACGAGATCGTACACACCGGGCCCAGCGGTGGGCGCCTTCACTTTCTCGACGGCCTGGGACGCGATGCGCGGAGCCTCGGCAAGAAAGTTGGCGTTCTCGATCAATTCATAGCCCATCCTGAGATGCGGGGTATTGTAGGTTCGCGAGGCGAACCGCCCGTCATGAACCGCCGTCGCATCGAAATCGCCGCTCAAGGCAAGGAGGTCGAATTCCAGGCGCGACCCTTCAGTCGACACAAAGAGCTTGCGGTCCTGACGGGCCCATAGGCTCGCGCGACTCCGCACGATTCCGGGCTGACGATGGACATACTCCATCGTCTCAAGGAGCAGGGCCGTTTTCGTTTCGAGTGCGACGGCAAACGGATCGATCCGCCGCACGGTGACGATCCGGTCTCGGTGGACCGGCTCATCGGCGAGTTTCACCTTCTCACTCGCGAGGGACGCGGAGCCTTTCGCGATCTCGACCGCCAACTCAGCCACACGAGGGGCTTCCTCCAGCGACAGCACCGAACTGGCGGCGAAACCCCAGGCGCCATGATAGAGGACACGAATCCCAAACCCTCTATCCTGCGCGTCTCGAATGGATGCGATGCGGCGATCTTCTCCGCGAATGGTCTGGACCCTGCTGTCCACAAGACGGATATCGCCGTACTCGGCCCCGGAAGCCGCCACGCGTTTCAGCGCGAGCTCGGCGAGTTCATCCAGATGAGGATTCGGATGAGCGGACATGGTACCTCTATCCTGACAGAGGTACCGGCGCCGTTCAACGTACCTGACCGTGAATGCATTGAACTTGGTTTTTCTCACGCGATTCCCTACGATGGCGTCTCATGATGCCTCTCGAACGGACTCCGCGTCAGCGCATCATCGAATTGATCATGGGCACCAGGCTGTCGTCTCATCAGTTGGCACAGATGCTGGGCATTCCCGAGCGACAGGTCGAGGAGCATCTGACTCACGTCGTGAAGACCATCGCGCGCGACAAGACAAGGCGGTTTATCCTGGACCCGGCACGCTGTCAAGACTGTGACTTTGTTTTTCGCAACCGCCGCCGCTTGACAAGCCCGAGCCGCTGCCCGCATTGTCGGAGCGAAGCCATTGCGGTACCGCGCTATGGTATCGATCTAGCCGGATGCTGAAAAAGTTCCGCCAGTGGCGTTCTTGCATCGCTCAGAAGCTCAACGTACCGATGCACTGGCACGCCTGCAGAGTGTTCTCGCAGACTGTAGCTATCTCTTAATTTGATGAGGCATGCGACCAGTGAGGCCGGCAGAACTCGAAGAGTAAGAGGAGTAACGATGAAACCATGGATGCACATAGGGGCCGTTGTGTTCTGTATTGCCCTAGCCGCCTGCAACGGGGACAAGCCGAAGGAATTGCTGGAAACCGCCGAATTGGAAGAACGGCAACACAACGCCGTACACGCAAAACAACTATACGAAGACCTCATCCGCCTCTATCCATCCAGCCCGCAAGCGGAAACCGCCAAGGCGCGTCTCGGCATACTCAATAAAACCCAGTAACCTTCCTACCGTATTCTCAGGCCGCTCTCCCGCATTCATGGCTTTCGCTCAAGCATGCCTACCCTTCCCGCTTAAGGACCATTGCGATTACCGGCAGGCCTGCTATAGTAGCAAGTACGTACCATCCCATCATGGTCCATCACCGGAGAAGGTGACATGGCCAAGCCCTATGCTGTTCGAGTGGGGCAACGCATTTCGGTCCATTATCCCTTTCTCTACCATGGCGAGGGGTTCCACGGGAAAGGGCAGCTCTGGGATCTCTCGGCATCCGGCTGGCGGGCTACCGGGGACCATCCGGTCACACCGGGTATGGTCATGCCGGTCTATATCGAATTGCCCCATCAAGAGGGAGAATCCACGTACTTACTCGTCGAATCCGCTATCGTCCGGTGGTCGAACGGGCGCGATGCCGGGTGGAAGATTCACACGATGGACGAAACGTCGCGGGCCAGGCTGAGCCGGTTTCTTGACCAGTTGTCATACGAGTTGGCGGAGAAAAAGTCTCGGTAACGCGCTTCTTGTGCATTCCTTCAGACGTGCTCACTCCCATCACAATAGCGATTCATCATGCCCGCAGCGAGGATGCCGTACGCCGTCAGGACGAGCGTGAAGAGATCGGTTGTCATGGCGCGAGATAATCCCACAAGTCCGCACCTCGGCATGAACGTTCGGTGAGCCATTCACGAAATCCCGGAATGCGAAACGAGAGGAGACTCTGGATCTTGTCGCAGCGGAGCGAAAGGTCGGAGGGCCGAGAGCTCCCGACGTGGTTCCGCGCGGAGCCTTTTATCAGATGGCCTTTCAACTCCGGGTACCAAGGCAGCAGGATTTCACCGATTTCCCAGCGCGAGAGCCGTTCGCTCCCGCCCAGGTGATAGAGACCAGGCTGCTTGCGATCAACAAGTTCCCAGACAGCTCGAGCGATGCCTCCGGCAGGAAGCGGGCAGCGAAACTCATCGGCATAGAGCGTCACGTCCTTGCCGGCCCTCGCAGTCCGGCACATATCTTCAACAAAGCTCCTGATGCCGGTCGCCGACGTTCCGGCAGTCAGAACAATCCGAACGACTGTGTGTCCGGGATTCCGCATGACGGCCTGTTCGCCTTCCAGCTTGGTCCGGCCATATATGTTGATCGGATTCGGTTCATCCGTCTCGCGATACCAGCCGGTCCTTCCATCGAAGACTTCTCCGCTGGACAGAAACATGAAAGGAATATCACAGGACAGCTGCGCGAGGTGGGCAGTGACTTCGACATTGATGCGGCGGGCTAGGTCGGGATTTTGCTCACAGTCTTGCGTCCGGCTCAATGCCGCGCAGTGAATCACTGCATCGGGTTTGACGGATTGCCAGATGCGTTCGACGTTCGCGTGATCGGTCAGATCGAGATCGGCGCGGGTCAACCCCCGGACATCCCAATCAGGAGCCCATCTCCGGGCTGTCCTCACAAGATACTGCCCGATCAACCCCGCTGCACCGGTGATGATCGCGCGAGGTGCCATGGTGGGTCGTTTACTGGCGTGTCAGCTTGCGGTAACGAATGCGGTGCGGCTGATCGGCTTCCTTGCCAAGTCGCTTCTTCCGATCCGCATCGTACTCGCTGTAGTTCCCTTCGAACCAGACCACTTTGCTGTCGCCTTCGAACGCCATGATGTGGGTCGCGATCCGGTCCAGAAACCAGCGATCGTGGCTGCTGATGACGGCGCAGCCGGCGAAACGTTCCAATCCTTCTTCCAATGCGCGCAAGGTGTTGATGTCGAGATCGTTGGTCGGCTCGTCGAGGATGATCAGGTTCGCCCCTTCTTTCAACATACGGGCCAGGTGCACCCGGTTGCGTTCACCGCCTGAGATATCCTTTACTTTTTTCTGCTGATCGGTTCCTGCAAAGTTGAACCGGGCGCAGTAGGCTCTGGCATTGACCTCGGTTTTGCCGAGCATAATAGTCTCGTGGCCTTCAGAAATGATGTCGTACACGGATTTGCTCGGATCCAGGCTGCGATCCTGGTCCACGTAGCCCAGCGTGACCGTTTCACCAACCTTGATCGCTCCCGTATCCGGCTTCTCTTTCCCGATGATCATACGAAACATGGTCGTCTTACCGGCTCCGTTCGGGCCGATCACGCCGACAATGCCGCCCTTGGGGAGGCTGAAGTTCACATTCTCATAGAGAACCTTTTCACCGTACGCTTTGCTGACTCCCTTGGCTTCGACGACCACATCGCCCAGCCGTGGGCCCGGCGGGATGTAGATTTCCAAATCTGCGGCCTGCTCGTCCTGTTTCTGATTGACCAATTCCTCATAACGGTTGAGCCGCGCCTTGCCCTTCGACTGACGGGCTTTCGGTGACATACGAATCCATTCCAACTCATGTTCCAAACTTTTACGGCGCTTGGATTCGGCCTTTTCTTCTTTTTCCAGCCGCACCTGTTTCTGCTCCAGCCAGGAGGTGTAGTTGCCCTGGAACGGAATGCCATGGCCGCGATCGAGTTCAAGAATCCATCCTGCCACGTTGTCGAGGAAATACCGGTCGTGCGTGACCGCGATGACCGTCCCTTTGTATTGCTGGAGATGCTGCTCAAGCCATTGCACGGATTCGGCGTCGAGATGGTTAGTCGGCTCGTCGAGCAAGAGGATATCCGGCTCCTGGATCATGAGGCGGCAGAGGGCCACCCGGCGCTTCTCGCCGCCGGAGAGCACCCCGACCTTCGCATCCGGCGGTGGACATCGCAACGCGTCCATGGCCAGTTCGAGCACGTTCTCCAATTCCCACCCGTTGGCCGCTTCGATCTTCTCTTGCAATTGAGCCTGCTTCTCGAGGAGCTTTTCCAATTCATCGGGTGTGGCCTCGCCCATCTTGTTGCTGACCGCGTCGTATTCGTGCAACATGGCCACGAGTTCTTTCTTGCCCTCTTCGACGATCTCCTTCACCGTCTTGTCCGGGTCGAGTTGCGGTTCTTGCTCAAGCAGACCGACCGTGTAGCCCTTCGAACGGGTGATCTCTCCCGTATAGTTCTGATCGACCCCGGCAATGATTTTGAGCAACGAGCTCTTCCCCGATCCATTGAGACCCAACACGCCGATTTTCGCGCCGTAGTAAAACCCGAGATAGATCTCGCGCAGCACCTGCCGCTTCGGCGGATAGACCTTGCCGACATTCACCAGTGAGAAGATGACTTGTTTATCGTTCGTAGTCGCCATAGCCCTGCTACCTTTCTGGTTCACAGTTCGACTCTGTGAACGGGGCACCATACCAGACAACCCTTTTCGATCACAACCAAACCAGGAAGACGACTACTGGCTTTCCTGGCGGGAAGCGAAACCGAGACCGATCGGCCGGGGGTTGCATAAAGCGCTCCGGAGGGCGAGAATCGGGTTACGTGTGCAATGCACTCACGTCGTAAGGAGAACCCTTCATGCAATCCGCGCAACCGATCAAACTCCTTGCCTTCTTGCTCGCGCTGTTCTTGGTCCTGACCCTGGGACATCCTGTTACGTCCGCCGCCGATGAGGCTGAACAGAGGGACCTGGTAGAAAAATCAAGGATGACGCTGGCCAGTTTCTTGGCCGACTCGAATATGACATGGTTTCGCGACCACATGAAAGATGCGAAGGGAATCTTCATCGTGCCGCAGCTGCTCAAAGCTGCCTTCTTTTTCGGAGGGGAAGGGGGGAGCGGCGTGTTCCTCATTAAAGACGAGAAGACCGGTGAATGGAGCGACCCGGCTTTCTACACGATGGGCGCAGGCAGTTTCGGATTTCAGTTCGGCGCGCAAGCGTCGGAAGTTGTGTTGCTGGTGATGTCGCCACGAGGGATCGAGTCCCTGCTTTCCAGCACCTTCAAGCTCGGCGGCGACGTTTCGGTTGCCATCGGTCCGGTCGGTGCTGGGCTCGAAGGTTCCACGGCGATGAACCTCAGCTCCGACCTGCTCTCCTTCGCCAGGGCGAAAGGACTGTTCGGAGGAATCTCGCTGGAAGGCGCCGTTATTGCGACAAGGGACGAGTGGAATCGGGATTACTACGGCAAAGAGGTCAGGCCGACCGACATTCTTGTGAAGCGGGCTGTTACGAATTCTCAGTCGGCGGGGCTGAAGAACGCATTGACACGGGCCGCTGACGGGAACACCTCGACAACGGCTTCGGAATAGCTATCAGCTATTCCCCGCTCACGCTTGTATGTAACCCCGCAGACATTCATGTCGGTGCGACCGGCCAGCATGCGTGACCTCCCGGTAGAAGGGGTTAAAATCCCGTCCCTTCGGCGACCCTGACTTCAGTCTCGTCGAAAATCTCTTCCAGGCAGGTGAAACAGGGAAAAGGAAATCGATCGATAGGGATAGCGCAGACTTCGCCCACCGATGAGTTCTCCATTGCCAGACCTCCACATTCTTTATGAATCAACGTCAACATCGTGTCGCCTCATGGGGTTTCAAGGACAAGCCGACGAAACCGTTCAACCTGCTCATCGTTGCTCAATCGATGATCGCCAGGAATCAATTGGAGTTCGACGGGGAACGCGGGGTCGCGTGCGAGGAGTTGCTCGACGAACTCACGGCTTCCGCTCGGCAGAATCACTGTATCTTGGAGACCGTGGAGGATCGTCGTGTTGACTGGCCTGAGTCGATCAAAGCTCGTCTTCCAATAGACCGCGCTCTCTTCAACCCACTTCCATGCAAGAGGAAAGTCCCGATGCGCCGGCTCGTCATCCCAGGGCATCCAGCCGCTCTCCTGCCAGGCCTGGCGCCGCTCTGGATCAATGACTTTCGCGCGCACGCCCATCATATTGAAGGCTGGAGCGATGAGGATCAGACGCTCGATTTCGTGAAATTCTTGCGCCATAAGCCAGGCGATCCAGCCACCGAGCGAATTGCCAACTATGGTCAGAGGCGGTCCACTCTGAAGCATCGTGATAACCCTTCGCGCATCGGCGATCCAATCGAATAACGTGTAGTCGGTGAACCGACCTTCCGAGTCACCGAAGCCTCGCACATCGTAACAACAGAACCCCCATCCCTTTTCCTCACACCACCGTGCGAGCGCTGTGCTTTTGTTGCCCCGGCGTTTCGACAGAAAACCGGTGATGAAGAGGATCTGACGATCCTTGCCGATCGAGCGATCACCGCGAATCAGCTTGTCGTCGACACCTGCAAGTTCGAACGAGTGCAGGCAGTTCATGTTCGAGCGACCGCCTTGGTAATGAACGGTCCCAGCCGCTGCAGAACCGATCTTGGAATCTCATGACCGCCACGGAAGCTGTGCCATTCAACCGCGAGTCCTCCATGACTTAACGTGTCTCGTAACCGTTCCGCCCCGACATACGGCAGGATCTCGTCCTGCATTCCATGGCTTTGAAAGACCGGCAGCCCGTTGCGCTTTTGAAGCAGCGGAACCCATTCCTGTGCGGCGAGGAGCGTTCCGGACAGTTGGATCAGCCCGGCATAGGGCTGTGTTGTTCTCAGCATCACGTCACACGACAGCATGGCGCCCTGGGAGAATCCGCCAAGTACGGTCTTGCGCGGGTCCGCGCCGAATTGCTGTTCGACTTCTTTTAGAAATGTCAGCATCTTCTCTCGCGCCGGCGCGAGGCCTTTGGGAATGTCTTGTGAGAGATCTCGTATCCGACCTGCCGCTTGATCCGCTGCAAGACGCATCATGTCGATGAGCCACCAGGCGCGCGCATCCCCCGGCCCAAAACTCAGCGTAAGCGGGCCTTCGGGAAAAAGAAACCTCGTGCCGGTCGGCACGTCCAGCGCATCGGCCAGCGACACAAGATCGTCTCCCGGCGCGCCGAAGCCATGCAGAAGCAGGACGAGAGGGCCGTCACCTCCGCCCTTTCCATCCGTGCCGCCAGTCATCCTCGTCCGCAGCCCGCCTATGTGTTCTTCGCGCATACGTGGATCGTTATCTCATACACCAAGATTGATTATAGGAACGCGCCACGTTCGTTGGATTCCACCTCGTCGTCGACGAACTGGATCTGCTTAACGCGGATATCGTGATCCTTTCCGGTTCCCAAGGCCTGGACCATCTGGCGCTTGAGTCCGGCCAGCATGGCAGCTTTCGCCTCCTGCCACCGCGAGTATCGAATCGCTACGTGCTGTTGCTATGAGTCTCGCTTCACCGTATGACCTTGACGATCTCCCGAGGGATTCATGGGGCCGGGAATATTACGACGAGCAACTGACTGCCAAGTGCTTCCCCCAGTTGGGAGGTGGGATTGCATAGGCATCCATACCCGGCTGGTCGCTGTAGGGATTTTGCAGGACAACAAGCAGACGGTCGATTTCGGAGAAATCTTTCTGCTGAGCCTTCTCGATCGCTATCTGCGCCAGATAGTTGCGGAGCACGTATTTGGGATTGACGCAGTTCATGCCTGTTAGACGCTCGCCGTCTCGGCTCCCCTCTTCGTGCAACCTGTCCTTGTACCGGCGAGCCCACTGGTCGAATGCCTCGCGCTCCAGAAAAAAATCCCGGAGAAGCTCATTTTGCGACACCGGCTCGGCCTGAAATAATCCCAGGGCTCTAAAGAAGCTCGTGTAATCGACATGGTGCAGATGCATGAGCGCCAAAAGATCCTGGATCAAGGACACATCGTCCTCTTTTGTCTCAATGAGCCCGAGCTTAGCTCGCATCAATTCCATATACCGTCCTTCACAGACGGGGGTGTAGCGGTCGAGTGCGGCCTTCAAATCTTCCTTTCGGGCTAACGGGAGCAGCGCCTGGGCCAGGCAGCTGAGATTCCAGAGACCGATGTAGGGCTGTTGATTGAAGGCATAACGCCCATTGTGGTCGGAGTGGTTGCAGATGAACCCGGGGTCGTAGTCGTCCATGAACCCGAACGGACCGTAGTCGAGGGTGAGGCCATGGATCGACATGTTGTCCGTATTCATCACTCCGTGGGCCCAGCCGACAGCCTGCCATTGCGCGATCAGCGTTGCAGTGCGTTCGACGACTTCGGAGAAGAATCGCGCGTATTTATCCCGGTCATCCGTCAGATGGGGAAAGTGGTTCGTGATGACATAGTCGGCAAGGATTGTGAGCTGCTCATGCTGTTTCCGATAATAGAAGATCTCAAACGTGCCGAAGCGCACATGCGACGGCGCCATCCGCACGAGCATCGCGCCGGTTTCAACCTGCTCCCGGTAGACCTTGTGGTCACTTCCAACGAGACAGAGCGCCCGAGTTGTTGGAATCCCGAGGCCATGCATGGCCTCGCTGCAGAGATATTCCCGGATGGTTGAACGCAAAACCGCACGCCCATCTCCCTCTCGTGAAAAAGGCGTAAGTCCCGCTCCTTTCAGATGCAGATCCCACTTCTCGCCTCGTTCGTTCCGTACTTCTCCGAGGAGGATCGCCCGCCCGTCTCCAAGCTGAGGGACATAGACCCCAAACTGATGGCCGGAGTAGAGCATGGCCAGCGGCTCCATCCCCGGCACCAGCAGATTTCCGCCAAAGATACCGGCAAACTCCGGTCGCTTGGCTTGCTCCGGATCGAGGTCGATCAGTTCGGCTGCCGCAGGATTGAAGCTGACGAGATGCGGAGGCGCGGCAAACGGAGTGGGATTCAGCTTGGCATAGCACGCATCGGGCAAGCGGGCATAGCTGTTGTCGAACGACAATTCTTCCAGCGTGCGCAAGGGTCGCATCCGTTCACTTTTAACATGGCATGGCCAAGAATCGCCAGATCGCCCGTGATCGACAATGGATCATACGATACTCACAGCGCATCCCCTCTTGGGCAGGGATGGAATTCAAGAGTCCCGGTAACAAAAGGCCGTTGCTGCACTCTTATTCGAACATTACGTAGCAATCTCTTTGATGATGTCCCAGGCCGCGATGATTCCCACGAGTCGACGGTTGCCCTCCACCACCGGTAAGATATTCACGGTTTTGGGAGCTTGCATGATCAGAGCC
>CAZVEZ010000019.1:0-26820 GCA_964626135.1 uncultured Nitrospira sp.
TCAACACGTAGATGAGCGGATGGTGAAACTGAAGGAGGAAGCGGATCAACGGCCCGTGGCGTCTGACTTTTGGTAATACGTTTGACCCGAACCGTTCTAATCGCCGCGCCGCTTCATCCGATGAGAGCCCTTTGGCCACATCGGTTTCCAAAAGAAGCACGACTTCATGCGCGGGCAGGTGATGATGAGTTGTCACGCTACGGCCTTGTGTCATCGATAACGCTCCCATGCTTCCTTATCCTCTCCAATCCTCGAACCTGGCTCACAAGAGGAACGCCACTCACCCCAATCTTGACAGACGGGGAACTCTCGCTCGATTGGGGTCTGACGAACGCGTTTCAGAAACAACCACCCGATGAGTCCCGCCATTCCCGATGCCGCCAGAATGCCAACTTTGGCCGGTGCATCGAGCGGCGTTTTCCCGAAGGCCAGTCCCCCGATAAAGAGCGACATGGTGAACCCGATACCTGCCAGGAACCCCGTTCCGATGATGTGACGCCAGTTCAGGTCATTCGGCAGCGTCGCCAGACCCGATCGCACCGCCAGCCACGATGCCAGCGTCACACCGACCGGCTTGCCGATGACCAGACCGGCCAAGATGCCGAGCGCGACAGGATGTCCCAATGTCGCGAACGCGTCGCTTTCAATCACGACTCCGGCGTTGGCCAACGCGAACACAGGGAGGACGACCGCTGTTACCCATGGGTGCAGGGTATGTTCCAGTCTCTGCAACGGGGTGCCGACTTCGCGAGCCACCTCCTGCAAACGAGAGGCCACTTTTTGTCGGGCCTCGTTCGCAAGCGGCGGTTCATTCGCCTTCATTACTTTCTGAAACTTCTCGATCAACGCGCGGCTCCGGGTGATGAACTCCTCTCCAGAGAGCCCCGTCCTCGCCGGGATCGTGAAGGCGGCAAGCACCCCGGCGATCGTCGGATGGACACCGGATACGAGAAACGTCAGCCATAACCCCCCGATCCCCAACAACCCGTAGACAAGCGGGTGACGGATCCCGAGCAGGTTCGCGGCTATGAGGGTACCCAGGAACCCTCCCCCTACGGCCAGGCTCATCCAGGAAATGGTGGAGGTATAGAAGAACGCGATGATCAAGACAGCCCCCAGATCATCGGCAATAGCCAGCGCGACGAGGAAGACTTTCAGCGTCAGCGGCACGCGCTTGCCAAACAACGAGAGGATCCCCAATGAGAACGCGATATCCGTGGCCATTGGGATACCCCAACCCTTCGCGCCTTCGGTTCCCGCATTGAACGTCATATAGAGGAGCGCCGGCGTGATCGATCCACCCAGTGCGGCGGCGAGTGGGAGCGCAGCCTGGCGCAGAGAGGAGAGCTCTCCGACCAACACCTCACGCTTGATTTCCAAGCCGATGACGAAAAAGAACATGGCTATCAGGCCGTCGTTGATCCAATGCACTAGCGGGTCCGTGAGCACGAACTCACCCACGCCCACCGTCACTTGCAGATATCGAAACGCGAAATAGGTTTCCGACCACGGCGAATTGGCCCACATGAGGGCGACGACCGTCGAGACTATCAACAAGATGCCGGCAGCCGATTCGGTGTGGATGAACCGTTGAAACGGCTCCACCACCGGCTGGATCAGCGGTTCTTCGCCCCGGTCTTCACTCGAATGTGACATGACGTCCTTTACTATGAGAATAAGCCGGAGGTCGGAGCCGTCTTCCCCCTCGCCCAGAACCCCTTGCCTCTTGCCAAATCGTCATGTTCATGCCGCAGGGTGGGCCGATGGCCCATGGGGACTGCTGCAGTCATATCGCGTGGCGGCTCCGAGCACAATCTTCCAAGCATCGAGTCACCAGCGCCGTCCACCCGGTCTGATGACCGGCACCGCAGCCTCTCCCCTTGTCGCCGTCGAAGTATTCGTGAAACAGGGTCAACGGACGCCAATGCGGATCGTCCGCGAACCGCCGGTCTTCACCGTGCCAGGGCCGCATGCCCCGATCGTTCGGCAGAAAAATGCCCGCGAGACGCGCAGCCAACAACGAGGCGATCGCGCGCAAAGATTTCTTCTGCCCAGAACCGGTTGGGTACTCGACTTGGAACCCATCGCCGTAGAAATGGTGGTATCGTTCGAGCGCCTCGATGAGCAGATAGTTCGTGGGGAACCAGACCGGACCGCGCCAGTTGGAGTTCCCGCCGAAGAGGTCGTTATCGGATTCGCCGGGCACATACGCTACCCGATACTCCTGGCCTTGGACCTGAAAGACGTACGGATGATCCGCGTGAACCCGGGACAATGAGCGGATCCCGTAGGGAGACAGGAACTCCTGTTCATCGAGCGCGTACCGCAACACCCGTTCCAGCCGATCGCGGGTTGGAATGGCCAGAAGCAGGCGATCGTGCGATGCGTCCTTCAGCGATTCCATGTACGAAATCTGCTGCGCCAGGTCCTTCCGGTTTTCAACGAACCATCTCATCCGCTTGGTGAAGCCGGGCAAGCGGTCCAGACACTCCCGCTCAAAAACTTCCACGGCAATGAGCGGCAGCAGACTCACCATGGACCGCACCTTCAGCGGAACCGGTTCGCCATTGATATGGAGATGGTCGTAGTAAAAGCCGTCGCCTTCTTCCCACAAACCGGTTCCATCAAGATGGTTCATGGCATCCGCGATCGCGACGAAATGCTCAAAAAACTTGGAGGCGACGTCTTCATAGCTGTGATCTTCCTGGGCCAATTCGAGGGCCATCGCCAACATGGTCAGACAATAGAAGGCCATCCAGGCCGTGCCATCGGCTTGCTCCAAATGTCCGCCGGTGGGAAGCGCCTTGGAACGGTCGAACACACCGATGTTGTCCAGCCCGAGAAAGCCCCCGGAAAACAGATGCTTGCCGCGAACATCCTTGCGATTCACCCACCAGGTGAAGTTGATCAACAGTTTCTGGAAAGCGCGGGCCAGGAACGCTCGATCCCGCTTGCCTTTCTGTCCCGTCATTTTATAGACCCGCCAACAGGCCCAGGCGTGGACAGGGGGATTGGTGTCGGAGAAAGCGAACTCATAGGCCGGAATCTCGCCGTTCGGGTGCATGTACCATTCGCGCATGAATAGGAGCAGCTGCGACTTGGCAAAGTGGGGATCGATGGCGGCAAACGGAATCATGTGAAAGGCCGAGTCCCAGACCGCATACCAGGGGAACTCCCATTTATCCGGCATGGAAATAACGTCGCGATTGTACAGATGCACCCAGTCGTTGTTGCGACCATCGCGTCTGGCTGAAGGCGGTGTCGGCTGCGCGGGATCGCCCTCCAGCCATTCCTTGACGGAATAGAAATAGAACTGTTTCGTCCAGAGAAGGCCGGCATACGCCTGGCGCACCAGGCGTCGTTCCTCATCGGAGAGAACGGCAGGAATCCTTCCGGCGTAGAACTCGTCCGCTTCCCTGATGCGCTCGTCGAAGAGCCGGTCGAACTCCGCGCCGAAGGATGACTTGGGCGTATCGCCTTCCGAACACAGCCGAAATCGCACCGTCACCTCGTCACCGGCCGGCACCTCGAGCCGGTAGAGAGCGGCAACTTTTGTTCCGACACCCGATGGGTTGATCGCATCGGCTCGGCCCCGGATCACATACTCGTGGAAGGCATCCTTGACATAGGGAGAGGGATTCGCTGTGCCGAATAAACGAGCCGCATTGGTTTCGTTCTCGGTGAAGAGAAACTTCGGACCGTCGTGACCCGGAACCTGGCCGGCCACGAAGCGAAACCGTCCCAATTCGTAATGGTCGCCCAGGAGCGCCGTTTCGTTGCTCCGCACGATCTGCGGCTTCGGTCCATAGCCCTCACCGGAGCGTCCCCAACTCCAGGTGTTGCGAAACCACAGATTCGGTACGAGATGAAGCATCGCGGATTCCGCGGCCCGATTGGCCACCGTGATCCGGATCAGGATGTCGTTGGGTGATCCCTTGGCATATTCCGCAACAATGTCCCAATAACGGCCGCCGTCGAACACGCCCGTATCCGACAACTCGAATTCCGGCTCATGTTTGCCTCGGTGCGCGTTCTCTTGGATTAACCGTTCATAGGGGAATTCGGCTTGCGGATACTTATAGAGGGCTTTCATATATGAATGGGTCGGAGTTGAATCGAGGTAGAAGTAACATTCCTTCACGTCCTCCCCGTGGTTCCCTTCAGGACCGGACAGGCCGAAGAGGCGCTCTTTCAGGATCGGGTCCCGTCCGTTCCAGAGCGCGAGCGCGAAACAGAGGCGAGCGCGCCGGTCGCAGATCCCCAGCAACCCGTCTTCTCCCCATCGGTAGGCGCGACTGCGCGCATGGTCATGGGGAAGATAGTCCCAGCAGGTCCCGTCGGCCGAATAGTCTTCCCTGACGGTTCCCCACTGTCGTTCAGAAAGATACGGTCCCCATCGTTTCCAATCCTGTCTCCGTTCCGCGTCCTCGATCAGGCGTTTCGATTCGCCACCGCGTGGCTTGGTCTTGGCCATATGCTCCTCCCTTCCGTCCACTCGTCCCGTCACCTGTGCGCGTCACAATTCAGATCTCCATGAGGACCGTCAGACCCGGCGGGATACTCGACCAGCGGTACGCTGCCCTCCTTCCAGACCTGCAGGATCGGTTCGACGATTCGCCAGGACTCCTCCGCTTCATCGTCACGAATCGATAGCGTCGGGTCGCCGTCCAGAATATCGAGGAGTAGTCGGGCGTAGGCCGGCAATGTTCCGGATTGAAACCGTGTGTCCAGTTCGACCTGTTCCAGATTGCACAAGTCACCCGGCTCGTTGACATTGATCGAGAGCGCGATGCGGTCGGGGTCCAATTCGATGGCGAGCACGTTCGGCATCGGCTGCGCCTCTTGTCCGAAGGTCAAATGAGGCACGGGTTTGAAATGAACGGCGATCTCGCGGCGATCGCATCCCAGAGCCTTTCCCGTACGGAGCACGAAGGGAACACCGGCCCATCGCCAGTTGTCGATCGAGAGCGTCACCTGAGCGAACGTTTCCGTCTGACGCTCCGCCCGAACACCCTTTTCCTGCAGGTAGGGGGGGATCTCTTTATTCCCGATGGCGCCCCGAACGTACCGTCCGCGCACCGTCTGCCCCAGGACTTCCTCGGGCGTGAGGCGGCGCACGGCTCGCAGCACAGCCACCTTATGGTCCCGCAAGGTCCGCTCGTCCAGCGCATGCAACGGTTCCATGGCGACCAGCGCCAGCAACTGCAGCAGGTGATTCTGGACCATGTCGCGAAGCGCTCCCGTGGCGTCGTAGAAAGAGGCTCGCCCGGCCGCCGTGATCGTTTCGTCCCAAATGATCTCGACTCGCTCGATATGATGGGTGTTCCAGACAGGTTCAAAGATACGATTGGCGAAGCGCAGCCCCAGAATATTTTGCACCGTCTGTTTCCCGAGAAAATGATCGAGCCGGAAGACGTCTTGTTCGGGGAACGACTCGTGCAGGAGGTGATTCAACGCCTGCGCCGATTCCAGACTCTCCCCGAACGGCTTTTCCAGCACCACCTTGCTCCCCTTGGGCAACTTCAGCGCGACCAGCGACTCGATCGACGGGGCAAACACTGCGGGGGGCAGCGCCAAATAAGCCACCAGAGGATCCGTCCTATCGCCCAAGACCCGAGTGAGCTGATCGCGGCTTGTCACGTCGGCACGACGATAGTCCACTTTCTCGAGAATCGTTTCCCGCAAGCCCGAGACATCGGCGGTGCCGGACGAGGCCAGCTTCTCCTCGAGGTGGCTCCGGAATTTCTCCGTGTTCCAATCGTCCTGCGCGACCCCTACCACCCGAAACTTCTCCGGAAGCCTCCCTGCTTGATGAAGCCGAATGATCGCCGGCATCAGAAACCTCGAGGTCAAATCCCCTGACGCCCCGAAAATCACGAGATTCTGAATCATGTCCCTACCCCCTTCTTTCTGAACGAGTGTGCTTAGGGCCGACCGGTTTCAGCAGCGCTCGGGCCGGCGCCCCGTCACCGGCGGAAATTTTCAGAGGCAGGCAGAGCATGTCGTACACACCGGGCCGAACTCCCGACAAATTCAAGCCTTCGATGATCCAAATGCCTGCCTTGAGCAAGATCGTATGGATCGCCGCCGTGTCCGACTCGTACCCCGCGATAGACAGATAATCGATGCCGACCGTACGCACGCGTCGAGCCACCAGCCAACGGGCCGCCGCGTCGCTGAGCCAGACGAAATCTTTGAGAAATCGGTCCGTCTTCCAGCACCGGGGTGAGTTGTGCGTTTTGAAGACAATGCGCTCACCGCGCCGGATTCGATACCGACGCAATTCCTCGACCGTGATAAGCGCCGGATCTTTGATGGCGATGACGCGCGCTCGACCGACCCCCGCGCCGACCGGCATCGCGTCGATCCCGAGGCCGGACCGCAAAAAATGCAGCGGCGCGTCCATGTGCGTGCCGGAATGCACTCCCAGCGAGAGCGCCGTGAGCGTGCACTCGTCGCCCCGGTTCAGGTCCAGCACCCGCCGGACCTGCACCGGCGGGTTGCCCGGCCACCGGACCATGCCTGTTCGGAGCGGCACGGTCACATCGATCCATGCGTTCTGCTTCGGCCGCCGCGCCATGATAGCCTATTTGAATTTGGACGCGGCGCTATCGACCGCTGACTTCAGCTCGGTCCATGCCCCTTCGACGCCGCTCTTCATACTTTCCCATGCATCTTCCCCCGCTGTTTTCACCTCGCTCAACTTCTGTCCCGCGGCCTCCCGCTTCGCCTTCAGGGAATCAAGTTGCTTGGTGTATTCGATCTTGGCGCCGGCTTCGGCCTTGTCGGCCTTGGCCTTGAGCTCGTCGATCTTCGCGCCCCATTCCCGCAATTGCGCCTCCATCTTTTCGAGATACGCGTCCTTCAGGCTCATCGATGCTCTCTCCTTTTCTAGTTGGGTCGAACTTAGTTGATCGCATCTTTGACTTGCTCGGCTGTGTCCTTGGCCGTCTCCTTCATGGTCTTGCCGGCTTCTTGCGCAGTATCTTTTGCCTTTTCGATCCCCTCCTTGGCCTTTTGGACGGCTTCTTGGCCCACTTCTTTGGCGCTCTCTGCCGCTTCCTGAATTTTCTCCTTGCCCTCCTCTATCACCTGACCGGCTTTCTCCACGGCGCTATCAATCTTCTTCCCGGCTTGCTCCGCCGGCTTTTCTTCTGTGCAGCCGATTCCAAAACAAAGAATGATGGATACCAGTGCAATCGAACAACTCCGCCTTAAATAGGTCATCGCTATCTCCTTTCGAGGCATACATCGCATGGCCACCTCCTTGGTTAAAGCACGCGTGATCACGAGCTCCCTGACTAAACGATTGTTTGAGTCTTTCCTTCGGCACTCACTCCACCAACCGTAACACTTGCAGCGCGCGTCCCTCGACCGTCACCTCCGCACTCTCATCCATACTGTCCTGCCGCTCTTCCGAAGACGGTTCCGTGGTATCCAGTATTGTGACCCACCGGCGACCGAACTCCTGAGTCGGCAACCGAAACGCGCACGGCTCATGAGACGCGTTGAACAGCAGATAGAAGCTGTCGTCGATGATCCGCTCACCGCGCGGGCCCGGGCTCGGAATCCCTTGCCCGTTGAGAAACACCGCGAGCGTCTTCGCAAAGGCGCTCGCCCAATCCGCTGAGGACATCGGCTGGGCATCCGGACGAAACCAGGCGATATCGGTCGTCTCAGATCCGTGAATGGGGCGCCCTTGAAACCAACGCCGACGGCGAAAGACGCAATGGTCGCGACGAAGCCGAATCAGGCGGCGCGTGAACTCGAGCAGGGTTCGATCCGCCGAATGCCAGTCATACCAGGAACTTTCGTTGTCCTGGCAATAGCCGTTGTTGTTCCCACCCTGCGTCCGCCCGATCTCGTCGCCTCCAAGCAGCATGGGGATGCCCTGCGAGAGAAACAATGTCGCCAGAAAATTGCGGCTTTGACGCGCCCGCAATGCCTGCACGGCGGGATCGTCGGTCGGACCTTCGACACCGCAATTCCAGGACCGGTTGTGGGAGTCGCCGTCGCGATTATCTTCCCCGTTCGCTTCGTTGTGTTTCTCGTTGTAGGACACCAAATCCCGAAGGGTAAACCCGTCGTGCGCCGTCACGAAGTTGATGCTGGCAAATGGGCGACGTCCATCATCTTCGTAGAGGTCGGAGCTGCCCGTCAGCCGGAAGGCAAACTCCCCAAGCGTCCGATCCGTCCCGCGCCAGTAATCCCGTATCGTGTCTCGATATTTGCCGTTCCATTCAGCCCAACCGATCGGAAAGTTGCCGACTTGGTATCCACCCTCGCCGATGTCCCAGGGTTCCGCGATCAGCTTGACCTGAGAAAGAACCGGATCCTGATGCATGATGTCGAAGAACGAGCCCAGTCGGTCCACCTCATGCAGCTCACGCGCGAGCGCGGAGGCCAGATCGAAGCGAAATCCGTCCACATGCATCTCAATCACCCAGTAGCGCAAACTATCCATGATCAACTGGAGCACACGCGGCTCCATCATGTTGAGGGTGTTACCGGTGCCGGTATAGTCCATGTAGTATCGCCGATCGTCCTGCACCAACCGGTAATAGGCCGCATTGTCGAGCCCGCGAAAACACAGAGTCGGTCCCGCATGATTGCCCTCGGCCGTGTGGTTGTAGACCACGTCGAGAATCACTTCGAGTCCGGCTCGATGAAACGCTTTCACCATGTCCTTGAACTCACGCACCTGCTCTCCACATGTCCCCCTGGACGCGTAGCGGGCGTCGGGAGCCAGGAAGCCGATGGAGTTATAACCCCAATAATTCCTGAGACCCTGTTTCTCCAGGTGCTGATCGGTGACGAACGCGTGCACGGGCAACAGCTCGATCGCGGTGACACCGAGCGAGCGTAGGTAGTCGATCGCCGGAGGACTGGCCAGGCCCGCGTACGTTCCTCGTAGTTCCTCCGGCACGTCCGGATGGCGGGCCGTGAACCCTTTGACGTGGACTTCGTAGATGATCGTCTCGTGTTTGGGGATGCGAAGGAGTTGATCTCCTTCCCAATCGTAAGTCGGATCGACCACCACGCCCTTGGCGACAAGCAGAGCGCTGTCCCGATCGTCGATCGTGAGGTCTGCCTCCTGCTCACCGAGCTTGTACCCGAAGGCTTCATCGGGAACCCGGAACGGACGGTCGATGGCCTTGGCATAGGGGTCGAGCAAGAGCTTGGCCGGGTTGAATCGATGACCGGCTCCCGGATCGTACGTCCCATGAACCCGGTACCCGTACCGTTGGCCCGGCCCTATATAGGGGAGGTAGGCGTGCCAGATTTCGTCCGTTCGCTCGGTCAACAGGAGGCAGGTCTGCTCGCTGCCGTCCGCGCCGGAGAACAGGCACAATTCCACCTTTTCCGCGTGGCGCGAGAAGACCGCGAAGTTGACGCCGTTGCCGTCCCACGTCGCTCCGAGCGGATAGGGTTCACCGGGCCAAACGTTCATGATGTCCTCCTCTGAAAGGCGCTCTTGTCACGTAGCGGCACATGCCTAATGCTTCCGAACTCCACGGGCGAATCTCGAATCATTCGTTCCTGACGCCTGATTCTCTCCAACAAGCCATTACTGTTTGGTCGGCACCAGCACGATCTCCACCCGACGATTTTGGGCCTTCCCGGCTGAGGTCTCATTGTCTGCGATCGGCTTGCTTTTCCCATAGCCTTTGATGTCCATCCGGTCTGCCGCGATTCCTCCGGCAAGGAGAATCTTGTGAACCGACTGCGCCCGCGCCTCAGAGAGGGACAGGTTATACTCGTTCGACCCATCCGAGTCGGTATGCCCCTCGATGAGCAGATGTTGATCCGGCACGGCCGCCAGGGCCTGCGCGATTTTCGTCAGCTGCAGCTGCATCGCCGGCTTGACGTCCGCCTTATTGACGTTGAAATAGATGTTCCCGGGCAACGTGACGATGACCCCGCGGGAGTCCTCGCGCACCTTGGCCAAGCGTGACAAGGTGGCGGTCAACTCCGCGCGCGATTGTTCATGCTCCGCTCGTAGCCGAGCGAGCTCCCGTTCCGCCTGTTCGAGGCGGGCCTGCTCAGCCGCCAGCGCGGCAAGTTTCTCCTGCTCCGCGCGAGACCGCTCCGCGGCCATTGCTTCTTTGGCGGTCAGCAGCGCCTGTTCTTGCTCTTTGGCAAGGGCCTTCACCCGATCCAGTTCTGCTTCCTGCCCTTTTTGTCTCAGCATGATCTGCTCAGCGTCGCGCAGGGCAATCGCCTTGCGGGTCTTCCGGTCATGTTCACGACGGAGTTCTTCCTCGGCCGCCTGTGTTTCCGCTGCGTACTGCGCGTTCCTCGCCTCCGCTTCAGCCAGCCGGGCCTGGTGAAGAATGGCCGACGCGTCATGGTCCTTTTCCCAGGCCTTGTTGGCGGCGTCTAAGTTCGCGGCCGCAGAATCATAGGTTCGGGTCGCGCGTTGATCCGCCTGCGCGGCCTTGGCGTCTTGGAGCGCCAGGCGTGCCTCGACAAGCTCTTTCGGTGGTGGGCCGGGAGCCGCGCAGGCCGCGATGATCACAACACTTAAGAGAACCCCGCTCATCCCCCAACGTCTGGTGTTCATACTCGCTCCTTTCCTTTTTCTCTCAGTGTTTCATGGCTCAGACCCCCGGCCGGCCCAGGCTAGGGAGCCTGTACTTGTTTCTGCACCTCTTTGACTTTGACTTCAATCTCATCGGCTTCTTGCCGCACCCTGGCGGCTTCGCGCTTCTTCTGTTCAGCTTGAGTCCGAGCGCGCGCCGCTTCGGCGTAGGTCGTCGTCTCACGCAGGTGTTCGTGCGCTATCTGATGGTCACCACGACCCGACGCCTGCTGGGCGGCCCCGAGCGCCTGCCGGGCTTTCTGCAGGAGATCGGGCGCGCGCTCGAACGCGCCTGCGGCCTCAGCGCTCCGGATCGTGGCCTCCGTGTCCGCCAGTTGCGCCGGGGTCACCGGGGCCCCCTTCGACGCACAGCCAAGGACAATGGACGAGAGGGCGAGAATCAGCGTCGGCCCAATACCTTTCCTCATAGGGACCTCCTTTTCGTCTTGTGAGATGTCTTCCCCTCAAACAGCACGCCCCTGCATCATCTCTACTATCAACCAAAACATCGCGAATCATGCACCCCTTGCACCGTCGGCAATTGATAACCTTCCTTTGGACTCTGCTTCAGCCTCGTAACAGGATTCGACTCTTGAGCAGCCCCACGGCACAGCCGATATCAGCCGCATGGGCCTCGTCCCGCTTTCGAGAGAAGCCTAGCCAAATTCACTCCGCTTGAAATCACGCCGATATGACTGAACGCCTGCGGGTAGTTCCCGAGAAACGCCCCGGTCGCCGGATCGATTTCTTCCGGCAACAACCCTATGGTGCCTGCCCGAGCGCAGAGCGAATCGTAGAGCTCCAGCGCTTCATCCAGCCGGCCTTGCTTGGCCAAATTATCCACCAGCCAAAAGCTGCACAGGAGAAAGGCGCCTTCGTGCCCGGCAATGCCGTCGGGCGATTCGTCCGGCAAGTAGCGGTAGAGCAGCCCCCTCCCGGCTCCCAATCGTTCCGAGATTGCGCGGGTCGTCGCGACCATTTGCGGATGATCCGCCTTGATGACTCGGCGCAGCGGCAACGTCAACAAACTCGCATCTAACCCGCCTCCGCCCAAATGCTCCGTCAATGACTGTGCCTTCTCATCCCAGGCTTCGTTCATAATCGCCTGCCGGATTTCATCCGCCGTGGCTTGCCAGGTTTCGGCCGGCCCGGGGAGTGAAAACCGTTCCGCCATGCGAGCGGCACGGTCCAACGCCACGTGGCACATGGCGGCCGAGTAGGTAAAGGGCCGCCCGCTCGTGCGGACTTCCCAAATCCCGTGGTCCGGCGTCCGCCACTCCTTGGCCGCCGCATCCGCCAGCTTTCGGAGCCGATCCCAGAGCGGCGCGGGAATGGCTCCATGGTGCGCGGCCCATTGGTAGGCGCAGTCCAGGATTTCACCGTAGACGTCGTGCTGATGTTGCATGGCCGCCGCGTTGCCCCACCGAACCGGCCCGGAGCGTCGGTACCCTTCCAGTTCGCCGTCTTCCCGCTCGACCGGAGGCATCCGTCCCTCGAGGTCGTACATCACCCTCGGCCTCCCGTCTCGCTCCACCGCGTCCAGCACCCAGCCGAGAAAGCCGGCCGCTTCGTGCGAGAGGCCGACGCGATGGAGGGCGTAGACGGAGAAGGCCGCGTCCCTCACCCACGCGTACCGGTAGTCCCAGTTGCGGGACCCGCCGATCAACTCAGGCAGCGACGACGTCGGAGCGGCCACGATGGCGCCGTTCTCGAAGTGATCCAGCAACTTGATCGTGATTGCCGACCGGCGGACCAACATTTCCTGCGGACCGTGATACTCCAGATGACTGATCCAGCGCCGCCAGACCGCCGTGGTGTCCTCACGCAACCGCTCCGGGTCGAACGCCGCGGCCGGCGACGACGATTGTCTCCAGTTAAGCAACAGGTGAGCCGATTGTCCGGTTTTGAGCGTGACCGTGGTGCGGAGTCCGGTCAAACGGACGGTGGAATAGAGGTGCAGGAAGAGATCCGGCTGAGCCGCGCATCGGATCCATAGTCCTCCCTCGCGGGCTTCCGCCTCAGCCCCTCCGCGCGGCTCCAGCTCGACGGTCACGCGGACCGTGCCTTCCGTCACCGTCAGACTCCGGAGCAGTTCACGGCGGGTCACCGAAAGATCCTCCGTCAGATCGGCGCCGGCGATCAACGGGCAACAGTCTCTGATGCGCAGCGTGCCTTCCGCGCATCGCATCTCCGTCACCAGCACGGCGCTGTCCGGTTCGTACCATTGCGCCGATTCGCGCAGACCGTCGGGAGCGATCCGGAACGCGCCTCCGCGCGCATGATCGAGCACACTGCAAAACAACGGCGGCGAATCGAACCGCGGGAGACACAGCCACGCCACCGCCCCGTCGCGACCGATGAGCGCGGCGGTGGCGCCGTCTCCGATCAGGCCATAGTCCTCGATCGGCACATACCCATCGATCCGGTGGATCGGTTTCAAAATCGAATCGGGCATCGGGTCCCTCCCATTGTTGTAATATCCGCCGCGATCCAGGCGACAGGTCTGCGCCTTCCCGAATCGAGCCGCATCAAGCCGCCGAGGAAGCCCCAGGCAGATTGGACAATCTGCGAGAGTCTGATTCCGCCATGCCCGTCACATCCAGTTCCATCTTGGCCGCGAGCACCCGCAGGAGATGATCACGCGTGATCATTCCCAAAAGCCGATCTCCCGCCACCACCGGAACCTGATTGACGTCTCCACCTTCCAAGAGCTGCAACACGTCGAGCAACGGCTGATCAGGGGTCACGATGCGCAGCCGCGACACCGGCGTCATGGCCTCGCCGACCGACACCTGGCTCCAACGTTCTTGGGGCACCGCTTTGATTTGATGGAGCGTGACCAATCCCTCCAGCCGGCTCCCATCGACCACGATGAAGCACCGCTGTCCGGTCCTGAGAATGTACTCGCGCACCAGATCGGCCAACGCCATCCTAGCAGGCACGATCGGACAGTCACGGTTCATGACATCTTCCACCGCCAATCCGCTCAACGCGGACCGCACGCTGACTTGCACGACGCTTTCCTGCGCCGCGTTCATGAGGAACCAGCCGATGAACGCCAACCAGAGACCGCTGAACCAATTAGCGGTGAAACCGGTCACGATGCCGAAGAAGATGAGGACATACCCGATCCCTTGGCCCGTTCCCGCCGCAATGCGCGTCGCTTTCGTCAAACTGCCGGTCATGTGCCAGAGAGCCGCCCGGAAGATTCGCCCCCCGTCGAGCGGGAAGCCCGGCACGAGATTGAACAGGGCGAGCATCACGTTGATCGACGAAAGCCAACCGGCGAGCGCCGCCAGACGCTCGGACTGATCCCCGGCGAGATGGGCAATCGCGCCGAATCCTAGAGCCAACAGGGCGCTGGCGATCGGTCCGGCAATCGCGATCTGAAACTCCGTCATGGGCCGATCCGGTTCCCGTCCGATCTGCGCGACGCCGCCGAACACGAAGAGGGTGATCGAACGGACCGGAATGCCTTTGGCCAGCGCGACGAAGCTGTGGGCCAGCTCATGTACCAGGATCGAGCCGAAGAACAGGAGACTCGTGGCGATCCCGACCGCGTAATGTTCGGCCAGCGTCCACTGAGGATGTTCCGACGCAAAGCGCGCGGTCAGCGAGAACGTGATGAGCACAAAGACGATGAACCACGAGTAATGGACCCCGACGTCGATTCCGCGAATCTTGGTCAGTTTGACCGATTGGCCGATCATGCCTCACCTCCTTCTCATTCCCCGTGAATCGTTACATTGCCGGCCGGTCGGCCGATTCATCTCGTTCAATAGTGCTCTTCCAGAGGCGACTGCTCCACCTTCCCCCGGAAACTCGCGTAGACCCAAGTCGTGTAGGCGACGACAAGACTGATGCCGACGGGGAACCAGACGAGACCGATCCGCAAACCGTAGGACGACGCTGCGCTGTTGGAGATCGTCAGGCTGTGCGACGGGTCTCCCGTCGCAATGAGGACATTGGGAAACATCCCCCAAGCGATGCTACCCAAACCCACCAACACGAACAGGCTCCAGCTCCAGAAGACCGCGCCATGCCGGCCGAACCGGCGGCCATACCATGCCGTCAACAGCACGCAGGCGGCGATCAGCGGTAAGACGGACCCGAACGGATGCGCGACATAACTGTCCCACAGGGCCGGCTGGACAAAGGGAAGCGTCGCGGTCGCCGCGATGCCCAAGAACAACACGATCCATTCACCGATCCCGGCGATCCGGCGCGCTCGAGCGCCGACGACTCCGTCCGTCTTGATCGTGAGATAGTTCGCCCCATGGACGGTCAAAATCGCCACGGACAGCGCGCCCATCAGCACCGTGAACCAGTCCAGAATTCCCGGAGTCGGGCCGGGCGCGAAGGTGGTCCAGAGCGCGGCAAAGAAAAACCCGTCGGAGGCGAGAGGCACCCCCCGAATAATGTTGCCCAAGGCAACCCCGAAAACGACGGCAAGCAGAACGCTGGCGACTGCGAAGATCGCGTCCCACAACGACCGCCACAAGGGATTGTCGAGGTGGGACCGTAGCGCGATCGACAACCCGCGCATGATCAGGAACCATAAGACGAGGTGGAGGGCCAGATAAAAGCCGCTGAATCCGGCGGCGAACGCCTTGGGAAAGGCGAGGAACAACAGACCTCCACCCGCCACCAGCCACACTTCATTGCCCTTCCATACGGGACCGATGGCCCTTAGGACCAATCGGCGTTCCTCGTCCGTTTTGGCGACGAACGGGTAGATGATACCCACCCCGAACACGAATCCATCCAAGACCGCATAGACGGCGAACATCATGACGACGATCATGAACCACAGCGTCTCGATCGACAGCATCCCCTCGCTCACGACGCTCGCCTCCCGTCCACACTCGACCCGACAGGTACGGCGGGGCCCCGAGCGACTGTGTGAAAAAACAAAAACAGAAACAGCAGGCCCAACAACAGATACAGACCAAGGAAGCCGAGCAACGTGAACAGGACATTACCCGACCCCACCAGCGGTGAGTTGCCGTCGGCCGTTCGGAACAGGCCATAGACGAGCCACGGCTGCCGCCCCAGTTCGGCGGTCATCCATCCGGCAGTCGTGGCGATGTAGGGAAACGGCGCCAGGAGCATGATCGTCCAGAGCATCCATCTGGCCTGAAACAGACGTCCCCGCCGGAGCAACACCACCGCCGTCGCCATCAGCGGAATGAATATCGATCCCAGACCGACCATGATGTGGTAGGCGTAGTAGAGCAGCGGCATGGTGTCCGGCCAGTCTTCGCGAGGAAAATCGGTGAGCCCTTTGATCTCGGCGTCGAAGTGCTTATGGATGATGAAACTGAGCATCTTGGGAGCGACAAGCGGATTGTCGATCGTGAGCGTGTCCATATTCGGCTGACCAAAGATCACCAGGTCGGCTCCTGATTCGGTGTGAAAGTGTCCCTCGAACGCGGCTCCCTTGATGGGCTGATGCTCAAAGACCTGCAGCGCTGCATGGTGCCCGGTCGGAAACAGCATCAGGAAGGTGGCGATCGCCGCGGCGACGACCCCGGTCCGGAGAAACGTCTTGGCCTGGTCGATGTGAATACCGGAGAGCAGGTAGTAGGCCCCCACTGCCGCCATCACGAAGGAGCCGGTGACGACCGCGGCCGTCATCGTATGCGTGAATTGCCACACCAACCAGGGGTTGGTCAGCAAGCCCCAGAGACTCGTCACGTGGACCGCGCCGGCATCATCGACGGCATAGGCCACCGGATGTTGCATCCACGCATTCGTCGCGAGAATGAACAGCCCCGAGAGCCACGACCCGATGAAGAGCATCAACGCCGCCACCCAATGGACGAACGGGCCGAACCGCTTCTTGCCGAACAACAGCACGCCCAGAAACGTGGACTCCAGGAAAAAGGCAAACACCCCCTCCATGGCCAACGTCTGGCCGATGACGCCGCCGGCGAAGGTGGAAAACTTCGCCCAGTTCATGCCGAACTGAAATTCCAGGGGAATGCCGGTGACGACGCCGAATGCAAAGCTCAAGGCGAAGATCTTCGTCCAGAAATGGGCCGCCTCGTCGTAGTGGGCGTCGTGCGACCAATAGGCGCGGCTCTTCAGATACATGATCAGGGCCGCCAAACCCATCGTCAATTGTGGAAAGAGGTAATGGAACGTCGCCGTGAAGGCAAACTGCAACCGATCGTAGAATAATGCGCTCGTCATCGCCCCCTCTTTACGTTCGGCAAGTATGCGCCCGCTCCATGTCCAGCACCGCGACCGTCGTCTTCATCACGGCGTCCGGATTCAGCGAGATGCTGTCGATGCCTTCCTCGACCAAAAAACGCGCAAACTCCGGATAGTCGCTGGGCGCCTGGCCGCAAATGCCGATCTTCTTGCCCGTGGCTTTCACCGTCCGAATCGCCGTCGCGATGAACCGCATCACGGCGGGATTCCGCTCGTCGAATAGCGGCGCCACCAGCTCGGAGTCCCGATCCACGCCCAGCGTGAGTTGCGTCAGGTCGTTCGAGCCGATGGAGAATCCGTCGCAGATCGCGGCGAACTCTTCGGCGAGCAGGACGTTACTGGGAATCTCGCACATGAGATACACCTCCAAGCCTCGCTCGCCGCGCCGGAGCCCATGCTGCGCCATCTCATCAAGCACCCGACGACCTTCATCGACCGTCCGACAAAACGGGATCATGACCTTCACGTTATTCAGTCCCATGTCCTCCCGGACACGACGGAGCGCGCGGCATTCGAGCTCGAAGCCGGCCCGATAACGCGGATCGTAGTAGCGGGACGCCCCCCGGAACCCGAGCATGGGGTTTTCTTCGGCCGGTTCGTAGCGGCGGCCGCCGATCAGATTAGCGTACTCGTTCGACTTGAAATCGCTCAGCCGCACGATCACGTCCTTGGGATAGAACGCCGCCGCGATCATGGCGACCCCTTGCGCGAGCTTGTCGACGAAGAATTCCGCCTTGTCGTGATAGCCGACCGTCAGGCGGTCGATCTCGGCCTTGACCGTCCGGTCCTCCGACTTCTGATAGTCGAGCAGCGCCAGCGGGTGGACTTGAATCGTGTTGGCGATGATGAACTCTTCACGCGCCAGCCCGACCCCGCTGTTCGGGAGAAACGACAACCGAAAGGCTTCTTCCGGATCGGCTACATTCATCATGATGGCCGTCTTCGGCTGCGGCTGATCCGTGACGCGCACCCGTTCGACCTCGATCGGCAACGTCCCCTCGTACACATACCCGGTTTCGCCTTCCGCGCAGGAGACGGTCACCACCTGGCCGTTGTTCAAGACTTCGGTCGCTCGATCCGCCCCGACGACGGCGGGCAAGCCCAGTTCGCGGCTGACGATCGCGGCATGACAGGTCCGCCCCCCGCGATTCGTCACGATCGCCGACGCCCGTTTCATGATCGGCACCCAATCCGGATCGGTCTTGTCGGTCACCAGAATGTCCCCCTCGCGGAAATCCTGAATCTGTTGGACCTGCTTGATGACCCGCACCGTTCCCTGGCCGATCTTGCCGCCGACGCTGCGCCCGCTGACGAGCACACGACTTCGGTCCGTCACGCGGTAGGTCTCGATCACGTCGAGGTCACGCCGTGACTGAACCGTTTCCGGCCTCGCCTGCACGATGAACAATTCGCCCGTCACGCCGTCCTTCGCCCACTCCATGTCCATCGGACTGTCGGCGCCGCGTTTATCGCGATAATGGTCTTCGATGAGGCAGGCCCAGCGGGCGAGCGTGAGGATGTCCTCGTCCGTCACCGCGAATCGGGCGCGGTCGTCCGGCGGCACCGGCACGTTCTTGACCATCTTGCTCCCACCCACGTCATAGATCAGCTTGAACTCCTTGCTCCCCAGCCGTTTTTGGAGGATCGGGCGGTACCCTTGCTTGAGCGTCGGCTTAAACACGTAAAACTCATCCGGGTTTACCGACCCCTGCACGACGTTCTCGCCCAGCCCGTAGGAAGCGTTGATCAACACCGCGTCGCGAAACCCTGTTTCCGTGTCGATCGAAAACATCACGCCAGCGGAGGCCAGGTCCGATCGCACCATCCGTTGAATGCCGATGGAGAGCGCAATCCTGTGATGGTCGAACCCCTTTTCGACTCGGTATGCGATCGCGCGATCGGTGAACAGCGAGGCGAAACAGCGCTTACACGTATCAAGGAGCGCGAGTGCCCCTTGGACGTTGAGGTAGGTCTCCTGCTGTCCCGCGAAACTGGCGTCCGGCAAATCCTCCGCGGTGGCGCTGCTCCGCACGGCGACATCCACCGGCCCCGGAGCCCCTTCGCTCAATCGTTCATAGGCCTCGAGGAGCGCGCGCTCCAGCGCGCGCGGCAGGCTCGCTGCCAGCATGGCCTGCCGGATGCGGTGGCCACGGCGGCGGAGATTCTCCAGGTCACGCGCATCCAAGTCCTTCAAGGCATCCAGGATCGTCCCCTCAAGCCCGGCCTCGCGCAGAAACTCCCGGTAGGCGTGTGCGGTGAGCGCAAAACCGTTCGGCACCTTCACGCCCTTCGCCGCCAACTCCCGGTACATTTCCCCCAGTGAGGCGTTTTTCCCCCCGACCAACGGCACATCCTCGATGCCGATGTCCTCAAACCAGCGCACGAGCGCCCCTGCTGAGTTCGCATTCGCCGTCATCATCGCTTCCTTTCTTAATTCCTCACCGCTCGGCAGCCATTCTCGGCAAACCGGTGGCCTTGTCGGGCCAAGCAGGCAGCCGAATGCCGGGCCCAGCGTAGAGAGGACAATCTTTCGACCTCGCACCCAAACAACCGGTCTTATCCACCCTTCCCTTCCTCGGCCCAGGATGTCGGCAGCACTCGACGATGGTCCGGAGCGAACTTCGGCGCCTTCACGGTCAGGACCGGACAGGGTGCGAGGCGGAGTACCATTTCAGCCACGCTGCCGAATCGCAGCCGCGAGAAGCCTCGCCGTCCATGAGTGCCCATCACGATCAGATCGCTTTCTTGCTCCTGCGCCAACTCCACGATGGTGTCAGAAGGCACTCCGACTCGGATCATGGCATCGCCCGGGAGGCCGAAGGATTTGATCAATGACACCAGTTCCCACAAGCGATTGTCCTTCTGAGGCGACATCGTTCCTGTCCGGTCGGTAGGTTCCGTCTTGTTCGAATCATGATAGCCGGGTTCGACCACATGCAGCAGGGCGAGCGTTGCGTCCAGCTTCTGCGCCAACTGAATCGCATATTCAACCGATTCCAAGGACGGTTCTGAAAAATCCACCGGCGCAAGAATACGGCGAACCACGGGTGACGACTGCACAACCTGCTCGGCACCGGCTCGCTCCCGGAGTAACGGGACGATCAGTACCGGGCACGGCGCGGTCTTGGAGACCCGTTCTGCCACGCTTCCCAGCAGGGGACCCTCCGACTCCGAACTTCCACGGGCGCCCAGCACGATCAAATCCGCCCCGACTTCCGAGGCCGCCAGGGAGATCTCGATACTGGGAACTCCCTTGGCCCGGCGGATCGTGACATCCACCCCTTTCGACTCGCAGGACTTCCGCATGTCCTCCAGTTGACGGTCGACTTCCCGCTGAACCTTGACGAGAAACGCGGCAACGTCAGGGGAGTCCTCCAACCATCGTGGACAATCCACCACATGCAGCACGACGAGCCGAGCCGGCAGACGTTGGCCGAGGTACAGCGCGTAGGCCTGCGCCCGCGCGGCACCTTCAGAAAAATCTGTGACGAACAGGATCGTGGTCGCAGCTGATGTGGTCATGAGTACACACTCCTTATGCATGAGGCGCTGTGGCCTCTAGAAATATGGAACGGGCGGTGCCGCCCCATTGTTACACCCCCAACAGCCGCTTCGCTTCGCGCACCATCTGGTTGGCGTAGCCCCATTCATTGTCGTACCAGCACATGACCTTGACCAGGTCTCCGTCCACCACTTGCGTTAGTCCGAGATCAGCGATCGCGGCGTACGGCTCCCGAATGATATCGGAGGAGACGAGCGGTTCGTCGGTCACCGCGACGATCCCACGATAACGGGGGCTGTCCGCCTCTTCTCGCAACACGCCGTTGACTTCCTCGACGGTCGTAGGCCTCGATGCCAGCAGAACGATATCGGCAAGCGAGCCGTTCGGTACGGGGACTCTCACGGCGACTCCGTCGAACTTCCCCCGGTATTGAGGCAGCGCTTTCGTCGTCGCGACCGCCGCCCCGGTGGTCGCGGGGATCAAGTTCACAGCGGCCGCGCGGCCGCTGCGGATCTTCTTCTTTGGCCCATCGACGACGGACTGAGTCGCGGTGTAGCCATGCACGCTGGTCATGACGGCTTTCTTGAGACCGATCCGCCGTCCGAGAATCTCAATGACCGGGGTGATACAGTTCGTCGTGCAACTTGCGCAAGACACGATCTCTTCCGCGCCGACCGATGGCTGATTCACCCCGTGCACGACCGTCACGATCTCCTCATCCTTGGCCGGCGCCGAGAGCAACACGTGCTTGGCGCCTGCTTTCAGATGCAGCTCCAGCTGGTGGCGCTTGTTGAACACGCCGGTGCACTCAAACACGAGGTCCACGCCGGCCTGCCGCCACGGCAGTTTGGCGGGTTCCGTCTCGCTGAAAAAGGGGTACCGCGCACCGTCGACCATCAACGCATCCGTGGCCGCTTCGATCCGCTTTCCGTACCGGCCATACACCGTGTCGTATTTGAGCAGATAGGCCAGATTCGCGAGGGGAGCCAGATCGTTGATCGCGACAATATGCAGGTCCGTTGTCTCGGCAATGAGCTTGAACAGTGCCCGTCCGATCCGTCCGAACCCATTGATCGCAACATTCAGCATGACACACCTCCTGTATGTTCGACGTTCACCGGTACAATTCGAAGGGGTGGCGCCCGGTCACTCACCGAACCCCTACAGCGTCTCGACCGCCGAGCGAAAATCCACTGAGCCGGCGATTATACGGGACGCCCTCATCGTGACTGCATCATCCATTTCGGTGACCTGAAACGTGGGGCGACCGAGCCGATCCACTGCTGTTGTTGTTCTCCCCCACAGCTTCGGCGCTCAGCATGATGACCGCGATCTCCTGCGTGATTTCTTCCTGTCGAAGGATGTGGTGCTTCCGCGTCAAGTCCCCGGTCTCCTTCTCCAGTCGTTGCAACGCCTGGTCCATGTGCTGGAAACGTCTGCGATTTTCCGCCATGAGCGAGGTGTAGAAAATCTCATGCAACACGGCAAAGAGGTACTGGTCGAGCAGTCTGGGCGCTAGTTCAGGGGGCGCTACGTTGAGGATCGGCGGATGGCTATACGACGCTCGGGGTCGTCCGAATTCCCGAAATGGACGCCGGAGAACCACTCTGCGACCGTCGTCGCTGGTTCCGTGCGACAGCACAACCAAATCCAGCCGAGCGCCGACTAGATGCCGCTGCTGCAGGTCCCGCAAAGCTTCCATCACGCGAAGCAGCGCCGATTGGACTTCCTCGGTGACACTGGGACCGGCCAACACCGCATCCGGAGCGACACCTTCGCCGAGCTTCATGGCCAGCTTGTGGCCGACCGAGATCAGCAGCGGCGTCGAATCACCCTCCCCCACCGATCCCACTTGTCGATGGCGGTGGAACTCGGCGAGCAACGATTCGTTGAAGTCTCCGCAGAAACCCCGCTCGGAACCGACCAACAGAAAGACAGGATGCGCGCCGGCCGTCGGCGGAAGGAGTGTGGGATAGAAGCCGAAGAAATCCGCGGCGGTCTCTTCAATGCCGGCCACGACGCGCTGCTGCGCCGAAAGAAAGCGGCCGAGTTTATGGACCTCCATGAGCGCCAGATTCTTCATGGCATTCAGGATGCCCTTGATGTCGGTCAATGCCCGAATCCGTTCGTAGAGCTCGTTGCGCTTGCTCATGATTCAGCATCCCGCCCCATCCAGCCTGCGACAGCTTCCGCCCAGCGCTCGCCGGAGGCATCAAGAGTCAGGCTACTCTGGGCCGCCGCTGTAGTCAGCCGGTCCAGCACACCGGCCACCTCGGCGATCGGCACATGCTCGAAGTCTCCACGATTGAACGCCACCAACCACGCCATATGCGCCTCGATCGGGAGAGGGGCCAGCCGTGGTTGCTTGAGAATCTCGCGCAGAACGCGGCCGCGACGGATTTTGGCTTCGATCGACGCTTCGAGCTTGGCGCCGAACCGCGTGAACACTTCCAGCTCGAGAAATTGGAGGTAGTCGAGCTTCATCCTCCCGGCCTGTTCCTTAATCCGCCCGTGCTGCCCCTTGCCTCCGATCCGTGAGACGGATCGAGTGACGTCGATCGCCGGCAGAATTCCTCCGGCGAAGAGGTTGGCGTCCAAGTAGACCTGCCCGTCGGTGATCGAGATCAAATTCGTCGGGATGTACGACGCGATCTCCCCCTGCGCGGTTTCAACGACCGGCAGCGCCGTCATGCTGCCGCCGCCTGAGGCAGACGCCAGGCAAGTGGACCGTTCCAGGAGGCGCGAGTGGAGATAGAAAATGTCCGCCGGGTAGGCTTCCCGCCCCGGAGGCCGACGCAAGAGGAGCGACAGTTCACGGTAGGCTTGCGCGTGGGTGGTGAGGTCGTCGAACACGACCAACGTGTCCTTCCCCTCCCACATCCAGGCTTCGGCCAGCGCGCAGCCGGCAAACGGCGCCAGGTACTTGAGGCCCGGCAAGGACGTCGCGTCGGCGACGACGACGGTCGTGTGCGCCATCGCGTCGTGGGCCCGAAGCGTGTCGATCACCTGCACCGCGGTCGAGCGCTTCTGACCGATCAACACGTACACGCAGGTTACATCCTTCCCGCGCTGATGGATCACGGTGTCGAGCGCCAACGCGCTCTTGCCCACCCCGTTGTCGCCGATGATGAGTTGGCGCTGACCCTTGCCGATCGGAATCAAGGTGTCCACGACTTTGTTGCCCGTATACAGGGGCTTGTGGACGAAATCACGCGCCGTGATCGGCGGCGCCGGCGCAAACAGGGGGCGGCGGCCGGTCGCTTCCGGCGCGGGATGCCCGTCCAGCGGGCGTCCGAGCGGATCGACGACGCGGCCAAGCCACTCATCCCCGACGGGGATGCTGAGCGGCCGGCCCAGCCGGTAGGCGGCGGTGTCCGCGGTGAGATTGGGCGCCCGTTCCAGCAAGATTCCCCCCACAAGCTCTCGGCCGAGGTGAAACACGAGCGACAAGCTCCCGCCTTCGAAGACCAGAAGCTCATCCATCGCCACGGAGGGCAGCCCATCCACCCAGACGATTCCATCTCCCACCGAGCGCACGACGCCTTGTTCCGCAAGCCGCAGCGAAAATCGGTAGTTCTCAAGCCAGGCGGCCTGTCTGGCGACGGGCGAAGCGGGCTTAGACGACGTCGGCGGCATAGGCGGACTCCATAAATCCCTTCAGCTCGTCGCGAAGGTTGGCGGCCAGAACCCAGGGCCCCACACTGATCCGCACTCCCGCGAGCAACGACGCATCCTCGTCCCACGCACAGGTCACCGGCCGTCCCGTCAGCTCCTCCAGCACCGCGGCGAACGCGGCCCGGTGCGCGTCGTCCAATCGATGGGCGGTGAGGACCTGTGCCGCTGATTCCCCGTTCTGACAGATGCTGCGGATCGTTCGACGCCGCTCCTCCGGCAGTTCCCGTAGTTCCTCAAGCGTGAGCGCCGCGAGCTGGGCCGTGAGGTCCGGGCGAGCCAGCCGTTCCAACAATCGAGCGGCAAAGCGCGCTCCTTGCGCAAGCGCCGCTTCCTCGGTTTGGCGCTGCAGCTCTTGCCGGCGGCGTTCCTCGCGCGCCTTCGCCTTTTGCCGTTCCTGCTCCAACGAGACGTGCAACTCTCCCATTAGACGGGTCCGTTCGGCGCCGTGTTCCTCCATGAGGACGGCTCGCGCTTTCTCCTTCTCCCGTTCCCACTCGGCCAACCGCCCCTCATACCGCTGTTTGAGCGCCTCTCCCTCGATGCGAAGCCGCTCCGCGTCTGCACGGAGCCGTTCCAACGCCGCCTGACGGTCGGTAATGACCGTGAAGACCGGTTTGTAGAGAAACCGCTTGAGCAACCAGACCAGCACCAGAAAATTCAAGATCTGAAGGCTGAATGTCGACCAATCAAGTTCCATGTTCGTCTCGCTGAATAGGAAGCCTATAAATCGGGTGAATGAAACCGCTGCCTCGCCGCCACGCTCACTTCAACAGGTATTCCAGAAGCGGGTTGCGGAACAATATGATGAGCACAACGACCAGGCAGTAGATCGCCAATGACTCGATCATCGCGAGACCGATGAGCAGGGTCCTCAAAATGGACCGTTCGGCCTCCGGTTGACGCGCCAGAGCGTCCAGCGCCCCTCTGATCGACAACCCCATCGCGATACCGGTCCCGATGGTCGCCAGCGCGATGGCAAGGGCGGCGAATATGGTCGAGCCGAGCGTGAACCAAGTTATGTCTTGCATGGTGGAGCAGTCTCCTTTCGCTGCGATTGTCTCCTGTGTTCTTGGGTTTGAATGGCGCTGCCGATGTAGATCAGCGCGAGCATGCCGAAGATGAACGCCTGGAGGAGCCCCTCGATGATATGCAGGACGAGCAAGGGAATCGGCACCAGGAAGCCGGCCACCACGAGGACCAGCAGCAGCGCCATTTCCAGGCTCATGACGTTTCCGAACAGCCGCATCGCCAGCGCGAGGGTCCTGGTGAACTCACTGATGAGATGGAACGGCAGCATGACCGGGGTCGGACGGAGGTAATGGCGAAGATAGCCTCCGAGCCCCTCGATCCGAATACCGAACCAGGGCACCGATAAAAAGACCAGGATGGCCAGGGCCGCAGTTGCTGAGAGATCGGCCGTCGGAGAATGCAGACCGGGGATGATCCCCGCGAGGTTTGCGACGGCCAGGAAGATCCACAATGTGGCGATAAGCGGGAACACCCGTTCCGCGTGGACCGGCAACACCGAGCGGACCGTGTTATCGATGGCGCCGACGACCCCTTCGACCGCCACCTGCACGAGGCCCGGCTCCTTGCTCAGCCGTCGCGAGAGAAACCATGAGAACCCGACCAGGACGGCCATGATCAGCCAGGTCATCACGACGGTGACGGTGATCCGGAACGGTCCGAATTGGAAGATGGTTTCGATCGGCATCGCCGCTAATCCTTCACCAACAACAGGTACACGTTTACGGCGCCGACTCCGACGCCCAGAAGGATCAGGCTCATGGTCCACCGGATAGAGTAGCCTTCGACCAGACCGTCGATCCAGCGTCCCGCATAGGCGCCGGCCACGATCGGCAGGGCGAAGAGCATCCCCACGGTGCCCAGATAGACGGTCTGCGCCAGCAACGTCCGTCGGCTGCGTTCGGCTTCGCGAAAACGCTCGACGTCCCGCTTGACTTCGTGTTTGAGCTGTTTCTCGTCGCTCATGCTTCACCTCCGCGACGCCCCATCTGCCACAGGCGTCTGATCAATTCCTCCTGCAGTCGGTGCACGCTGTCCTTGATTCCGCGCAACTCGGTCTCCTCGACGCGCAGGCGCTCGTCCAGATCTCGGGTGATCCGCTCATAATCGTCGTCCCGCAAAAATCGCCTGGTGCAAATCGTCAAGTCGCCGTCCGCAAAGTAGAGCACGGCCTCGGGCAAGGCCAGGTATTCCCACGTTGTGTCCGTCCGGCGAAACCGCGCGAGGCCGAAATCCAAGACCGTCAACAGTCGCGCATGGCCCGCCTGAATGCCGAAGGACCCGGACGCATCGTGGCCGACAAAGCTGACCACTCCATCGACGCGCTCCGTCCGCACGGCGTCCTGCAGGTGCAGCGTAAAGGTATTCATGATGCCGTCTCGTTCATCGCCCCTCGCATGAAGCAGCGGTCTTCGGGGACGTCGTCGAATTCACCCGCGAGAAACGCCTCGCAATCGCGCAACGTCGTCTCCAAGGGCACGGTCGCTCCCTTGATCCCGGTAAATTCCGCCGTGACGTGGAGCGGTTGCGTCAGGTAACGCTGGAGTTTGCGGGCCCGCTGCACGATGTGGCGGTCTGCTTCGGACAACTCTTCCAGCCCGAGCATGGCGATGATGTCTTCCAGTTCCCGGTATCGAGCCAAATGCCGGCGGACGCCTTCCGCGACTCGATAATGGCGTTCGCCGAGGATGTGGCGATCCATGAGACGGCTCGAAGAGCGCAGCGGATCGATCGCCGGATAGAGCCCCTTGGCCGCCTGGGCCCGCGTGAGAATCACGGTCGTGTCCAGATGACTCAAGATCGCCGTGACGGCCGGATC
>CAZVEZ010000020.1:0-26759 GCA_964626135.1 uncultured Nitrospira sp.
GCCGGCTCCTCAAAATCACCCGCAATACGCTCCGGTATCGCATGGCGAAATACCACCTCTAGCAGGCTGTTGAAAAAGTCCACCTGCGGCCTTGCTGAACGAACTTTTTGAACAGCCTCATCGATCCCCGCTGTTAAGCCCACAACTTCATTGACTGCCCCTTGCCAGTGTCCTGAATTTAAGACATACTGAGCCCGTGAAGTCGATCACGTTTCATCCTAAGGCTCTGGCATTCATTCGAAGCCAATCGCCAACGATCAAGCGGGAGATCGGCGAAGCACTCCGTGATGTTCAGAAAGGTATCAGTCTGGGATTGCCTCTCAGCAGGCCGATGCCCACGGTGGCATCAGGTGTTCACGAGCTCAGAGTTAGAAGCATAACGACCGTCGTACGAGTGTTCTACTTTGCAAAAGTGGCTGACACGATCGTGGTGTTCCACGGATTCCAGAAGAAGACCCAGAAGACACCTACACATGAAATCGTCGTCGGCCAACAGCGACTAAAGGAGGTATTGGATGGCCATGTCTAAAACCCGCAAGAGTGTAACCGTTCGGACAGCCGAAGACCTCGGCCGTGCCTTAGGTTTGTCGGCGGCTGATACTGCCGAAATGGAGTTCCGCTCAGAGCTCACCGTCGCACTGGCAAAAATCATTCAAGCAGGACGTCTCACCCATGCCGAGATTGCGAGGCACGCCGGCACGTCGAGGACACGAGTGACCGCGATTGCAAACGGGAACACGCACGGCGTCTCAACCGACGTGCTCATCCGGGTTCTCGCCGCAACAGGCTATCGCGCTGAAGTTCGGGTGAAGAAGGCCGCAGCATAAGACGGGTAGCCTGGATGGTCCCTTTCGCTCGCAGAGTGCGCACGATCAGAATGTGCTCCCTCGATGCGCGCGGTGAGGGACCAATCCAGGCCACCCTCGAGAAGAAAAGATAAACAAGCTCGAAAAGATGGGAAGAGAGCGGCCAGGCGTCCTTCATGCTCGCAGAACGCGCACGGTGAAACAGTGCTCGTCCGATGCGCGCACTGAAGGCCAGTCTGGCTACTCCCTCCGGACCGCTCATAAGGGTCATTGCTTGACTTGACACCCGGTCATCGACGGATTTCCCCAAGAGCTATTCGTGGTCAGATGCAAAGTCAAGAAATGACCGGGAAACTCACTTCTGGATTCTTATCCCGATTCGACAAATCACCGAATCCACAGTTCGGCCAATGTCGCAAGGTCTCCTTGATCCGCAGCCCGCAAAGCATCGAGGTATTGCGTCCGTGCCTCACGATTTGGCGGTGCGGTCTCTACATGAGAAAGACTGATCTTGTAGAGCAGCGCGGCAAGTAGCACACGTCCAATCCGACCATTTAAAATCCTTGAATGGATTAATCCATTGGAACCGCCAGTCGGCCCAGCCAATTATATCTCAGGTCTCCTGTTGCTCTGTCCGTGAACGAGAGGACCGGGCCTTTTCCCTCAAAAGAGCCTTCAGTCGAGCCATGCTTACCTGTTGCCCTTCAAAATGGACCACGTGTTTGAGGATTGCCTTGCGGTGCAGAGCCGCCACCTTCTCTGGCGTATTGTATTTCTTCCTCCAGGCACGCAACTTCACATCCACTTTAGCGAGATCTATACGAAGAGAGGGCGCTTTCTTCATCGGTGACATTGTTTCAGAAAGTGGGCTCAGAGACCTTGGCTGAAAAGCTCACAATCCAGACTGTCAATAGTCTGTTCAGGCTAGCTGAGACCGGTCTGGCCTCTCTGGCGCACGCCAATCAATGTATGTGCCGCTATATCCCAGCAGTTTCAGAAATATCCTGTCCAGAAAGTTGACCAGAAAGAAATATTCATCAGTTTTTGAAGGGAGAGGCGGACACTTCTCCCGCTCCTCATTAGTCGCAACCTCGCAATAGAATCGTCCCTTATGAACCAGCTCGTCTCTACACTCAACGAAAAGTCTGATCTCCTTTTCTTCCACGTTGAAACCGATCTGATTGCACAGCTTGCCAATGAAGTATCGGAATGCTCTCCGATTTAGCCCCTTGATCTTCTTTTCGCTGAATATGGCTTTTCGGTCATTCTTCTCGACTCCCTCTTGCTCCAGGATTTTCTCTATTGCCTCACTAATGGGCTGAACATGCGTTTTGAAATCTCCTTGGTCAAGAACGAACTCCTTCGCTGACGAGTCGGGCAATTCCAGAAACACGGCCTTGAGCATTTCCAGCGCCACCGCCAGCTTTACGCCCCTCGTTTCAAGGTAATCGTTTTCCGCCTTGGCATCTAGAAAGGCATCAATCGTTCCTCGGTTAAGCCTATGAGAATCACGTTTCAAGACATACGCTTTGTACGCCTGCTCAAGAAAGGCCTTGGTTTCGTACCTGCCATCGCATCGAGGATCTATAACGGCCAAAGGGCAATAGGGCTTAGTAACCCTCGAAGAATGAGTTCGCATGACGAGTCCGCCCGACGCATCGTACCGGTCGCAATAGATCCATTGAATTTTTGTTCCTCGCGCAACCGACAAGAGGTAGCAGAGATCGTCAATCACTTCTTTCAGACGCCCAATACTTCCGTCTTCAAGGATATCGTTCACCACCTCACAGGTGGCATCAGTACCCTTCAGAGTTTTAATACGTCGCAGTATCTTGGTGTCCTGTTTCAGAGGTCTTATGGACAGTTCCGTTTGGTTGTTCGCGTCTTTAAGGGTAAGAGGCAGAAGAAGGTAGCGAACGCTACCGGATTGCTGTGCGTCGGTACCCGTAAACTGGAAGTTCGTGACTCCAAACTTTGCACTTTTTGCTTGGATGTGGCTGTCAGTCATCTGAACATTCATTTCACCTAGCCGGAAAGCTGCAAAGGACCCCGTCCGACCATCGCTGGGTAAATCAGGAAGATAGTTGATCTCCATAATGCGATTGTCACATGAAATTCTATACCCTTTTGATGTCGTCCCCTCGAACTTGATCGCTGAAATGGTCGCGAGAAACAGATCTGGCGGCAGAAAGTTGCAGAGCAAGAGAACATCCCCTTCCCTTAATTGGCCAGCTTCAAATTTGCAACTCACCTCCCGCCCATCTTTGAGCGTCAAAACGCCCCGTCCATCATAATAGTACGCAATGGGTTCGCCATAGTCTTTCAGGAGGTTCGGCTCGAACCGGTCGATGAGGGCGGAAACGATAGGAGGCGCTTGACTCATAGTCGGCAGTCACACTTTGTTTAGGTTTCGACGCTGTGGAGGATATCCTTTCCCCCGCGAGAAATCACCCGCCTTTTCAATGCCCAGCCAAGCAAAGGCGTGAGGAGCTTTCGACTGCGGTCGTCAAGCGAGGCCCTTCTACCTTTCACCTTTTCCATAGGGAGCAGGCAAACCGCCCTTCACTGCACGCATCGAATGAAGGCTGTTTCATCTGGTTTATCTCGTCTATCTGGTTTGTCTGGTTGGTCGGACCGGAAATTCATCCAGAAAAACCAGACAGACCAGAAAGACCAGCCAACCAGACAGACGAATTCGGGCGCGTTGCGCGAGCACAGGAGATCATCAGGCTCCATCCCATCCTCCGTTCTGCGAGCAAGAAGGGTACCTGGCCGCTCCCTCTCATCCTTGGGGTCGCACGTTGAGTGCGGCCAGGGAACATGTGCGAGTCGCTTGGCTTGATGCGCTCTGTAACGGGATGCTGTTATCATGATATAGTCATTTCCATGATAACTGAAACACCGCCGGAGGAACGTTATGCCGATTATTAAGCCGATCTCGGATCTGAGGAACAAGACGAATGAAATTTCAGCTCTTGTCCACAAGAGCCATGAGCCCGTCTTCATCACCAAGAATGGGGAGGGCGACATGGTGCTCATGTCGTTGGCCAAATATGGAGAGATGGAGCGGACGTTGGATCTCTATGAAAAACTGGCCGTCGCAGAATCGCAAGCGACCGCCGGCAATCGGGGGCGCCCGCTCGACCGTGTCATGGCCGATCTGAGAAAGCGCATCCGTGCCTTCAAGTAGGCACAGCGTCCGCCTGCTCTCAATCGCCGAGCAGGATCTGGCGGATCTCGTGTCCTATTTGGCCGCAGAGAATGCGCAAGCCGCGGCTGAACTACTCGATCGCATCGAAGCCCGTTTGCAGGCGCTGCAATTCCACCCCTTCGTCGGTCGTGTCCCGCACAATGCCAAGCTCACGGCGCTTGGCTATCGAGTTCTCGTCATTGACAATTATCTGGCCTTCTACAAAGTGAAGCGCAACGTTGTCCTGGTCCATCGCATCCTTCACGGAGCGAGAGATCTTCTGCGTCTGCTGTCTGAGTAGGGCGCCGAGGCAACGCAGGAGAGTCAAGACGAACCGTCTCAGGTGGCTGGGAATTTTACCCTCTGTCTATCCAATATAGACAAAGATTGATTCGCCCCGCGCGCGTTGGAAGAAAGGTGACCATTTCAACGGATATCTTACTGACTCCTGAAGAAATCAATAATCTCCTCGTTTTTTCCCGGCCATTCGGAGTGTGTCCCTGTGCCTTCGCAATAGCGTGTTGTGACATTGTTCTTGCAACCCCGGTACGTGACACAGCCGTCTGCGTCGATGACCGGGCTTACTGTATCGCAACCATTACAGGCAGCCCACCATTGTATGGCCTCTTTGCCATAACCCGGGAAATGGCTGTCACGGCTACTGTGCATGACCATAACCGGAAGCGGGTTAGGGCAACTCTGTTCTTTCAAGTCGTCCCCCCTGATCCCCACCGCACTTGGAGCAATCGCCGCGGGAATGTGTTGAGTGCCGGTGAGAAACGCAATGCCCATCGCAACAGTCCCGCCATCGGAGTGACCGGTGAGAAAAATCCGTTTCTTGTCGATACACCATTTCTTTTCAATCAGTCCTGGGATCTCCGCAAGCTCCTCAATAGCCTTAGGAGTCATTCTGCGGTGATCGGCATACGCCACAACAAAACCTGCCGCCGTTCCTGCTTGCGTGAGGTAGATATAGTTTTCCGACTCATATCGATTTCTTCCCCCTGGCGCGTACACCATGAGCAACGGATGGGTGATGCTTGAATTGTAGTTCGCTGGCGTTTTGACCATATAGCGGATGCCCGCCGATGTCTTTTCGTCATTGCTGGCACCTGTAGGACCGGGCTTTGTTCCCGATTCGCAGCGTCGCGTATTTGTATCGACTTCATACACAGCTTCGCCAAGCATCTTGCCGCGATCAACGGCTTCACCATTGGGCTTTCCGGCATATTGAATCGCGCCCAACACAGTAAAACCAATCAGCAATGCACCTATAGCGACAGCAACAACCGTTTTACGACCGGGCTGCTTTCGCCCGAAGACCTTCATGCGTCCGGTGTTCATGTCGAGTTATCCTAATCCTGTGATGCCTTGGCGGCCTTGAGATGCAGCGCCGACTGCCCTTGTTGCCTCCTCCTTTCTATTAATCTTCAGATGCAACAGTCAATTCATAATGATGTCCTGGAGCAAATCATATTCCAGTAGTGCTTCCGCACAACTTCGCCAGCGATGCCGCTGAAACTCGAAAAGAATCGAGGATGTTGTTCTGGAATCTCTCCAGCGGAAAAACACAGTACTGAGAACGATCTGCCGAGATTTCAGCACCATGCCAAGAAATCAGCATTCCCTCAGAGCATTTACGGAGGCTGGGCGAGGATTCAGGCTAAGATAATGACGGTCCAATTGTTTTTGGCGAGTATCGGGCGTATGCTTTTGTTCATTCATGTGATTTAGCCGTTTCCACCTCCAACGGCGGAGTGAGGTGCACACACGCAATGCCTCGTTGAAGACTCGCCACGAGGGCAGGCACCGGGCAAGGACAGGAGGATTGAGCATTCGTCCCTTTGCCGGCGAGAGGACAGCGGGACGAGCACCCCTCGTTGCTGGTCTTGATGGAACCTGCCCCTATTCGGGAGAGGACGCATGGACACCAACCGTCACCATAAAGCCAATCAGCCATCAGCCACGCCTGATGACCTCCCTCATATCAATGAAGACCCTAAATGGGTCGAGACGTTGCTGGCCGGAGAAAACCGTCTTCTCGAGATGCTTGCCACGGGATGTACGCTCTCAGAATTCCTTGCTGCCTTGTGCCGGCTCATCGAAGAGATCGCGAACGGAACTCTCTGTGGAATTGTGCTGGTCGATTCTATCGACAATCGACTACAGCACGGAGCAGCGCCCAGCCTTCCCCTCAGCTATAACGAGTCGATTCATGGCAGACCCGTGAATATGTTTTCGGGTCCCTGCGCCATGGCGGCATCTCTCAAAAAACAAGTGATTGCCGCCGATGTTGCATCGGACACACGATGGGACACATACGAATGGCGTGCGCTGGCAATGGCACATGGATTGCGGGCTTGTTGGTCCACGCCTATCTTGTCATCCGATGACAGAGTATTGGGTGCCTTCGCGATATACTCGCGCGAACCTGGTAGCCCGAGTGCGTACCATCAACACCTCATCGGACAGATCACGCATCTTGCGACGGTAGCTATTGAGCATAAACATAGGGAGGAGAAGCTCCGTCAAGACGAACAGGAGCTGCGGCGCATTACCGATGCTATCGATCAACGGATTGTTGTGCACGGACCCGATGGGAAAATTCTCTACGCGAATCGATTTATGCTCGAATATAGCGGTCTGAGCTTAGAAGACGTCATGGCGGATGACTTTCGCGCGCGACTCGTTCATCCCGATGATCTCGAACGATCACGGGACGAGCGCCAGCATGCGCTCGAACGCGGAGCCCCGTTTGAATTGGAGCTACAGGCTCGCCATAAAGACGGGCTGTACCGGTGGTTTCTGATCCGCTATAACCCGTTGCGGGACGAAGAGGGACGGATCATTCGCTGGTACTCGACGGGAACCGATATTGACGATCGCAAACGGGCCGAAGAGAGGATTCACAAAGAAAACTTGGCGTTGCGCGAGGAGATCGATCACTCTTCGATGTTTGAAGAAATCGTCGGCTCATCGGAAGCACTCCGCAAAGTGTTGACGCAAGTCACCAAAGTGGCGCCGTCGGATTCCACCGTGCTGATTCTGGGTGAGACCGGAACGGGGAAGGAGCTGATTGCCCGAGCCATTCATCGGCGCTCGAAGCGGTCGTCCCGGGCATTTATTCGTGTCAATTGTGCGGCGATCCCAGCGTCGCTCATTGCCTCCGAGCTGTTTGGACACGAGAAAGGGGCGTTCACCGGCGCGCTGCAACGGCATCTCGGGCGGTTTGAGCTGGCCGATGGGGGGACGATCTTCCTCGACGAGATCGGAGACCTGCCGGCCGAGACTCAAATTGCGTTATTGAGGGTGCTCCAAGAGAGGGAAATTGAGCGAGTCGGAGGCAGCCAGCCGATTTCCGTGGACGTGCGCGTACTGGCCGCCACGAACCGCGACCTGAAGGCGGCCATCGGGGCAGGCACATTTCGCCAGGATCTGTTTTACAGACTGAATGTTTTTCCAATCCGCATCCCTTCGCTACGCGAACGAGTGGACGACATTCCGCTACTTATCACGTACCTGGTTGAGCGCTATGCGAAAAAGGCCGGAAAAAAAATCAGGAACATACAGAAAAAGACCCTGGAACTGTTTCAGGCCTACGACTGGCCCGGCAACATTCGCGAGCTGCAGAATGTCATTGAGCGAGCTGTCGTGCTGTGCGATAGCGAAACCTTTTCCGTCGACGAGACCTGGCTGAAACCGGAAGAACACAGGGTGGCGGGGTCGGTGGTTCCCTTAGGCACCACGCTTGCCGGACATGAGAGGGACATCATTGAAGCCGCCTTGGCGGATTGCGGGGGCCAGGTCAGTGGCCCGACAGGCGCTGCTGCCAAGCTCGGACTTCCGAGACAGACGCTGGAGTCAAAAATCACGGCCCTGGGAATTAACAAACATCGATTCAAAACTCGACAAGCCGACTATGCACGATAAAGACCGAACATTGTTTGCACGCCAACCGTAAAAATCTGTCGCCCGTTATCTGACCCCTCCCCCATCTCACTCACCGCCTTCCACATAATCCGTTCGAGAAATTGGAACTTCTCTGAATACGTCTTCCGTATTTGCCGATTTTTCAGCATATGCTGAAAGTTCGGCAGCATTTCCTACGCTAAACGCAAGTCTATCAACTGATTAGAACTGGTCTCTTCATTGCACTACTCTCGGCCATCTGGGTTGCAGAGGTCGCACATGACAGTACGAATTGAAAGAGAAACCCGCCGTCTCAAGACGATGATTCGCGTGAGCGGTCGGCTGCAATCGACGCATCTGGGTGAATTGAAGACACAACTAAAAGCGGCTCCGTCGCGGATTGTGCTGGACCTCAACGGAGTGACGCTCGTGGACGTCGAGACGGTTCGATTTCTGAACGCCTGTGAGCAAGAAGGAGTCGAATTCCTTCATTGCTGGCCGTACATACGGGAGTGGATGGTACGTGAAAAAGGCAAAGATGGCTAAGGCTATGCCTACTGATAACCAACACCAGCACACACAAGAAAGGAGGATTCCAATGCCAGCTACAACTCATCAAAAAGAAGATCGCTCTGTGAAGGGCGTCATTTTCATCATTCTTGGCGCTGTGACGGTGATGTGCTTGGCGCTCGCAACCGGCCTCCTCAGACCCTAAGGGCGGCTGCTATGCCATTTAATACGCTTCTACAAAGAGGTCACGCGATGAAACACATCATTTTCATTATTCTTGGTGCTGTAACTGTCATGTGTCTGGTACTGGCTACTGGTTACTTCAAAGGCTAAGGCTGAATGCAACGGCTTTGCTTGATGTCCAGAGAGAGTCAAAACGGAGGAGGCACTACATGACGTGCCTACGCTGTACGGGCTTGATGGTGTGTGAACAGTTTGAGGATCTTGAAGGACTCTGGTCGAACGACCATGAGTTTACCGGATGGCGTTGCCTCAACTGTGGAGCAATAGTCGATCCGGTGATTGCTGCACACCGGCGTATCACGTCGCAGGCAACAACATCTAATCCGCATTTGGCCACCGTATAAGGACGCTTCTTCCATGCACATTTTCGTATATGGCGGCGCCGAGACTCACACGGCGTCTCCCGCTGAGGTAGACAGGCCCCTCTTTACACCCCGGAGGGGCCTGTCTCCTTTGTGAGGAAAAGAAGCGGCTGACAAACAGGACGGAGCGAGTCTGTCTGTAGTGACAAGGAACACAGCACGGAGCAGCGTCACCGTGAACAGACCAGCATGAGACCATCGTAACGCTCTCAACAGGAGGGTCCGGACATGATGAGGCACATGACAGGAACAGGCGCGACGGTGCTCCTGCTCGTTGCAGCACTGTACCACCCAGGCATAGCCGCAGCACATGGCGACACGGAGATGGATCAAGACCCGTGCGTGCGCCAGGCAGGGGGGAGTCTGGTGCATTTCAGCGCGTATCAGCCCCAATACGAGCTACAAGGTCAATACTGCACGGACATTCCCAAAACAGGTGAGACTTTCCTAGTCGTGGACCTCCTGGATCCGGAACTGCGCAACGAGCCGGTCGGGATGCGTGTCATGAAGGGGGCCTGGAGCAATGAGGCAGAAGGCCAGATTGTGGCGGATGTGCGTCCGAGCTACCACCCGGATGGAGTGCTCAGGGGCGAAGTCACGCTCGATGAGGGCCTCTATACGGTCACCATTGCGTCAGAGAAGCAGAATCTTCTGAAGCGCCCGCAATATCTCTTGCGGGTACAGATGATCGATTATCAGAAGCTGGTGTTTTCCATCGCAGGACCGCTGATCGGCATGATGCTGCTGGCTTGGCTCGTGTCCAAGCTCCTACGATCGAAGTGGCTGCGGAGATGGTGGGTGGCAGCGAGTTCGTAGGAGCCAGTCCTACGGTCGTGAGACATCATGAAACACGTGAGGGCATTCGAATGACATCGCAAACCAACAGTACGTTAAACAGAAAAAGCAAGATTTCATGGCACGTCTACATTGTCGGAGGGGTGATCTATACCGTTCTTGCCGGTTGGCTGTTCGCGGAATCAGATTCACCAACTCTTGCATGGATTTGCGCCATCAGTGCGCCGTTGGGATTCTACTCTGCCTGGGGAGCTTGGAGACGAGAGAAACAACACCGACATGATGCCTAACGTGGGTTGCAGAGAGCAGGGCCACATCCCTGTCGCAGCGCTTCAGCGCAGCAGTCAAGAACGAGGAGGAGATCTGATGGAATCAATGATGGAATTTCTTGCCGGCCGCCGGGCGAACAACGATGAGGCCCTCCTGCCGTTCTCCGCTCCGAGCTATGAACACGTTCGCCGCTTCTTCAGCAATCTGGTGCGCGCCGTGTATCGACTTAAGGTGATCGGCGCCGATCACATTCCCGTCAGCGGCCCTATAATCGTCGCGCCAAACCACGACTCGGTGATCGATGGAATCGTCCTGGGGGCGGCGTTGCCGCGTGAATTGCGTTTCGTCGCGAAGGCGGAACTCTGGCGATCGCGACTGCTCGCCTGGGCACTCGATGGACTCGGCGCGATCCGGATTGAGCGTGGCCACGCCGACCATCGTGCGCTCGAGCAGGTACGGCACGCGCTCGATGAAGGACAGGCGGTCGCGATCTTCCCCCAGGGCGCCGTCCGCGGCGACCGCGTCTGGCACCGCGGTGCCGCCCGTGTCGCACTCGTGACGGGCGCACCGCTCGTGCCGGTCCGCCTCATCGGCACGACACAGGCCCTCTCGGGTGGCAAAATCGGCTTCCCACGGTTGCGCGTCATCGTCGGAGAACCGATCAAAGTTGCACGTGCCCCGGAAGAACCGGTCGCGGCGACGGAACTGACCGAGCGGTTACGATTCGCCGTCGAATCACTGGGCTAGGAGCCTTCCGTACCCTCGCGCTCAAGAGAAGCGCCAAGGAGTTGACGTGATGTTTGTCAAAGTCTTAGCCCAAACCAAAATGTGGGGGTTTTGGCAATACATGTTTGATCTCTGCAACGAAAGTTTCCCCTGCGTACTCGGTTGGTTAACGGCCATACTTTTCGTTTTTTTGGCAGTCGTATTGGGCTTGATTGCAATGATGACGCGCCTCAAGAATAGAAGGGAATAACTGGAGGTGTCACGCGGCGTACCAAAGGCATTGCAACGATCGGCAAACAGCGGAAGGGAACCGCAAGCAAGCTCACAGGCACTTTCAGTGAAGCGGTCCTGTTCGCCTCAAGATCATCGGTGGGCATGAATCGTTCCAAGCTTCCTCATTATCTATTTAGGGATGGAGGCTGCATGCTCTTCTACTGTGTGCAACTGTCTCACCGGTCCTGCCCTCCGATTACTTCGCAATCGATTTTCCATAACGTGCCATAAGCCTAGGCATGAGCCTTCCATTTTCCCCACTTTGCCTTCAGGAGAACAGCCAGACTGTCCTTCACTGCGCGCAGTGAAGGAGCACAATCTCATCGCGCGGCCTCGGTGAGCAAAAAGGATGGTTGGCTCCTTCCTCTTTTGTAACCACCACAAACAACACGTAACGAAGACGTCCGGTAGAGATGACGATCTTCGCTTCTTTCTGTCGAATGCTGCTTGTCTGTATCCGCTCTCGCTCATCCTCGCGCACCGCGCATGCGACCCCTCAAGACTCTCCTTGCATAACCGATAGCACACACGTCCATTCACAGGATCAATCAAGCACGAGGGCTCCATGCTCCGATGGTCGCCATCCACGCAAAGACGCGCCTATCTTGCAATGGTCTTGCTGGTGGTTTCCCTCGTTGAAGGGCCGGTGTATGGCGCCCCTCAAGAGCAATTCATTCCCATCCTGGGCGTGACGACCGGTGAAAATCAGGTCGGCACGGTCTCCTATGTGAGGGTTGTGTTCGACGAACGGCAAGACCTGACAGGCCTGATGCTGCAATTCCACGAAGCACCCGGCCGATTCTCACGTATGGCCCAGGCTTCAATCGAACAGGCGATCAGACGGAGCGCGCGATCCCTGGGGATCTCCACCGACTCTTGGACAGTGGAACTCTCCATCCCCTACGCAGGCATGACGATCTACGGGGACAGCGTGTCGGCGATGGTGGGCCTCAGCATCGCTGCCATGGCACAAGGCAAAACGGTATCGACCGGCCATGTACTCACAGGAACTGTAACTCCGGAGGGTGATATCGGCCCGGTCGGATCTGTCCCGTTAAAAGTGCAGGCGGCAAGAGCGGCAAAACTCCGCCGGGTTGTAGTCTCCAAACAGACACCTGCCGCTGAGCATGCATGGAACCTTCCTGTCTCGATCCAGATATCGCCGGTGCAATCGGTACCGGAAGCCTTGAATGCCCTCACCGGAGATGGGCTACCGTAACCCCGTCTCCGCCTTCTGCCCGATCACCTGCACGAAACTCCGCCACATAGGGTGAGTCTTTTAAATAGTCCCTCAACGACGCTTTGAGTTTCCCCGTGCCATGGCCATGAATAATGCGCAGAAACGGCGTGCCGGACAAGGTCGCGCGATCCAGCGCCGCAATCACATCGTCTAACGCGTCATCCACCGCCTTCCCTCGAACATCCACGGACGTCTGTTCATCGAGCACGAACCCACCGCCTGACGAGACCTGTCGAAGACTCGATGACGGCTCCGGTTTCAACGGTGCTCCCTGCTCCGGTGCAAGGCCGACGAGATTCCCGACTGTTGCGAGGACTTCGCCCGATCCCACCTTCACCCTCACGCGTTTCTTTCCCTGTGGCGATTCGAGAAGCGTGCCGGTCATACCAAGTCCGTTGATCTCGACCTGATCTCCCACCTCCAACTGTGCAAGAGGAATCGGCATAGTAACCGGGGACAATTCGGCTCTCGTCTTTGCCTCAAGTTCGAACAATCGTTGTTTCGCGGCTTTGGCTTTGATCAACTTCTGCTCGCCCTTGACGGCATCGACTGTGGCTTGCACTTCAGCTCGCGCGCGACTGAACTGTTCGCTGAGTTTTCGTTTGAAGTCCTTCTGCGCTTCACGCTCAGTCTCTTCCAGATGGGCTAGCTGAGCCTTTGCCCGTTGCTCGGCCTGTTCTGCTTCACGTCTGGCCTCGACAGCCAGAGCCAGATCGTCGGTCAATCGCCGCTGCGTCGCTTGCAGGTCGCGCAGCATCGTTTCCATGACCTGCTCATCTTTATGGAGCTTTCGCCTCGCCTCTTCGAGCAAGGCCCGGTCCATGCCCAGCCGGCCGGCAATCTCAAGGGCAGACGACCCGCCTGGCACTCCCATGAACAGCCGATAGGTCGGCGAGAGCGTCGCCACGTCAAATTCAACGCTGGCGTTCGCGAAACCAGGCATCGTGTGAGCCAACGCCTTGAGCGACCCGTAGTGTGTCGTCGCGACGACTTTCATCCCCAGCGTGGCCAGCCGACAGAGCAACGCTTCCGCAAGGGCCGCGCCTTCTATTGGATCGGTCGAGGTCACCGGTTCATCGAGGAGGACTAACCACTGCCGCGGGAGAGCATGCTCGTCGCCCCGTCGTCTGCGATCCATCTGGTTCAACAACTGAATCATCTGGATCATATGCGCCGAAAAACTGGAGAGGTCGCGGGCCAGGTCTTGCGCATCGCCGATGTCGGCAAAGATTTCGGGGAATAGCGCCATCTCGGACCCCGCATCGCAGGGCAGGTGCAATCCGGCCCGGACCATCAGGGCAAAGAGCCCGACGATCTTGAGGGTCACGGTCTTCCCGCCCGTATTGGGACCGGAGATGACGAGCACCTGGATCGATTCGCCCAACAGAATATCGTTAGCCACCACCTGTTCTTTCGACAGCACAAGCAAAGGATGCCTCGCGCGCAGCAGGCGTATGCGCCCTTCTGCGTTCAGCCCGACAGGATTCGCGTTCAGTTGGCGGCTGAACAAGGCCCGCGCCGAAATGCCGTCCAGCACGGCCAGCGCCTCAAGCCCAGCCAGGACAACCTCTGAGTGTGCAGCGACGAGGGCTGACAACTCCCGAAGGATGCGTCGCACTTCCCGTTCGATCTCAAGATCCGCCACTTTGATCGAATTGTTCAGTTCGACCAGTTCGCGCGGTTCGAGGAACACCGTGGCCCCGCTGGCCGAGATGTCATGGACGATCCCCGGCACCCGACCCCGCATATCGGCTTTCACCGGAATGACATACCGGCCTTCCCGCTGCGCGAAATACTTCTCTTGTAGGATCTCTTCAAAGCGACGCGACTGCAGAATCTGATCCAGGTCATGGCGCATCTGCTGTTTGAGCGATTGTGACTGATGAGTCGAGCGCCGCAATTCCGGCGTGGCAGACTCCTTAATCGAGCCGTCGAGGTGGAGTGCGGCAGCCAGCGCTGCTTGTACTGATTGCAGTTCCCCGACCGCCTGTAAGGGGTATGCAACGGTTGCCAGAGCGGGAGCGACGGATTGATGCCGCCCCACAAAACGGCTGCTCTCCTCCAACAAGCCCAATACAATCGCGCAATCCCGAAGTTCGTGAACCTCCAACGTCGCACCCTTCCTTGCCCGGGCAAGCGGGTCACGAATATCCGGAAACGCCAAAGCCGGCAGAGCCTCGCCTGAGGCTTGCAGTTGTCCCATTTCCGTCGTTTCTTGCTGACGTCGTTGTACATCCTGGAGGCTGATCGCCAATTCAAGAGTACGGCAATGCGCCGCCCCCATCGTCGAACGCGCGTACCCGGCAAGGGCCTCAAGCAGCTTGGGCCATTCCAACACCATCGTGGTCTGCTCGAAGAGATTCACCGCGACCTCAAAAAAGAACGTCCTACGCTGGGACCGACAAACTCTAACGAACCCGGCGACAGAGACGCAAGACACGGGTCAGCGGACCTCGCACCAACTCCGTCACATCAGGTTCAAACGGCAATGAAATCTCTGTGATGCAGCGTGAGATTACCACCTTGGTATGCCTTGACAAGGCCCAGGAGCGTCGATACTATCGCCCTCATTGAGGCCGGCGGATTCAACCGAATCATTTTCTTGAGGGACCATTCATCATGGCTATTCGGATCGGTATTAACGGGTTCGGACGGATCGGACGGAACGTCCTGCGAGCGTCGCTCGGCGATCCTGACCTGCACTTTGTCGCGATCAACGACCTCACGGATGCAAAGACACTCGCCTATCTCTTGAAATACGACTCGGTACACGGAACGTTACAGGGAAACGTCGAGGCCAAAGGCGACCAGATCCTTGTCGATGGGAAGCCCATTAAGGTACTTGCGATGAAGGATCCAAAAGAGCTTCCCTGGAAAGATCTGGATGTGGACATCGTCATCGAATCGACGGGCCGATTTACTGATCGCGAAGGCGCGGGGAAACACCTCTCTGCGGGAGCCAAGCATGTCATCATTTCCGCACCGGCGAAGGACCCGGATGTCACCATCGTACTGGGTGTGAACGACGACGCCTACGACCCGAACAAGCACCACATTATCTCCAACGCCTCTTGCACGACCAACTGTCTGGCTCCTGTGGCAAAAGTGCTATTGGATAATTTCGGCATCAAGCACGGACTCATGACCACAATCCACTCCTACACGAACGACCAGCAGTTGCTTGATCTGCCGCACAAAGACATGCGGCGCGGACGGGCGGCAGGCATGTCGATGATCCCGACCAGCACCGGTGCGGCCAAAGCATTGCATCTGGTGTTGCCGCAGCTCAAGGGCAAAATAGACGGCCTCGCCATCCGCGTTCCGACACCGAATGTCTCGCTGGTGGACCTGACCGTCGAAACCGAAAAAGATTGTGACCTCGCCTCCGTCAACGGCGCTTTCCGAAAAGCCGCAAACGGCCCGATGAAAGATATTCTGCTCTATTCTGAAGACCCGATTGTCTCGATCGACCAGAAGGGTGATCCTCATTCGGCGACATTCGATTCTCCACTCACGATGGTCATCGACAAGCGGCTCGTCAAGGTGACGGCCTGGTACGACAACGAGTGGGGTTATTCATGCCGGATTCGAGATCTGATCAAGGTGGTCGCAGCGAGAGTGGGGCACTGATCCCCATTCCGAGAAGGACTGACCTGACAGAACCGACATGAGACTGCGCAAACAAACTATCGACGATGTCGTGCTGCGAGACAAACGTGTCATCATCCGAGCCGACTTCAATGTCCCTTTGGACGATGCGCACCAGATCACCGACGATACCCGCATTCGCTCGACTCTGCCGACGATCAATCGAGCCATCGACGACGGCGCAAAAGTCATCCTCTGTTCTCACTTGGGCCGCCCGAACGGAAAGTTTGACTCCAAATACAGCCTGGCCCCGGTAGCCAAGCGCCTGGGACGGCTCATGGGCAAAGATATTCTGTTTGCACCCGATTGCATCGGCTCGACCGTGGAAGGGCTTGTCGCCAAGATGAAACCGGGCGACGTCCTGCTCCTTGAAAATCTTCGATTCCATCGGGGTGAAGAGGAAAACGACGACATCTTTTCGAAAGCCCTGGCGGCCCTCGGTGATGTCTATATCAACGATGCGTTCGGCGCCGCTCACCGGGCTCATGCCTCCACGGTCGGCATCACCAAATTCATTCCTGCATCGGTCGCCGGCTTTCTCCTCAAGAAAGAAATCGAATACCTCGAAGGAGCCGTCGAAAACCCCGTTCGACCCTTTGTCGCCATTCTCGGCGGGGCAAAAGTGTCGGGAAAGATCGGCGTCATTGAGAATTTAGGTAAGCGCGTCGACAAAGTCATTATCGGCGGCGGCATGGCCTTTACTTTCTTGAAAGCCAAGGGAATGGAAATCGGTAACTCCCTCGTCGAAAACGACATGTTGGATTTTGCGAAAGGCATCGAGGATCATGCCCTCTCCCGCGGTGTGAAGTTCTATCTGCCGGTCGATTGTGTCGTCGCGGCCAGCCGCGAGCCTGGGGCAGAATCGAAGATCGTTCCGGTCCAGGAGATTCCGAACGGGTGGTACGCGCTCGATATCGGCCCGGCCTCCGTCAAGCTCTTCAATGAAGCAGTCCAGAATGCGAAGACCATTCTGTGGAATGGACCGATGGGCGTCTTCGAAATCGACGCGTACGCCAGGGGCACACTCGCAATGGCCCACGCGATCGCCGATGCCTATGCACTGACGATTGTCGGCGGAGGTGAAACAGCTCTGGCCGTGCATCGAGCCGGCGAATCGGAGAATATGTCATTCATCTCGACCGGCGGCGGCGCGGCTCTGGAATTGCTCGAGGGCAAACAACTCCCTGGCTTGACCGCTCTCCCGAATCGAGCCGCGTAATCGCCTTACCGCGGAGCGGCCTATTAAAGTCACACCCTTATCACGAACGAGATACTCGTGCGCAAACCCCTCATCGTCGGTAACTGGAAGATGAACAAGACGGCCGCGGAGGCTGCGGCCTTCATTCACGACTTCCGCAAACGAGTGCCTGGATCGCCTCACGCCGACGTAGTCATTGCGCCACCCTTTACGGCCCTCGAATCGGTCCGCATCGCCTTAGGCCCCTCCTCCTGGATCAGTCTCAGCGGACAAAATCTACATTGGGAAACGCACGGGGCTTTCACCGGAGAAGTGTCGGCTCTCATGCTGCGAGAATTAGGCTGCCACTATGTGATTGTCGGTCACTCCGAGCGTCGCGCGTTCTTTGGCGAACGAGATGAACATATTCAGAAGAAAGTCCTGGCAGCGCTGAATCACGGACTCTCTCCGATTCTGTGTGTCGGAGAATCGCTTGCGGAACGTGACGCAGACCGGACAGAATCAGTCGTCACCACTCAATTGAGCCGCGTCCTGGCAGGATTGAGCACAAAAGATCTGACGACCATCACTATCGCCTACGAACCGGTCTGGGCTATCGGCACGGGACGAGCCGCCGCCACGGAACAGGTTGTGACCGTGCATCGCTCAATCCGCTCATTCATCGAAACCGGCTGGGATAACTACACCGCATCGACCACCAGAATCCTCTACGGCGGAAGCGTGACCCCCCAGAACATCGAGCCGTTTCTTGCCTCGGATGCGATCGACGGAGCCCTGGTAGGTGGGGCTTGTCTCGATCCCGAGTTGTTTGCTACAATCGTCAACCTTGCGCAGTCACAAAGAGCTTAATTGATCGGAATGCCATGTACACTCTTCTCATCGTGATTCACGTGTTGATCTGTTTTCTGATGGTCGGTGCGATCCTCTTACAAGCAGGGAAGGGCGCCGAGATCGGCGCCTCATTCGGAGGCTCCAGTCAGACCGTCTTCGGTAGCCGAGGACCCGCCAATTTCTTGAGCAAATTCACAGTCGCCGTCGCTGCCGTCTTTATGCTGACTTCACTTTCCCTGGCCATCCTCGCAAAAGAACAGGCATTTTCCTCCACGGTGATCGACCTCAAAACGAAAGAGACTTCTCAGACTGCCCCCGAAGCCTCTCCCACAACGCCAGCTGCCCCAGCTGCTGAGAGCCACACTCCTAGCGACTCCTCCTCAAGCGGACACTAGCCAACTGTTGAAAGGTTCCAACGGCACAAAGAGACCGTTATTTGGTTTGTCTCGCTTGTTTGGTCGCAGGACCAACGCGATGAACGAACAAACCATAATGAACCCAGCAACCAGCCGGTTCTTATGGTTCACTGGTGTCACAAATGCTTTGGGGGGGAGTGCGAAGGTGTGATTGAAACCCTTCAGCGTCTTACTAAATTCTGGTGAGCCATGCCTCGTGAGAAGGGTCCTCCCCGCGCACGATGGAAAAGAAGGTCTTCTGCAGAGCGAGCGTGATCGGACCCGGCGTACCGGTTCCAATGCGACGATTATCAATCTCCCGCACCGGTGTCAATTCTGCAGCGGTTCCTGTGACGAACACTTCATCCGCAATATACATGTCGTCGCGCGTAAAACGCTCTTCCACTACAGAGATACGCTGCTCCCGCGCCAAATCGATGACAGAACTTCTAGTGATGCCGTCAAGGATCGAGGTAAGCGGCGTGGTCTTGATCTGCCCTTTACGAACAATGAAGATGTTCTCCCCTGTCCCTTCGGACACATATCCCTCGGTATCGAGCAAAATGGCTTCATCGTATCCGTCCGCTTTTGCTTCCCGCTTCGCGAGAATCGAATTTACGTAGTAGCCGGAGAGCTTCCCTCTCGTCATGGACACATTGACGTGATGGCGGGCAAACGACGACACCCTGGCCCGCATTCCATTCGCCAGTGCATCGTCCCCGAGGTAGGCGCCCCAGGTCCAGGCCGCAATGGCCAGCTTTATTGGATTGTCGCCGGGATAGACACCCATCGCTCCGTGCCCGATGTAGACGAGGGGACGAATATAGCAGGCCTCCAGTTTGTTCACCCTGACTGTCTCCACAATGGCAGCTGCAACCTGCTTCTTGTCGAAGGGCATCAGCATCATACCGATATGAGCGGAATCAAATAGCCGATCGACATGCTCTTGCAACCGAAAAATCGCGGAGCCGGACTTCCCCTTGTAACAGCGAATCCCCTCGAACGCAGCCAGTCCATAATGAAGGGAATGGGTCATCACGTGAACATGGGCATCCGCCCAATTGACGAATGACCCGTCCATCCAAATTTTTCCTTGTGGCTCGAGCATAGACAACAATGGCGAGACGATACACTATGACGTGTCAAAACCGGAATATAGCAGCGGGCTGGAAGAAGCGTCAAGCAAACCTGGGCTGCCACCCCACAGGAAAAATGAGTCAAGAGGTCGTTTAACTGGGCGGCTGAGAAGCTCGAATCTGCTGGCTGAGCAACCGGGCGATGTGCATGGCGGCATCCGGACTGAATCGGACAAGATTCAGCCCAAAATCGTACCCGTTGACCCACCGGACCGTCGCTCGTTCGATCTCTATCGTCGGACCATTGTCCGGGAGTGTAATCCGTAGTCCCAAATCGAAGCCAGGCGTAACCGCATGGTCGCCTTGCACTCGCATCCCTGCTTGAGACAGATTCGTTACGATACCTTTTCCCACGAATTCTCCACTGAGATAGTAAAGAACGAGCCACGTCGGTATACGACGATATGGACGAACCACAAATGGAGTGCGTTTCGACTTGGAGAGGCGAGGCTCCGGTACGGCTGCCATTCTAATCTCCGATCCACAAAATGGTACAAGAGGAGGACAGAACAACACCATAACCCCCAGGGACCAGGACGGGATAGCCCACAAATAGGCTAACCCGAAGGAGGGGGGAAATTGTGGCTGCGGACTCCGCCGGAGATGGCGCAAAATTTCACAGCAGGGAGATACCTTGGCCTTGACAGAGTTCAAATTGCTATGCTAAAAAGTCATCTTCTGTAATGGAGACAATGGCTTATGTACGCGATCATCGAAACAGGCGGCAAGCAATACCGAGTCGAAACTGGATCATTGGTCCAAGTGGAGTCCCTTCCTGGCGAGGTCGGGGGGACGATTGAACTTGGCCAAGTTCGGCTAGTCCACGGTGACAACGGTATCGCAATCGGACAACCTGTGGTTAAAGGGGCCACGGTCAAAGCTGAGATCCTCGGTCAGGGCCGAACACGTTCCATTACCATCTTCAAGAAACAACGGCGCAAGAACTATCGGCGGACCAATGGCCATCGCCAGGGTTTTACCAAACTGCGCATTACCGGTATCACGATCGTTTAACGGGGACCAGTCATGGCAACAAATAAAGGCGGCGGATCGACAAGAAATGGGCGCGATAGTAATCCACAATATCTTGGGGTCAAAGCTTACGGCGGAGAAACCGTAAAGGCCGGATCAATTCTGATTCGTCAACGAGGAACGAAGTTCTTTCCCGGTTTTAACGTGGGCCTCGGCAAAGACCATACCCTTTTCGCCCTCATCACAGGAACTGTGAAGTTCGAACGCGGGCGCGGACGGCAAAAGGTCAGCGTCTACTCCGAGCCTTCAGTTTCCTAGCGCATCTTTCCTTTTTCTCGTCACATTTCCGTGACTCCGACCACGCCTGGCATGAGCGGGAGTGCCCTGAGGTGTTTCTCGCATGCCATGCTCATAATAGTCATTACACGAGAACCGGTGCGCCGATGTTTGTCGATGAAGTCCGTATCCAGATCAAGGCCGGCCGCGGCGGCGACGGCGCATGCAGTTTCCGACGCGAAAAATTCGTCCCGCGCGGCGGGCCGGACGGTGGCGATGGCGGCCATGGAGGCGATGTCGTTTTTGAGGCGTCGCCTCGCATGACCACACTTCTCGACCTCCGATATCAACAACACTACGAAGCAGAAGTTGGTCGCCAGGGTGGCGCATCCAATTGCTCCGGACGAACCGGAGAAGATGTGATCGTGGCCATTCCGATCGGCACCGTCATCTTCGACGATCAGACCGGTGAAGTCTTAGCAGACTTGGTTCTCTCGGGACAACGATTTGTTGGAGCTCACGGAGGCCGTGGCGGGCGAGGGAATAGCCATTTCGCTACCTCGACTAACCGTACGCCCACGGAGTTTGAAACAGGCACTGAAGGCGAAGAACGGTCGCTCAGACTCGAGTTGAAACTGCTGGCGGACGTCGGACTCGTGGGCCTCCCCAATGCCGGAAAATCGACGCTTATCGCCGCAATCTCGGCAGCGCGACCGAAGATCGCCGATTATCCCTTCACCACACTGACACCGAATCTGGCGATCGTTCGCTGGGGAGAAAAGGAAAGTTTTGCCGTCGCAGACATTCCGGGAATCATCCAAGGCGCCCATGAAGGCAAGGGGCTGGGGTTCCAATTTCTTCGGCATATCGAACGCACATCATTCTTGCTGCACATGATTGATGTGTCAGAATGGGCCCCCGATGAACCTGTAAAGAGCTTTGAAATCATGCGGCAGGAATTAACCGCCTACGATGAACCGATCACCACACGTCCCTTCGCGGTGGTCGCGACGAAAATCGACGTGGCTGGAGACAAGGCGCGCCTGCGCGAGCTGCAGAAGTACTGTAGGCGGCATCACTATGCGTGCCTCCCGATCTCTGCCGCCACGAGAGAAGGATTGACAGAACTTGTCACCTATGTCGGACAACAGGTGGCACAGCTCCGAGCGGCACCATGCGAGACGAACTCTTAAGACAGGCCAATCGCCTCGTCATTAAAATCGGGAGCAGCCTCGTCGCGTCCCGAGACATAGGACTACGCCCGGAACAAATCGATCGGCTCGCGGATGAAATCGCGGTACTCCGGTCAAGCGGACGTGAAGTCTTGATCGTCTCCTCCGGCGCGATTGTATCCGGCATCAAGAAACTCGGCCTGAAGGAATACCCCAAGAGCCTCCCCGTGAAGCAGGCGGCTGCAGCGGTCGGCCAGAGCCGGCTCATGTGGGCGTACGAAAAGTCGTTTGAACGGCTTGATCTCAAAGTGGCTCAGATTCTACTCACACACCACGATCTCGCGGATCGGCGGCGATTTCTCAATGCGCGTCACACCCTGACTGCGCTGATCGGGTTCGGCGTGATCCCCATCATCAACGAAAATGATACGGTCGCCGTGGATGAAATCCGTGTGGGAGACAACGATACCCTGGCTGCCGAAGTGGCCCATCTGGTCGACGCAGACCTTTTAGTCATCTTGTCGGATATCGACGGCCTCTTTACAGAAGACCCGCGCAAGAACCCCGCAGCCACACTGATCCCATTGATCCCGAACATTACCAAAGAGATCGAAGAACGAGCCGGTGTCTCCACCACATTCGAGGGAACTGGGGGCATGGCCACGAAAATCCACGCTGCCAAAAAGGTCAGCGAGTATGGGGTGGCCACCTTGATCTTGAACGGGCAAGAAGCCGGCCTCCTCACCAAGGTATTGGCCGGCGGCCCCGGCGGCAGCCTCTTCCTCGCGAAAGAACGGCGCTTCACCAGCCGCAAACATTGGATCGCTTTCACCCTCAGGCCGCGAGGAACCCTGGCGCTGGACGCTGGAGCCGTTGACGCATTGGCCCGACGGGGCAAGAGCCTGTTGGCTTCCGGCATTTTGGACGTCAGCGGTTCGTTCGATACAGGAGATGCGGTCCGTTGTCTCGACCAGGACGGCAAAGAGTTCGCTAAAGGACTCGTCAACTTTTCCTCCGACACTTTGGTACGGATTAAAGGACTTAAAACGACTGAGATTCAACGACAACTCGGCCCGCAGGAATACGAGGAAGTCATACACAGGGACAACCTCGTCATCCTGTAGTGCTAAGGACTGAGTGCTGAGTGATGCCCGCTCAAGATTCTACAACTCAATCCTCAGCACCCAGCACTCGGCATCCAGCACCGAGGATGCGTCTTGGACTATTGGGCGGAAGTTTCAACCCCGTGCATGGCGGTCACCTGGCCATTGCACACCACACACGCGAAGCCCTTCAACTCGACCAAATCCTCTTCATCCCTACAAGTTATCCTCCTCATAAGCCGAACGCCAGTCTCGCGCCGGCCCAAGACCGCTATGAGATGGTCCGCCTTGCCATCGCTTCAGACCCTTCCCTCGCCATCTCAGATGTGGAACTCCGTCGACCAGGCAAGTCCTACTCCATCGACACCATTCGCCTACTGCAACATGACTATGGGGCGCGCACTCAATTGTTCTTCCTGATCGGACTCGATGCTTTTCTGGATTTCCCCTCCTGGCGTAACCCTCGGACGTTACTGGAACTCTGCTCGTTCGTCGTCCTCTCCAGGCCAGGCCTATCGTTTCGTTCCCTCTCAACCGTCGCCTTGCTTCCGCCGATCCCATACCCGTCGCTGGCAGACCTGGATGCAGGACGGATCCCCCGAATCGAAGCGCCGATTGGAAGACAACGCCTGATCTGCCTCAAACAACCACCCTGCCCGATTTCTGCATCGGACATTCGTGCTCGAATCCGTCAGGGACTCCCTGTGGCAAATCTGTTGCCGCCCTTAGTGGAATCTTATATACTTCAACATCATCTCTACCAAGAGGAGCGCAATCGTACGAACAGCTAGGTCTACGGCCCTCGCCATCGCCCGGGCCATGCGGGAAAAGAAGGCCACCGATGCGCTCGTCCTCCAGGTAGCCCCGCTGACTTCTGTTGCCGACTACCTGGTCATAGGCTCTGCGGATTCGGATCGCCAAGCGAGCGCCATCGCGGACCATATCAGCGGCATTCTTTCTCGTTCCGGTTCCAAACCGCTGAGCGTCGAAGGCAGAGGGTCCTCGCAGTGGGTTCTGATGGACTATGGCGATGTCATCGTCCATATTTTCAGGCAGGATGTCCGGGAACATTATGCGCTTGAACGGCTGTGGGCCGACGCAAAACGCGTTGCTATCCCGGACGAACAGCCGCCCACATTACCGGCGGTCACCCCTCGAACCATGAAACGGAAAAAGGCGTCCGCGAAGACAAAGGCCTAGACCGATGCTCCGACTGCTCACCACCATCTTCCTCGTCAGCGCCGGAATCTTCCTCTACAGTTATTTCCGTGAGTTGAATCCCGGGACGGTCACAGTCCGAGCCAGTCCCTCCATCCAGTTCGAGCTGAGTCCTGTCACGCTCGTCGTCTTTTCCATGGCTGTAGGAGCCGTGCTCGTGGCGTTGGCGGTCGGTATGCGGCAAACAGCCCATGTCATCGGAAACTGGCGCAGCACACGATTGTTGCGTCGAAAGGAAAAAATCGATGCGCTCCATCGTGAAGGCACCCATGCTTTCATGTCGAAACGCACCGTCGAAGCCGTCGGTCTGTTCGAAAAGGCCCTGGCCATGGACCCGAGTCGTGTCGACTCACTGCTCTGGCTGGGGAATATTTACCGTGCAGAAAACAACTTCGCCGAAGCGATCCGCCTGCATCAACGGGCGAATCGTGTCGACGATCGCAACATTGAAATTCTGTTGGAGCTGGCAAACGACTTGGAAGGCGCCAAGCGCTATGAGGATGCCCTGCAGGCTCTTCACAAGATGCTCAAGGTCGAGCCGGATAACCTCACCGCGCTCATCCGCAAACGAGATCTGCTGATCAGGCTCGAAAAATGGAGCGAGGCGCTCGAAATTCAGCATCGCCTTCTCAAGGCCAATCTCCCTGAGCCGGAACGCAAGGCCGAGGCTCATCTCCTCACAGGCTGTACATACGAGGTCGGGCGCCAACTGCTCGAACGAGGCCACCCCGATAAGGCGCGACGCTACTTTCGCGGCGCGATTAAAAAAGACCGGACGTTCTTACCGGCTTACATCGGCATCGGCGAAATCTTGATCCGGGAAGGCAAAACAAAACAGGCCGTGGAAATCCTCAAGAAGATCTATGCCAAAACCCGTAGTATCATCATCTTGCACCGTCTGGAAGAGCTTTTTCTCGAACAGGGCGAACCCAGTGAAATTATCCGCGCCTATCAGGAGGCCCTCCGGCAGGACCCGAATAATCCCGCCCTGCAGTTCTATTTAGGCAAACTCTACTACCGACTCGAAATGGTCGACGAAGCCTTCGATATCCTCTCAACCGTGGAAGGGATACAGGACCAATTGGCCGATTACCATAAGATCATGGCCAATCTCTATCTTCGCAAGCAGCACATGGAGCAGGCCGTTGCCGAACTCAAGAAGGCTCTGCATTTCAAGAAACGTGTGCTCGTCCCCTATATCTGCACCGCCTGTCAGCAGGAATCGACCGAATGGTCCGGACGCTGCCGCCACTGTGGGACCTGGAATGCGTTGGTCGCACTGCCATGGCCGAATGCCGGTCAAGCGTTGTCCGGTCAAGACAGCGGCACCCTCTCAGTCTCTACGGTTCCCTACCAGGGCATTGCTTCTCCCTTTGAAACCGTGTAGGTTTTCTGCCAGTCCGACAGCCTGACGCGCGTGCAACTATCCACACGACAGGCAATGAACCTCTACAGATGATGGAGTGCCCCATGGTCGACTATCGGGATTTCGCCGCCAAAGCCTTGCACGACGAGACACTGACACCGAGCGAGTGTCAGGCCGTCCTCGACTGTCCAGATGAACAGTTGTTGGGCCTCCTCCAAGCCGCCTTTACCGTCCGATCCCACTATTTCGGCAAGACCGTTCGTCTCCAGATGTTGCAGAACGCCAAGAGCGGGGCCTGCCAAGAAGACTGTCATTACTGTTCCCAATCGGCGATTTCTACCGCGCCGATCGAACGCTATAAACTCTTACCCCGGCAACAGATGATTGACGGCGCCCGGCAAGCGGCGGCCTCAAAGGCCCAACGCTATTGCATCGTCATCAGCGGCCGGAGTCCATTGGATCGTGAAATCGACGAAATCGCCGGAGCCGTGCGTTCGATTAAAGAGGAAATTCCGATTCAGATCTGCTGCTCGCTCGGCTTGATGAACGAAACACAGGCCAAGCGGCTGAAAGCGGCCGGCGTCGATCGAGTGAACCATAATTTGAACACCAGCGAAGCCTTTCACGCCTCTATCTGCACCACACACACCTTCCAAGACCGGCTCAGCACCATTCAAAGCGCTCGGGCAGCAGGATTGGAAATCTGTTCCGGTGGGATCGTCGGCATGGGTGAGAAAGACGAGGATCTGATCGATCTGGCCATGGCACTCCGCGAAGTCAGACCGGACTCGATTCCATTGAACATGCTCCATCCGGCGGCAGGCACACCGCTGGAACATTGCGACCATCTCACTCCGCAACGTTGCCTGAAAGTGCTCTGTCTCTTCCGGTTCCTGCATCCACGCACAGAGCTCCGCATTGCCGGAGGCCGCGAGCATAACCTGCGCAGTCTCCAGCCACTCGCCCTCTATCCAGCCGACTCTATCTTCGTAAACGGCTATCTCACGACACCAGGCCAGCCTGCTCCCGAAGTCTGGAGCATGATCGAAGATCTGGGCTTCAAGATCGAAGTGGACTACCAAACGGCTGCTGAAAAAGGCCCCCAGCTTCGTTCTCAGTC
>CAZVEZ010000021.1:0-26613 GCA_964626135.1 uncultured Nitrospira sp.
CGGTTCGATATCCGGACCGACGGTCCATTATTGGTGACGGATGCAAAAGGCCGCGGTCAGACTATTCGCACACCGGTCCAGGTGACAGCCGCTGAAAAGGGGTTTCTCTTGAATGGTGTCCGCTTGCAGACCGAGCAGGTGACACTGCAAGGAGGGGAAGAGGGTCTCACGCTCACGTTCCCACGACCAGCTCGGAAGTCCAACGGGGCGGCGATGTCATCGACCGACTCCGGTACGGAGGTCTCGGTGAGCGGCCTGGTCCAGCTCGTGCGAAAAGGTAAGGGGTTTTCGGTTATGAATCGGGTGGATCTTGAAGAGTACGTCAAAGGGGTCGTTCCTTCCGAGGTCAGCTCGACATGGCACCCGGAAATGCTGAAGGCACAGGCGGTTGCCGCACGGACGTATGCGCTCTACCAGCAGATGTTGAGTGCTACGCGGGAGTACGATGTGGCCGCAACGGTGCAGGATCAGGTCTATCGTGGGAAGCAGGGGATTGATGTGAGGGTTCGGCGTGCCGTCGAAGAGACCCGCGGATTGGTCGTGACCTATCAGGATGCGCCGATCTACGCAGCCTTCTCATCGACAGCCGCAGGGCTGACGGAAGATGCCATGAATGTGTGGTCGAAAGAGTATCCCTATCTCAAAGGTGTGGAGTGTCCATTCGACCTCGCGTCGCCCCACTATCAATGGAAGTCCTCCTTCAAAATCGATACGCTCGAACAGAATTTGCGGCAGCAGGGATTTTCCGTGGGAACGATTGCGACGATCACGCCCCTGTCGTTCAGCCGGGGAGGGCGAGTTGCGAGGTTGCGCGTCCTTCATTCTGAGGGAGAATTGGTTCTTCGAGGAGAAGAATTACGAAAAGCGGTCGGCTACACCATCATCCCCAGCACGCAGTTTTCCATCGAATCGATCGGCCGGGATGTCGTGCTGTCCGGATTCGGTGCGGGGCACGCTGTCGGCATGTGTCAGTGGGGAGCGAAAGAGCTCGCGGAGTTGGGCTACCCCTTCTCCACGATACTTCAGTACTACTATCCCGGCACCGAATTGCAAAATATGACGCTGATCAAACCTCCGATCCCACCTTCCTCCTGATGCAACTCTCTGAATTCGATTTTCCATTCGACCCTTCGCTGGTTGCCACTCACCCATGTCTCCCGCGCGATCACGCCAGACTGCTCGTTTTACAGCCACTCGATCATTCGCTCACTCATAGCCGCGTCGCCGAGTTGCCTGATCTTCTGCACCCCGGCGATCTCCTTGTGGTGAACAATACAAAAGTGTTGGCGGCGCGGGTAGTTGGGCGGAAGCGTCCCTCCGGCGCAAAGGTCGAGATTCTTTTTGTGAAGGATCTTGGCGGTGCGATATGGGAAGTCCTGATCAAAGGCACGTTCCGGCCTGGACAGGTGATTGAGATGGGCGCGAACGTTTCTGCAGTAGTGGTCGAGCGTGGCGTATCACGAACGACGATTCGGGTTGAGAGCCCGATTCCGCTGTCCCAATGGTTGCGACAACATGGTCAGATGCCGCTTCCTCCCTATCTGAAACGTGCAGCAACCGATCGGGATCGAGAATGGTACCAAACTCTGTTCGCGCAACAGGAGGGCGCCATTGCGGCGCCGACGGCGGGGCTCCATTTCACGCAAGAGTTGCTGGCACGACTGCAGCAGCGAGGGATCGGTCTCGCCACCGTCACGCTCCATGTCGGTGTCGGCACGTTCAAGCCGGTGACGGTCGATCAGATCGAGGACCATCGGATGGGTGCAGAATGGATTGAAGTCGGAGCAGAAGCGGTTCGGGCGATCGAACAGGTGAGAGCGAGAGGGAGACGTATTGTCGCGGTTGGGACCACGGTCGTGCGCGCGCTTGAAACGGCAGCTCGCGCGGCGGGTCATATCAGACCCTATCGGGGAGAAACAGAGATGTTCATGACGCCTGGGTTCGCATTCAAGGTTGTCGATGCGCTCCTCACGAATTTTCACTTGCCACGCACGACATTGCTGATGCTGGTTGCCGCATTGGCTGGGACCGAATTTCTTCGACGAGCCTATGCAGAGGCGGTTCGCGAGCGGTACCGCTTTTACAGCTATGGTGATGCGATGTTGATTCTGTAGTCAGTCGCAAGGCCGTGATGCATGGTGACGTTGGATTTCTCGGCGAGGGGATATACGATGAATGGGGTTATAGCATTTCACGGTGGATCTTGATGGCGATGTTTGTTTTAAGCGATTCGGTGTAGGCTGTCAGCGCGCGTTGCTGCTTTTGAAAGAGGACATCCTGTATGGCACGGTCCTTCGCCGCCGCAGTCTTTGCGGGATCTGATTCCGTTTGCCGTAAGGTGAGAGCTTCCGCCTCAGCAAGCTCGGTAGGCGTGAGCGCGACGGCGTCGCGGACGATCATTTTCGCTTTGTTACTCAGTACTTCTTTCGTCTCCATCGCTTCGAATGTTGCAGGCGTCAGATGATTCGCTGCCAAGAGCCGTTTGTAGATCTCCGGATCGAACGTACCGTTTTTCTGGAAGTCCGGGATTTGCATAATCACCTCACGCAGGTCGTCATCCGACACGGTGAGGCCCATGTTCTTTGCTGCGATGAGCCAGGTTCGATTGTCGATGAGTTGGTCCACCACTAATTGCTTGATCGTTTCGTCTTTGAATTCTCCAGGGACTTTGTCCTTATAGAAGCGATAGGTATTCTCGTACGCGCGTCGGAATTCATCATGAGACACGGTGAGATCTCCGACTGAGGCGACAACGGTGCCGGTCTGTTCGCCGAATCCCCACCAGCCCATGGTGATGACGAAAGCGAGGGCGATAATTCCCATGGTGGATTTGAGAAGCCACGGATAGTTGTGCGACGCTTCACGCATCAATTTGATCATGACCACTCCTCGGGAAATTCGTGTCGGAAGATTCTACTCAGGGACCTATTACAAAGGCAAGAGACACCCATTTTCTCATCGCTACGAACTCACGACAGAGTAGATCCGCCTGTTCGTGAAGACGAAAAACATTGCCTGTAATATTTGATCTGCTGAAGAATGGTCTTTGTTTGTGCTAAGTAGTCTGATTTGCTATACTTTGCCACTAATTGTAAGGAGATCTCTTGGCGGATGAGGTCGGCGGGGCTCATTCAATCGGTGCCGGGATCTACCCCAAGGCGCAGATCCTGAACCGTGGTATTGCCAAACTGATCGATCTGTTCATCGTGGCGGCAGTCAGTCAAATGGTTGTGCCGGTGGGTTTTCTTGGAGGATTGGCATATATACTGATTGCTGATGGATTCGCCGGCGGTCGGAGTATCGGTAAGCGGTTGATCGGACTCCAGACAGTGCTTCCTGAGCGGCGTGCCGTAGCAGGCTTTCGAGAATCCATTATCCGCAATCTGCCCTTTGCGGTTGCTCAGTTAGCCTTCGCCGTCCCATATATGGGATGGCTGTTGTCGGTCGTGATCATTGTGTTTGAATCGGTCTTGATTCTCGGGAACGAACAGGGGCGGCGTCTTGGTGACGAGGTGGCCGGTACCCAGGTCTTGGACGCGGGTCGACTTGCATTGCCTGACTGAGACGTCGTGAGGCTTTAAGGGGAAGGGGGAACACCGTGGGCTTTGGGAGCGATATCTTCGGATGGTTCTCAAACGACCTGGCCATTGATTTGGGAACGGCGTCGACGCTTGTGTATGTTCATGGGAAGGGAATTGTGCTCAACGAACCCTCGGTTGTGGCGGTTGAGAAACGGTCAGGACGAGTGCTTGCGGTCGGCACGGAAGCGAAGAAAATGTTGGGACGCACGCCGGGCAACATCATCGCGGTGCGGCCCATGAAGGAAGGTGTGATCGCCGATTTCGAAATGGCGGAGCAGATGTTAAAGCGGTTCATTCAGAAAGCGCATAACCGCAGTGCGTTTGTGCGTCCGCGTATCATCATCGGTGTGCCGTCTCGCATTACGCAGGTGGAGCAGCGGGCGGTCAGAGACTCGGCCGAATTGGCCGGCGCGCGAGAGGTGTATTTGATCGAAGAACCAGTGGCCGCAGCGATCGGCGCGGGTCTTCCGATCACCGAGCCCTCCGGCAACATGGTGGTCGATATCGGGGGCGGCACGACCGATATCGCGGTTATTTCGCTTGGTGGAATCGTCTATAGTGAGTCCGTCAAAGTCGCGGGCGATCGTATGGACGACGCGATCATGAACTATATCAAGAAGAAGTATAATCTCCTCATCGGTGAACATATGGCGGAGCGGATCAAGCTCGAAATCGGATCAGCCTATCCCTTTGAGGAACGCAAGACTATGATGATCAAGGGGCGTGACTTGATTTCCGGCATTCCCCGCACGTTAGTGATAGATGACGCAGAAATTCGTGAAGCGCTGCAGGAACCGATCGGCACAATCGTCAACGCGATTAAAGTGGCACTGGAGAACACCCCGCCCGAGTTGGCGGGCGACATTATCGATCGAGGCGTCGTACTCACGGGCGGAGGGTCTTTGCTGAAGGGCATGGATACACGCTTTCGGGAGGAGACGAATCTGCCGATCATCACCGTGGATGATCCTCTGACTTCCGTCGTCTTGGGGGTCGGGAAAATCCTCGATGAGTTGGATCTGCTCGCCAAAGTGTCGGTGATGTCCCAGGCCAATACCTACCGATAAGGTTCCATCCCGAACTCTTTTATGTGGATGGCTCATTCTCGTACTCCCTACGGTGCCAGACGCTTGGCGCTTGCCTGTTTTGCGCTCCTGCTGGTGGCTCTTTTTCTGCTTCCCAATCAAATCCAAGGACTCTTGCAGTATCTGGACGGGCCGGTCGGGCACGTCGTGCGTGTTCCGCTTGAAGCCGTTGCGTCCATCGATGCCGGCATCGCTGATCGCTGGGCGCAATATGTGGCGTTGCAAGGGGTCCGGGAGGAGAATCAACAACTACGGAAAGAACTGGAATGGTTGCGCGGACAACATAGCCAGTTGCGCGAGTCCGTCGCTGCGACCGAACGATTGACGGCGTTGCTGAATTTTAAGGAGCAGGCGCTTCCGGCGATGGTCGCCGCTCAAGTCATCGGGCGTGATGCCACGAATCGATATCGTGCGATCATTCTCAATAAGGGCGAGAGCGACGGGGTCAAGCCTGACATGGGAGTGGTGACACCCGCCGGTGTCGTCGGGCGTGTCGTGAAGACGACGGGAGCATCTTCGGTAGTACTGTTGGTGACCGACCCGAACAACGCCATCGCCGGTCTCATTCAGCGGACGCGAGACGAAGGCGTAGTGGAAGGGGCTCAGCAAGGACTGGCACGGCTCAAGTATATTCCATTGCTATCAACGCTTCGGGATGGTGATCGAGTCGTGACGTCGGGTCTTGTTGGAGGTTTCCCCCGAGGGCTTGTGATCGGCACGATTACGCGAATTGATAAGGAAGAAGGCGCGCTCTTCCAGTCTGCGGAACTCATGCCGGAAGTCGATGTCAGTCGTGTGGAGGAAGTGTTGGTGATTCAGGCATCCTACGGGCAGTCTACGAAGGCCGGGTCTGGAGCGGATCTGCTGGGGAAGCCGCTGCCATGAAGTTTCTGTTCTATCTGATTCTTGTGCTCCTGCTGGTTCCTCTTCAGACGACGCTGCTGGAACATGTGACGGTGTGGAATATCAAGCCGGATATGGGGCTTGTGACCGCCGCGCTTGTCGGGGTTTTTGCCGGTGAATTGGAAGGTCTCCTCGTGGGACTCGCGATCGGATGGATTCTGAATCTATTTTCAGCCGGCGAACTATGGCTTAGTCTTTTGACGAGCGGTGGCACCGGAGTCTTGGCAGGATTCTTGGGGCGTCAGGTATCGCAGATGACGGCCCTTTCGGTGGGCGCGGGGTTGCTGCTGGTGTCATTAGTGAGCGGGATGTTTGCCGCAATAAACTTCCCCCATCTCGATGTGTCTCAAATATGGTGGATGATCGAATCGATCGTATTTCCGCAAGCCTGTTTTGACGGGGTGGTGGGGGCGGCACTCTATTGGGTGCTCTCTCAGAGGTTTGATGTTGCCCGCCTGAGGGCCGAATAGCAGATCTATGAAGGCTGCGGCGGAATAGCGATTGTGACGCATGGACACAACTGGACTGCACGATTCTGAGCTTGGAGAGATCCAACGCCGATTGGTCATACTCCGTGTCGGCTTGTTGCTCGTCGTGGCGTTACTGGGGCTGCGGCTTTGGCACTTGCAGATTCGCGAGGGGCCGTACTACCGCGATCTTTCCGAGAACAATCGGACGCGTTCGGTCGTTGTCGAGCCGGCCCGAGGGCTTATCTATGATCGCAACGGTGTACTGTTGGCGAATAATGTTCCCAGCTTCACGCTCTATGTCTCGCTTGAGGATGTCAAAGATCGCGACCTGCTTGTCGATCAGCTCAGCAATCTCTTAGGGCTCGACGCGGAGCTTATCAGGAGCAAGCTTACGGCTCGCGGCAGCAGGCAATTACCGCGCAAGGTCAAGGGGCGCTTAACCCTTCGGGAAGCGACCTTAATCGAGTCTCACCGTCTGGACTTACCCGGAGTCATGGTCCAAGTCGAATCACAAAGGAATTATCCTGGCGGGATGACGGCCTCGCACCTGTTGGGTTATGTGGGGGAAGTGTCGCCGGAGCAGTTAGAGAGGCCTGAATTCGCCGACCTGCACCAGGGCAGCATCGTCGGACAATATGGCGTGGAGAAATTCTTCGATCGGCTTGTGCGTGGGCAGGCCGGAGAAAAACGGATAGAGGTTGATGCGGTCGGTCACGAGAAACGAACCGTGATTGTGGAGCAGCCCCATGCGGGCGACAACTTGTATCTCACGATCGACGCACGGTTGCAAAAAACAGCCGAACATCTGTTGGGAGAAGAATCGGGTGCGATTGTCGCGCTTGATCCGAGGACTGGCGATGTCCTTGCCATGGCCAGCCGTCCAGGTTTCGACCCGAATGTGCTTTCGCGTGAACTCACGCCGAAACAATGGGCCGAGATCGTGCAAGATGAGGGGCGGCCATTGAACAATCGAGCCTCACAAGGGCAGTACCCTCCCGGTTCGGTGTTCAAGGTGATGATGGCCGCCGCTGCGCTGGAAACCAAGACCGTCACGCCGACGACGCCCATCTATTGCAATGGTGGGTATCAGTTCGGTCGGCGGGTGTACCGCGACTGGAAAGCCGGGGGGCATGGGGCTGTGAATCTCCGGCAAGCGCTCGTGCATTCGTGCGACGTCTATTTCTATACTGTCGGGCAGCGGATGGGGATTGAGACGATGGCGTCTTTTGCCCATCAGTTTGGGTTGGGAGAGGAGACGGGGATCGAGCTGCCGTCAGAACGGGTCGGGATCGTACCTTCCGAAGCCTGGAAACGGAAAGCCAAGAATGAGCCGTGGCTGCCGGGCGAAACGATCTCGGCCTCGATCGGACAGGGGTATGTGAATGTGACTCCGCTGCAGATGGCGAGTTTGATCGGTACTGTGGCAAACGATGGTGTGACGTTCCGTCCTCGAATAGTTCAGGCCGTATTGGATCGAGCGACCGGAGAGTTACAACAAAAACACACAGTTCTCAAGCGTAAGGTGGAACTGAGGCCTGGAATTTTATCGGCGATTCGAGAGGCGTTGGCTGGGGTGGTGAAAGAGGGGACGGGTACACGGGCGCAGTCGCCGCTGGTGACGATCGCCGGGAAGACTGGTACGGCTCAAGTGGCGGCCTTGCGCACCGGTCCAGAGAAGGATATCCCGAAGAGGCTCCGCGATCATGCTTGGTTTGTTGCATTCGCTCCGGTCGAGGCGCCCACCATTGCTGTTGCGGTGCTGGGTGAACATCTGGGCCACGGGGGGGCTGCCTCGGCGCCACTCGCTAAAGAGCTGATCGAAACATATATGAAGTTGAATCTTTCCACTGTTCCCTCTTCTCCCGGTGCGACGAATAATGCGATTGTGCGGGAGGGGGATGCCGGAGGTCAGAGAGCGAGATGATCGATCGGGTACTCACGAGCCGAGGCGTCGACAACTTCGATTTCCGTTTTATCGGATTGATCTTTGCGATCCTGGGAGTCGGTGTCCTGTCGATTTATAGTGTGACGCATGACCAAGGAGGCGCGTTTCCGTTTTATGCCAAACAGCTCGTGTGGGTCCTGCTCGGCACGGTCGCATTTCTCGTCATGTGGCTCTCGGACTATCATCGACTTGCGCGCTTTGCGTATCCTGCCTATGCGATTATTCTGGTTTTACTGGTGGTTGTGCTGTTCGAAGGCAAGAGCAGCCGAGGCGCGCAACGATGGATTCCGATGGGGCCATTTGCTTTTCAGCCGTCGGAATTCGCCAAGCTGATCCTCATTCTGACCTTGGCGCATTATTATTCGGAGAGACCGCGGGTGGGATGGCTCCAGCGAGTAGTCCTGCCGGGGCTGTTGGTCCTGCCGGGGCTGCTCCTCATCCTGAAACAGCCGGATCTCGGAAGCGGGTTGAGTTTTTTGGCGGTCTATGCCGCGATGTTGCTGATGGTCGGCATGCGGTCCAAGGCGTTGGGTGTTATTCTGCTGTTTTCGCTGATGTTGTTCCCCTTCGCCTGGGAGATCATGTGGGGGGCATTGCATGATTATCAGCGGCAGCGCATTATGACGTTTGTCGACCCTGTCTCCGATCCGGGAGGGAAGGGATACCATGCCATTCAATCGCAGATTGCCATCGGGGCGGGAGAGCTGACGGGGAAGGGGCTTTACGGGGGGACGCAGAGCCAATTGAAGTTTTTGCCGGAGGGGCATACAGACTTTGTCTTCTCGGTGTTTGCAGAGGAATGGGGATTTCTCGGCGTACTGGCTCTCTTGATGTTGTTCGTCGCGTTGATCTGGCTGTCCTTGGAGATTGTGGCGCGCGCGAAGGATCAACTCGGGGCACTGCTGGCGGTCGGCATCCTGTGCATGTTGTGTTTTTGCGTCGTGATCAATATCGGTATGACGGTAGGCATGTTCCCCATCGTGGGAATCCCCCTCCCGCTCATGAGTTACGGCGGAAGTGCGACTGTAATGACCATGGCGTCGCTCGGTCTGCTCTTGAATGTCAAACGTCGTCGATTGAGTCTTTTCTAGTGAACAAGTGGCCGCACGGTCCTGGATGAATCAGGATCGATGCACGAGGTTATATTTATAGCGCACACCGTCGGGCCGAGAAGCAGTCGAGTGGAGGCCGGAACCTGGGGATTTCCCGCGTTCGTTCTGCACGTCGGTGCGATGGTTCTACGGTATGGAAGGAGTCGGTATGGGAATCGAGATTGCGATTACAGTCGCGCGCGAAGAAACTCGCGTTGCGGTATTGGACGGCGGAGTCGTGACGGATCTTTTCGGGGACCGTGCGAAGCATAAAGACTTTGTCGGAAACATTTACAAAGGAAAAGTGGCAAAAGTGTTGCCTGGCATGCAGGCGGCCTTCGTCGATATCGGCCTTGCGAAGGCGGCCTTCATGCACGTGTCGGATCTGTCGTTGGAGGCCGAGCCGGGCGACACGCTCGTCGATGCGGATGAGGACGACAAGGATGCCGATAAGGACGGGGATATGCCGGGTCCCCGTCGTCAAAGCTCCAAGCCGATTGAGCAGTTGCTGAGCGAAGGGCAGGAGCTGATGGTGCAGATCTCCAAAGGGCCTATCGGCACCAAAGGCTCGCGGGTCACGACCTATGTCTCCCTTCCCGGGCGGTATCTCGTGTTCATGCCCAATGTGGAACATATCGGGGTGTCCCGCCGCATCGCCCGTGACGAAGAGCGGGCGAGGCTCAAGGACATCATGAAGCGAGTGCGGCATCCAGGCTGTGGATACATTGTGCGTACCGTGAGTGAAGGGGTCAAAGAAGATGAGTTGCGATCCGACGTCGATTTTCTGCACGTGCTGTGGCAGGACATCCTGGCGAAACGTGAGCAGAAAGGGGCGCCGGCATTGCTCCACGCCGACTTGAGCCTGAGTTTTCGGGTTGTGCGTGATCTCTTCGGAAAGAAAGTCGATCGGTTGTGGATCGATTCGCGTGAGGAATATCAGGCAGTCCGAGATTTTGTGCAGCGATTCTCGCCCGAGCAAACGTCGCGCATTCATTTGTACGACAAAGATGAAAGCCTCTTCGATCATTTGGGAGTGGAGCAGGAAATGGCGCGTGCTCTCAGCCGCAAAGTCTGGCTCAAGTCCGGCGGACATCTGGTGATCGACCATACGGAGGCGATGACCGTCATCGACGTCAACACCGGACGGTTTGTGGGGAAGCGGGATCAAGAGGAAACCATTCTCCGGAACAACCTGGAAGCGGCGAAAGAAGTGGCCTACCAAATGAAGCTGCGAGGGATCGGCGGCATCATCATCGTCGATTTCATCGACATGGAGCGGGAGAAGAATCGTGACAAGGTGTACCACGCGTTGCTCGACGCGATGTCCACCGACAAGGCCCGCACCAGGGTGTCAAGAATTTCAGACCTGGGGCTGATCGAGATCTCTCGAGAACGGGTCAGAGAGGACCTTCTGCGCTCGCTCTCCGAACCCTGTCTCTATTGCGAAGGGCGGGGCTATACGAAGTCTCCGACCACGGTGGCCTACGAGATATTCCGCGATGTTCGCCGGATCGGCAGTAGCCCAGAGCCGCAGCGGATCGTCATCGGCGCCCATCCTTTGGTCGTCGGGCTGCTGCAAGATGAAGAGCGGCAAGGTCTTGAGGCTGTGGAGCGTGAGTGTGCCGCGAAAATCATCGTGATGCCGGACGAACACTTGCATCTGGAACAGTATGATCTTGCGGTGATCTAAATGATGATGACTTTTGTGCGACAAAACCCATGCCGCTCTCCAGCCAGCCTGTAGGGATGGACCCCTCAACCGGGGCTGCAGGTTCTTCTTCCGGCCATCGTCTGACACGGGTGGAGTTGGAGTCTTGGCTCTGCCTGCAGGCGATCGATGGAGTAGGGGACCTGACGGTCCTTCGGTTAGTGCGCGCGTGTCATTCTCCTGAAGCTGTGCTGCGCGCGTCCCACGACGAGTTGATTCAGCGTGGATGCAGTCTGCAGCTTGCGGATGCGATACGGCGCGGGCCTGATGGCCCCGCCCATCGGCGGATCGAGTCGGAACTCAATGCAATCGAGCGTGGGCATATCGAAGTCCGGAGTGTGTTGGATCCCACCTATCCAGCGCGATTGAAGATGATCGCGGATCCTCCCCCGCTCCTGTACATCACGGGCACATTGACCGAACAGGATGAGCTGGCGGTGGCCATCGTGGGCGCCAGGCGTGCGACCGCATCCGGGCGCGCTATGACCGAAGAGTTGAGCCGCGACTTGGCAACGGCGGGCATCACGGTGGTGAGCGGCCTTGCGCGCGGGGTTGATGCGGCCGCCCATCGAGGCGCGCTTGCCGCACAAGGGCGCACGATTGCAGTGCTGGGTTGCGGGATTGATCGGACCTATCCGCCTGAACATGCGAGGTTACGCGGACAGGTCGAGGAGCGGGGGGCGATTCTGTCCGAGACGCCGATAGGTTCACCGCCGCTCAGCCATCACTTTCCTCGTCGTAACCGCATCATCAGCGGGTTATCTCTGGGTGTGATCGTGACAGAGGCAGCCATCAGCAGCGGATCATTGATTACCGCGCGGCTGGCGGCTGAGCAGGGTCGAGAGGTCTTTGCGGTGCCGGGATTTGTGAAGGAAAATACCAGCCGTGGAACGAACGCATTGCTCAAGGAGGGCGCGGCATTGATCGAAGGCGCGCAGGATGTGATCGATGCCATCATGGGGCAATTGGAACCGGCGCTGCGCCTGCGCCTGCAATCTTTTCGAATAACGAGCGAGCACGGAGGGCCGTTACGTAAAGAGGAACAGCAGGTGTATGATATCCTCTCGTATGATCCGAGCACAGTGGACGACGTAATTGCGAGCACCGGGTTGCCGGTCTCTACGGTGATGGCTTCGCTCTTGTCCCTGGAGCTTCGACAGCGAATCAGACAACTGCCGGGGCAACGATATCTTCTGGCGTAATCGTCGAACAGTTGCACATGTGCGGATTATTTGGTACGGATGAGTGTGAATCCTCGTAGCGAACCGGAGTTTTCATGGCCAAGACACTCATAATTGTCGAGTCCCCGACGAAAGCGCGCACAATCAGCAAGTATCTTGGACGGGGCTATACCGTGATGGCGTCGGTCGGTCATATCAAGGATCTTCCCACGAGTAAGCTCGGCGTTGACCTGGAAGACGATTTCATGCCGCAGTATGTGACCATCAAGGGAAAATCGAAGGTATTGGCGGAGATTAAAAAAAAGGCGGAAGAAGTCGATAAGGTCTTCCTCGCGCCGGACCCTGACCGAGAAGGCGAGGCCATCGCGTGGCATCTGGCGGAGGAGCTCAAAGGCAAATCGAAAAAGAAAAACGACGGGAAACTCTTTCGCGTTCGCTTCAACGAAATTACCGAGCGGGCGATCAAGCACGCGCTCCAGTCACCCGAACAGATCAACATGAAGCTGGTGAATGCGCAGCAAGCCCGCCGCATACTGGATCGCATCGTCGGTTACCAGGGCAGCCAGCTGTTGTGGAGTAAAGTCAGGCGCGGTTTGTCGATGGGACGGGTGCAATCCGTTGCCGTCCGTTTGATGTGCGAGCGAGAGCAGGAACGGGAAGCCTTTCGGGCAGAAGAGTACTGGTCGATTACGGCGCTGCTGGCCGGGGCCAATCCCCCCCCGTTCGAAGCCAAGCTGCATAGTATCAATGGTGAAGAGGCTTCAATCTCGAATGCCGGCCAGGCGCAGCAGGTGGTGGCGGCAATTCAGGGAAAAGATTTTACCGTCACGTCGATCGAACGCAAGGAGAAGAGACGGAATCCGGTTGCCCCATTTATCACCAGCCGTCTCCAGCAGGACGCCGCCCGGAAATTGCACTTTACGCCGAAGAAAACGATGACGCTTGCGCAACAGCTGTATGAAGGGATCGAGATCGGAGCAGAGGGTTCGACCGGTCTCATCACCTATATGAGAACCGACTCTCCCAGGATATCGAATGAGGCCATGACCGAAGCGAGAGAAGTGATTCAGTCGAAGTTTGGAGCAGAATATCTCCCCGAGAAACCAAACGTCTACAAGACACAGAAGGCGGCACAGGAAGCGCACGAGGCCATTCGGCCGACATCGGCGGCTCGCGATCCGGAGTCTATTAGGCAATATCTTGAACAGGACCAGTACAATCTCTACAAGCTCATTTGGAACCGTTTCATTGCGTCGCAGATGGTGCCGGCTATTCTGGATGTGACCCGGGTCGAATCGAAACCGCTTGAGACGAAGGGGACCTATTTGTTCCGTTCCAGCGGGACCATCGTCAAATTCCCCGGTCACACGATTGTGTATATGGAAGGGGTGGACAAAGAACTCTTCGCGCAAAAGCCGAAACAAGAGGACGAGGTCGAGGAAAGCTCCGAACGGCAGCTTCCTGCGCTGGAAGAAGGCGAACGGTTGCGATTGGTCGAACAGACCGAACAAACGATCCCCGGCGTGGCGTCGAAGCAGCATTTTACCCAACCCCCGCCACGCTACAACGAAGCGCTCTTGATTAAAGAACTGGAAGAAAAGGGCATCGGCCGTCCTTCCACCTACGCCGCGATCATTTCGACGATTCAAGACCGCAAATATGTCGAGAAGGTCGAGGGCCGATTCATCCCGACCGAAACCGGACGAACCGTGAATGATTTCCTCATGAAAGGCTTCCCTGAGATCGTGAACGTCGATTTTACTTCCCATCTCGAAGAGGAACTCGATGAGGTTGAGGAAGGGAATAAACCATGGGTCGAAGCCGTGCGCGACTTCTACGAGCCATTCACCCGCGAGATGGAGCGCGCCAAGACGATTCCAGGGCCCAAGGATACAGTGGAGCCGCCGACGGATATTCCCTGCGAGAAATGCGGACGGATGATGGAAATCAAATGGGGGCGCAACGGAAAATTTCTCGCCTGTCCCGCATACAAGGACAAGCCTCCCTGCAAGAACACGCAGAACTTTGAGAAGCTCGAAGACGGCACCATTAAAATTGTCCCCAAGATTGAGTTGACAACGGATGAGAAGTGCGAGAAGTGCAGCAGTCCGATGGTCGTGAAAACGGGACGGTTTGGAAAGTTCATCGCCTGCTCCGCCTATCCGGAATGTAAGACCACCAAGCCGCTCGCGCTGGGCGTGAAGTGTCCCCAGCCTGGCTGTGGCGGCGACCTTGTCCAGAAACGGACGAGGAAAGGACGTTCGTTCTTTGCGTGCAGTAAGTATCCTGCCTGCGAATATGCGCTCTGGGATCGCCCGATCAACAAGGCCTGCCCGACCTGCAGTGCCCCGTTTCTCGTTGAAAAGGTCAGCAAACAAGTCGGTCGCAGTGTCCAATGCCGCAGCGAGGAGTGCGGTTACCGAGAAGCAGGATAAGTCCGGACGGATTTCCACTCCACTCCATCACGCGATCACTTCCATTCTAAAGCGGGGTTTGGCATGCGTGCGTTCCGTCGCTGTGTTCTGGCGCTGCAACATTGAGAACCAGTGTCGCCAATGCTGAAAGTCAAACTCAAGGAGACTCGATAGGCTGAGTTGACGAAGGCCTCCGACGTGGTGATAATGGGCCGAGGGGCCGGCATCTGGTAGTGAAAGTCTCTTACATGAAGCCCCTTGAGGGCCTGCCACATTTGAGAAAGGAGAGAAGCCATGAAAGCGAAAGAGGGCGTCATCAGCATTCTCAACAAGATTCTTACCGCCGATCTGACGGCCATCAATCAGTACTTTGTCCATGCCAAGATGTGCGAGAACTGGGGATATGAGCGACTCCATCACCATGTGCGGGAACGGAGTCTCGCTGAGATGAAAGACGCCGATGAGCTTATCGGCCACATCCTGTATCTTGACGGTGTGCCGAACGTGCAGCGGATGAATACGGTGCAGGTGGGGGAAACCGTCGTCGAGCAGTTGAAATTGGATTTAAAAGCCGAACAAGAAATGCTCACATTGCTCAGCGAAGGAGTGGCGCACTGCACCAAGGTGGGCGATTTCACGACACGCCACATGCTGGAAGATATGGCCAAAGATGTGGATCAACACATCGATTGGATCGAGACGCAGATGGAAACGATCAAGCAGGTCGGTCTTGAGAATTATCTCGCTGAGCAGATCAAGAAGGAGGGGTGAGCGCGTTCATTAGGAGTCTACTAAACTGCCTAAGAGTACGACGCCACTTGAGAGAAATTCTTCGAGCGCATGAAGTTTCTTGCGGGAACGAACGCGTTGATCTCGACCGTCTTCAATGAATTCATGACCGCTCCCTCTCGTTATTGAGTGCTTCGCTCGGCGCTGGGATAGTCGACAACGGTTGCCCGAGTTGCAGAAGGTCGCCTTGGTTATCGAAAACGCCGAACTCCCGCATTCCATACTCAAGATTCTCGATGGGGTAACAGACCCGCGCTTTGTTTTGAATAAAATTCCAGAGGCCAACCACATCGTCGATTTTGAAGTAGAGTGAATCGGTCAGTTCTGGCGTATCTATGAAGATTGTGGCTGATAAACGTCGCGATCTGTTTGGAAAGATCCTCCGAATGCAGCAATGAGTAGTGATCGGGCGTGAAGGTGGAGGCCAGGTTGAACAGTTCGCGGACCACCTCCAGGAACTCGCGCGCAGTTTTGGCGCGCAGGAGCCGATCGGCTGATTCCGGGGCATGCAGGCTGAGTTCGGCCGTAAGGTCGCGAAGGCGATCGGAGAGCAGTACGGGGTTCGTCGGTCTGGTCATTGCTGCAGGCGCGCCGATGACAAGCAGGCCGATGAAGGAATAGAGAGTCCAAGCCGGCCGGCCTGCCGTGGGCTCAGGGCTCCGCCACATGCACAGCGAACATCCCGGTCAATGGGTGAGCTCCGGCGCGGTGATTCCATCAGCGCCGCGACCGCGGATTCCCGTTGCCGTCCAGGAGTCGTTTGCACAGGGTCTTAGCCTTGCGGGTGCTGGCGGACATTGCCAGCCCTCGTGTGCGCCATCTGCGCACAGTCGTTTTGAATGTCTTCGTCCATCGCATAGGGTTTGATAGCTCCTTTTCCCATCCGGCTGATCCAGCTTCCGGCTGCCGTACGATTCGCAATAGAGCGGTTCGTCTTTGGGCGGCATGGAGCCTCAGGAGGAGTGGTGAGGCTCCATGCCTCTGAAGCAGGAGGACACCACTCCTACTTCAGTGCCGCACAGCGAGCGTCCGGTCATGCATGCAGCAGTGTCAATTGCGCAGGCTCCGTCTATTCATAGAATCGTCAGGTTGACGGCGTGTCGCAAGCCCAGGCATCGGCTGAAATTCATGATGCGTTCTTTCATAAGGTGGATAGGATCGTGCCTGTGACACCATCTGTGTCGCCTGATTCCATGCGATGAACTTCCGAGGCCTCGGAGGGCCGCCGATCGAAGCCTCTAACCGCCCGGGTTCCTGAGTGTTGCGCGGCAGGAACGGGACGGCAGAGTATCCGGCGAAGAAGAGCGCCGAGCGCCGGGTCGAATTGAGTCCCCGATGAGACGAGAATAATTTTCAGCGCGATGGCATTGCGCGAGCCGCGGTCATGCGCGCCGGGAACCTTGATGGCATCGAAGGCATCGGCCACAGACAAAATCCGCGCGCCAAGAGGAATGAATGCGCCCCGGATGCCGTAGGGATAGCCGGAGCCGTCCCAGCGCTCATGGTGATGGGCCACGAGAGTCGATGCCTCCTTCAGAAACGCAAAAGGCTCGAGCAGCGCCGCGCCAAGACGGGAATGATTCTGGACAGCGACATAGGCCTCGGAGTCGAGCGGATACGCGCCCTCTGCCAGATGAGCAGGGAGCATCAAGAGCCCGATGTCGTGCAGCAAGGCGGCAAGTTTGACATCGTGCAATTCGTCGGGGGTCAAGCCTGTTGCTTCTCCGATCACCCGGGAGATTGCCGCCGTGCGCCGGCCATGGCCGGCCTGCCAAGGAAGCGCCCGATCGATTTCCTTGCTGACTTGCCGCGCGAGGATGCTTTCGACGTCGCGGCGCGTGGCCACAGGGAGACGGAGCCGGTCGATCTTCCGCAGCATGGCCTGGATGGCGATGATCGTAGAATGAGTCTGTCCTGAAATGTGTCGTTGCATCGTCATGCCTCCAAAAAGCTCAGAGCCCAAGACCGTCTTGCGATCTTGGGCTCTGGGTGAAAACCTCTGGCCGCTGGGGAGGAACGAAAGTCAATCTCGCCCGGTCACATGCGTTTAACCGGCATACCTTGAATGCGCGAAAACGGAATCGTCACAAGTCTCCGGCACCGTTTACATTTCAGCTCGATTCCTGTGCGGACGACTCTGGCGACGAGTTGTCCGCACAGACAACGAACCTCTTCTGACGAGGGCTCGATCTCTGCGATTCGTTCGGGTCGATAGTTCATAGTGCTGTGAGGGCGGCTGTCTGCGCAGCGTGAAACGGCTGCGCAGACAGCGTATTTACATCAGAATGTCCACTTCATGCCGCCTTGCCAGAGGGCCGGCAGGCCTGGATAGATGCCACGGCTTCGCTCCATGATCACGGCCTGATCCAGCATGTTCTTGGCTGTAAAGAAGAACGTCGTGTTCATCTTCTTGACGTGCTGGTTGATCGCGACGTTGACCATGCACCAGCCTCGCACGATCCCGCGCTGGCCGTTCGGCGTCGGATTGTGGAGGTTCCGGTCGTCTCCAAATTGATCGCTGATGCACTGGGTTTCCAGCCGCGCGTTGAAGGCGCCCAGATCGAGCGCCCGATTGGCATAGCCGATCCCTGCCGTCAACAAATGCTTGGGCGAGTAGGGGAGCCGGTTGCCGCTGACGCTGACGATGCCTGCTTCACTGGGTAAGAGTGCCGCGCCAGTGACCGAGCTGTTGCGGTTGCCACGAAACTCTGCATCCGCGACCCAGGTATAGTTCACATCGAGCGTGATGTCCTGCGCATCGTTTCTGCCCGTGACGGCGTCCAACAGATCCAGGCTGGTTGCGACCTCGATGCCGCGATGTTTGGTTTCGCCGGCGCTCGTTAAGGTTGCGCCGGTGCCGCCGGCTGCCGACTGTGAAATGATCTGATTGGAAAAGTCCATCTGGAAGAGCGTGAATTCATAACCGGCCCAGTGAGCCAATCTGCCTCTGGTTCCGAGTTCATAGGTCCAGCTCAATTCCGGGTCCAGGTCCACCAGCGCTCCGGTTCCGGTAATGGCGTCGGAAACTTGAGGCGGCGACATGCCGCGGTGCGCGCCGAAGAAGATCGTGTGGTCTTTGACCGGGGAATAGGTGACACCGACTCCCGGCAACACTTGGGTAAAATGAGCCTTGCCGAAGTTGCCATTGCCGTTGTTGTCGAGCCGGTTATTTTGGTCATAATTGATATGTTCCACCCGGACACCTGGGGTCAGGGTGAATTGACCGAAGATCAACCGCTCCTGGAAGAACAACGCGTAGGCGTTGGTGGTTCGTAAGTTGTTTTCGTTCAAGCAGGTCGCGCCTGGAGCAGCGAGAAAGCAGCTCTGGCTGACTCCGACGCCGGACCCGGTATTGCGGAACTGTTGCCGGTTCGACTCTTCATACATATAGCGGGCGCCGAAGTCGGCGACCGCATTCACTCCGAACAGGGAGTGGTCGTAATGAAATCGTGGTTCGATTCCGTACACGGTGTACTCGCGCGCATTGGTAAACCGCTGAGTGCCTGGGACGACGCCGAAGGTGTTCGCCGGAACCGGATTGCCGAATACGTTTCCTCCGATAGGGGTCCCGTCCTCCGCAACTGCCTGCGTGGTCTGTCTGGTCCAATCCCGCTGCATATAATGCCCAAAGAAATTGATCGTCGAAGTGAGATTCGCCGTAAACATATGATTGACAGCGACATGGGCGCCGATTCGCCTAAAGTCGAAGTGGTCGTTGGTGAAGAGGGTTTGCCTGTCCTGCCCTCTGGGGCTGCCCCACTCCGCTTCCGTCAGACCTTGATACCCGATCCCCGAATCCTCACGGAAGTAATTGAACTTGGCCATGATCTGGGTCCGGTCGCTCAGCTCTTGGACCGTTTTGAATGTCAGGTCGTCCACCTTGGCGCGGATGTTGGTGAACCGCGGTGTATCACTCTGATAGTGGGTATAGTCCACCATGTACCCGCTGTTGCCCCAGGTGCCTCCATAATCGAGATGCGTATTGATGTAGTTGTTGTTCCCTCCCCAGAATTGAAAGTTCCCTTCCGGTTTCACCGACGGCATGCGGGTGATGAAGTTCATGACACCGCCGATGGTTTGGGGGCCGTACAACAATTGCCCGCTGCCTTTGAGGACCTCAATCCGGTCAAAGCGAAAGATCGGCGGGAAATAATAGGCTGACGGATCGCCGTAGGGCATCAGCATGATCGGCACGCCGTCTTCCATGATGTGCACTTTGCGGCTTCGGGTGGGGTCCAGACCGCGGATGCCGATGTTGGGCCGGATGCCCAAGCCGTCTTCGTCCCGCACATGGACGCCCGGCACTTCGCGCAACGCTTCGTTGACGGTGAAGCGATGGTTGTTCTCAATCGATTCCTTGGTAATGACCCTTCCGGACCCGGGGATATGATTTAAGGCGTCGGCGGCGGTGCCGATGACCTCGGTGAGGGGAACTTTCAGGAGCTTCGGTTCAGGCTCTTTCTGGACTTCGGGCGTTGTTTGGCTTTCCGAGGCCTCTGTCTGACCGTTCGAGTCTGTGTCGGGGGGTGTTTCCGCAGCAGCAGATGTGAGCCAAACCGTGAAGCTCAGAAAGGTCGCAAAAGCCATAATGATAATAGAATCTATTCTCAATATCGAGTGAAGCGAACGTCGGCTCTCCATCTAATCCTCCTCTAGTAGTTATGAGATTGAAAAAGTACGGCTGAATGGTTCGTGGCAACCGAGACACGTCGCACGGCGGGAGGAGAGAACTAATACCGGTAGGTCGGTGGAATTGAACCTCACGGTGTGAGACCCGTGGTTTCCTGCGTAGACGGGTGAATGCATCAAGGTCACAGTCACAGAGTTCTTCATATCAGGCTCGACCTTACCGAATCGCGTAGTTGATCGGCATAAGGATAGCCACTTGAGGCTTTCCTAAGGGCTGTTCCAGCTTCAACGGAGACGCTTTCCGCAATGTCTCTATGGCGTCGTTATCGAGTATGGAGCGACCGGAACTTTCCTGAACATCGACCATCAACACCTGTCCGTCGTCTCGAATCACCGCCCGGAGGATGACTTTCCCCTCCCAGCGATTGATCCGGGCCATGTGGGGATAGTTCTTGAGTTGATCGATGCGACCCAGCAGCGCTTTCACGAGCCAACTATAGTCGGCTTTCACCGGGCCGGCTTGAGCGATCACTTGCTCGACAGCCGGTTGCTGCGAGCGCGTCGCCGATCCAGTGGGGGGCTCGACTGCCGCATGCTGCGCGAGAGGTTCTACAGCTTCCCGGCTGACCTCCGGTTCTGTCACGGCCGGCATGATGATCTCCTCGGCCACAGCGACATTCGTCGGGACCGGCTGCTCTTCCTGTTCGACTGATTCCACTGCTGTAACCGGGGTCACGGTCTCGTGCGCTTCATCGTGCAGCGGAACGATGGTTGAGGCTGTTTGATTCACGGTAGTAATCGGGCTTGTAGTCCGAGCGGTATGCACTTCCCTGGGTTGCGCAACTTGCGGAACGGTTTCTGGAACCGGTCGGGGAGGCACGGGTTGTGGAGTGTGCGGGATGGGTTTGGGCTTCGCCTCCGGTTGTATCGCAGGACGGGCGTCTGCCTGCGATTGCTGTTTCGAAGGTTCTACCAGCGCGACATTCCATTGAAACTGTTCGGGCTCAAGGGGCATCCGAAGATTTGAAACCAGTACAAGAGCGCAGGCGCCCATAATTGCATGGGCAGCCATGGAGCAGATCCAGCTTTGCCAATGCGCGTGCGAATGATCGGGATGGCTGGGATACAGCGTGATCATAATTTGACGACCTCGAGACTGACCTGTCCGAATCCGAGACCTCTCACTTCATCGACCACTTGGACAAACCGCTCCAAAATCGTGACTTTGTCGGCTCGGACGACAACCAATGATTCCCGTGGGTGTGGATCAAGCACGATTCGCAACCCATTTTCCGGGACAGCGGAATCGTTCAGGTATAACTGTCCATCCGCCGTCAATGTAATGACGAGAGGCGTATCTTTCCGGTCTCCGACTTCTGCGGCTTTGGCCAAATCGACCGGAATCTGTCCGGTGCTGATAAACGTTGCCGTCGTCAGCACGATCACCAGCATCACCAGCATGACGTCAACCAATGGGATGACGTTGATTTGATTCAGTTCATGGTCCATGTTGCTGTTGAACTTCGTAGAGGGTCTTGAGTTCGGCCACCCGTCTTCGGAGTATGTTGTTCATCACGACGCAAGGAATAGCCACCAAAAGCCCGACCGCAGTTGCTTTCAAGGCCAGACTCAGCCCGACCATGATGGAGCTGACCGCGATGGTTTTAGATGTTCCCATTGTGTGGAAGGTCAACATGATTCCAAGGACGGTTCCCAGCAGACCGATGTACGGAGCGTTGGCCGCCACTGTGCCGATAATCACCAACCGCCTGGTCAGCGCGATCTCAAAGAGCTGAAGATTCGGGTATTGCGCAGGATTAACCCTGCGATAAAACTGCCACCGTTCCACGGCAACTGCCACGGCCCATACACTCAAGACAAGAAGCAGTCCGATGATCCCGTAATCGACAAACTCCTTCAACCCCTCCATGCGAATCTTGCGAGCCTTTCTCTAAAACGATCATTGATATCGTTTCTCAATACCATTGATCGGTGCGCTCTGTCAATGGAAAAATTCGGGTGTCACGATGTTCGGCCTGGAGGCAGGGGGGCCTTGAATAGCACCGTATGGGTGGCGGATACCCGCAGTTCGACCGTTGTGCCCTCTTGATAGACACTTGTGGAGCTCTCGCTGCTATGGATGAGCTGTCCGGAGGGGAGACGCACGGTGTAGAGATTCTCCGAGCCGCGGAACTGGCGGGCGATAATGCGCGCGCCGGCCTCCTTGGCCGGTGAGAGATGAATGTCGTCCGGACGGATCATCACCGCCACGGCAGCGCCTTCTTCGGCGGCCAGCGTGTTGGAAAACTCTCCCAGTTCAGTGTGGACCATGCCCTGGGTAATGGTTCCGGGAATAAAGTCCGCCTGACCGACAAAGTCGGCGACAAAAGGTGTGGCCGGCATGTGATACATCATTTCCGGGGTATCGAATTGCTCCATGCGGCCTTGGTTGAGGACGGCGATCCGATCGGCCATGGCGAACGCTTCGTCATGATCGTGGGTCACGAGGATGGTCGTCGTTTTCGTTCGGCGTAACAGGCCGTGCAATTCTTGGCGCATGCGTCCCGCCATGTCGGGGTCCAAATTGCTGAATGGCTCGTCGAGCAGCAACACGACGGGATTGTGGACGAGTGCGCGAGCCAGCGCGACCCGTTGTTGCTGGCCACCCGATAATTCGTGTGGGTATCGTCGCTCGAATCCCTCCAGCCCTGTGAGACGCAGCATGTCACGGACCCGCGAGGCGCGCTCATTTCGAGCGAGGTGGCGGAGCCCAAAGGCAATGTTGTCCTGCGCGCGCAAGTGGGGGAACAGCGCATATTCTTGGAACACCATTCCGACGCGCCGTTTCTCCGTCGGGATCATCACGTCCGGCGACGATACCAGTTGGCCTGATAGGAACAGTTGCCCGGAGCGAACCGGTTCAAATCCAGCGATTGCGCGAAGAATCGTCGTTTTTCCGCATCCCGAGGGGCCGAGCAGGCAGAGAATTTCCCCTTCCCGTGCTGCGAAAGAAATCCCCTGGACCGCGGCCCCCCCGGTTTCGTAGGCGCAGGACACCTCGCGCAGCTCCAAGATCGAAGAGGCCGGTGTAAAAAGATTGCCCTGAAATGTGGTGTTCAGGGAAGGAATAGGTGTGGTGGGGCGATCCGAAGTCACTGATTCAACGTCCTTTCATTCAGGCAGCGCGCCAATCTTTTGAGACCAACAAGGCCAGTGCCGGAAGACTCAGTAAGACAATGAGCAGCGCAGAGGGAGCGGCGAGCTGAAAATACTCTTCACTCGCTTCCATCCAGACTCGAATTGCCAGGGTATCGAATCCCACCGGCCGCAACAAGAGTGTCGCAGGTAATTCTTTCATGGTTTGCAGGAAGATCAAGACCCACGCGACGATAAATCCATTGCGAATGAGCGGCAGTGTCACTCGCCGCCAGGTTTCCCGCATGCCGAGTCCCAGTGTGCGGGACACTTCCTCAAGGTTGGGAGAGATGTGCTGCAACGAGGGCTCAAGCGACTGGAGTCCGGCCGGGAGAAAGTGAATCACGTAAGCCGTGATGAGAATCAGCACCGAGCCATAGAGAGCCGGAGCCAGCGTGGTAAAAAGCACGAGGACGGCCAGCGCTGCCACCGGTCCGGGAAGCACATAGCCGGCATAGGCGGCTTGCAGGCAGCTCAGATTCATGATGGTCGGCCGGCGGCTGGCGAGGTAGGCGATCGGCAGGCCGATCAACACGCCGCCGGTGGCGGCGCAGGCGGCCAGGACTGCGGTATTCCAGATGAAGCCGAAAAATCGGTTGTCGATGGTCGCCAGCGCTTCGGGCGACAGGCTCCATTGAAGCAAGAGCCAGGCCGGGAGCAAGAACGCCGCGCCGACGATCAGTCCGAGATAGCCGGAAACGGCAAACGTGCCGAGCCGGCCATAGCGATGCCGTTGCGGAGCCCGATACCGTCCGGTGGTCTGATAAAACCGGCTCCGCTGACGGAACCATCGTTCGGTGATCAGGAACATCAGCGCCAGCGCGACCAGCAAGAGACTCAAGATACTTGCCGCGACATTGTCTGATCGTCCTGTCATCTGCTGGAACACGGCATAGGTGAGTGTTTGGTAGCGAAGCAACGACACCGCGCCGAAGTCCGACACGACATACAAGATGACGAGCGCGACTCCCGCGGCAATCGAGGGGCGCATCAGCGGCAGCGTGACACGCCAGAGAGTCGAGAGACGAGAGACGCCGCTGGTCCGCGCCACCTCTTCGAACGACACATTCATGCTGAGGAGGGCGCTGCGGCTCAGGAGATAGACGAAGGGGAACGTATCCAACGCCATGACGAGCGTCGCGCCCCCCAAACTATGGGGAGAAAAAATCCTCGCTTGAGGGCCGGCCATCAGTTGCCAGACATGTTCGACAGGGCCGCCGAATCCCAGGAGGTAGGAGTAGACATAGGCCAGCACGTAGGTCGGCATCGCCAACGGAAGGACCAGGGCGCCCTCCCACAGCCTGCGACCGGGAAATTCTACGCGTGTAACCAGCCAGGCAGTCGAGACACCCAGGAACAGCGTGATGACCGCCACGCCGGCGGCTAGCGAGGCGGTGTTCAACAGCAGTTCGGGAATGCGAGTCGCCCACAAACGACTCCAGACGTCCGGATCGGCAGAGAGGGCTTGTGCCGCGACATAGCCGAGCGGGAGCAGGAGGATTCCTGCGCTCGCCAAGACAACGAGTTGCAACGGCGAAGGAAGTTGTCGGCGAATTGTGCTCACGGTGGGTCCCTTCGCGTTATCGGAGGCCCACTTGTTCGATCAGGGTGAGAGTCGGCTCGCGCAGTTCGGCCAGTTTGCTGAGCGGGACCACCGCGGCGCGGAAACTCTTTCGCTCGACGATTGCGGGGTCGGCATTGACGTCGGAGTGGAGGGGATATTCCTTGTTGAGATCCGCAAACAACTTCTGCCCCGTTTGCGTGACGAGGAATTCGATGAGCAACGTCACGCTGTCGAGGCGCTTGGTGGACTTGACGATGCCGACGCCGGCGACGTTCATGATGGCCCCCATGCCTCCCTCGTGCTGATCCGGCATCAACACTGCGAGTGGCGCATCGGGTTGCGCGGCCAGGTGCCGATAGACGTAGTAGTGGTTGACGATACCCAGCGCAATTTGCCCCTTGGCGACCGCCTCCACGATCTGGGAGCTTTTCTGGTAGACCTGGTTGTCCGCATTCGTCTTGAGACCTTGCAGGAATTGCCCGGTCCTCTCTTTGCCATAGGCGGCGTGGATCACCGACACGCCGGCTTGTAAATACTCACTACCCGAATTCGGAATCGCAATCTTATCTTTCCATTTGGGATCGGCGAGGTCGAGGAGCGACTTCACTTCGTCCGGCTGCACCATCGCGCGGTTATACACCACGACCCAGAATCGTCCGGAGAGCCCTATCCAGGCATTATCCGACGCGCGAAACTGCGCCGGAATGGCTCGATCGACTTCCCGGTTGTTCAACGGGCGGAGGAGGCCCGCTGTTCGGGCCAGTTCCAAGCTGCCGGCATCGTTGGTGATCAAGAGATCTGCCGAAGTGCGATCGCCTTCAGCTTTCAACCGGTTGACCAGTTCCATCGTGCCGGAGGACAACAACTCGATGTGAATACCGGTATTGGCGGTAAAGACGTCGAGCACCGGCTTGATGAGTCGTTCCGAACGGCCTGAGTAGACCGTGAGTGTATCGGCGGCTGGAACAGAGGGCACGGAGACTTCGGATACGACAAAGAGAAAGAGACCGGAAAGAATTGTCCGGCGCAGCAGGGTCAGGGCGTATACGAATGCCATGAGCTCATCCTTCTGTAGTTGGCCGTAGTTGAAATTGATAAACTGTCTCAAAATTGTACTAAAGGCAGCGGGCTCCGTCAACCGCGGCAGCGGGCACAGAGGCCGTAGAGCTCAAGTCGGTGGGTCTTGATAGTAAATCCGTTGCGGCTGGCCACCTCTTCCTGGAGTCGCTCGATTTCCTCATTTTCGAATTCTACGATCTTCTCGCAGCCGGTGCAGATGAGATGGTCGTGGTGACCCTTGTGCGAGACGTTGTCGTATTTCGTCTGAGAGCCGAAGTGCCGGGCTTGTGCGAGCCCCGCATCACAGAACAGATTGAGCGTCCGGTAGATGGTCGCGAGCCCAAGATGAGGGTCGGACTTTGCCAGTTGGTGATACATGGCTTCTGCGGTAATGTGCTCTTGTCGCAGGAACGCGTTCAGGATCAATTCGCGTTGGCGGGTGAGTTTGAGTTGATGCTTGCTCAGGTGTTCCACCAGGGCGTTCATTTCCTTCACATGCTTTTGTGTCATGTCATGCCAAGCCTCCCGATAGGGGTCTCATTAAAGACGAAACTTCGTATCTGGTCAAGGGGTGCTGCGCGCGAGGAGCAGCGGGTATGAAATTGACGGAAATCCTCGGAGCTGCCTATAGTGCAGCCGTCACCACGGTCGAATGAGCGACGAGCCATATGCGGACACCTAATCAGATCACGGTTGACCGGGCCCTCCTGCTGTATGTTCTGCATCGGGCGGAGCCCTATGGACTTCTGAGCGATGTGAAGCTGCAACAGTTGTGCTTTCTGTGCGAACTGCAAATGTTCGGCAAGGGCTTTAAGGGCTTTCATTTTGAGTTCTTCCGGTTTGCCTATGGGGCATTTAGCAAGGATCTCGATAACGACCTGATGTCGCTGCGCCGGAAAGAGCGGGTGGAAAACTTCACGCTGTCCGATCAGGCGCAAGAAGAGATTATTCCGTTGCTGGAAAAGGATATCGAAGGAGTCGAGGCAAACGAGAAGGTTG
>CAZVEZ010000022.1:0-26066 GCA_964626135.1 uncultured Nitrospira sp.
TTCGAATAGTTTTGGCTGGTTATCTTGGTGGGTTTCCACTTCCAAGGCGGTACGGGATTGGAGTCCGACCACAGGCCCTTGTGCGCAGCCCTGGCCAACTGCTCCATTTCTTCAAGGCTCTGGTCCTGACCACTATCAGGTCTTGCCCATGCCAGCCCCTCTTTGAGCAGCTCATGCCCCACATTGCGTCCATCCTGAAGCAGAATTTCTGCAGTACCCAGGCCGTTCCGGCCCCGCTTGAGAGCCCGGACCACGACATCACGGCTCCCGACATAGGCGGCAGTCGCGTGCTTCGCCTGCTTCCCGTATGCCTGCTTGAGTTCGGGACAATCGATATCTTTGATATAAATTGTTTCATTTCGGCCATCGTGACGGATCGTCAGACGATCTCCTTCATGGACAGTGACAATTTTCGCGACAAAGTCAGCCCATGAGAGAGCCGGACAGACGGCCATCAATGCGAGGACAAGACCGGCCATGACGTAACGTTTCACCATGGTGCGTATGCTAGCGTCTCTCGCCCATTCAGCCAACTCTTTCTTGTTTTTTGGCCACACGGCACTCCACAGGAGCTAAAAATTCTCACAGCATATGTGATCGAGCCGGTGCTAACCTCCTTAAACAGATCCACCCTGTCTGTTTAGGGGAGGGCCGGAGGCCGCGTCGGTGCCCTACCGTCGAACCGATTCGTGCAAAACCCGTGAAGCCGAAGTCACCCGGAGCAACGGACAGCCTATCACTCCGCGTTGGGCATGACTCACAGACACGCTGATACGATCACAGGGGGCAGGTCACAATTTCTAATGGAGAAATGACTATGTCCTCCATTCTGCTTGCGGCAGGCCCATCCGGGGCGCAGAGGAACCTATGGCGGCTATTTAACTTCTCCAATATTCCGACTTGTGTGGATCCGGCTCGGCGGGTCAGACCTCTGTGATGCAGAGCGTGCAGGAGATAGCGAACGACATGCGTGTTGGGGAACCAAAAACTGAGGAGATTTTTCCCGATCGCGCATTCGATGCCATCGTGCGGACCTCTGCTGTCGGATCAGTTCGAGTTGGTCGCTGGCGCAGCAGATCACTACGGCTCCCGGACTTTGCCTGGATATTCGATCTGCAGATGACACCGCTCTGCAGATCGTCATCACGGAGGTGAACGACGACCGCGTCACCATCGACGCGAACAACCGGTTGGTCGGGAGGAATCTGATCCTTCGACTGGACCTTCTTGAAATCGTGCAGTCGATCGGCGTAGGCTTCTGTAAAACCCCCTCTGAATAACTGTGCGCGGAGCAATGCCACTGATTACACTGGTGTCTTGCTTGCGGCTTTTGGTTTGAGAGTCCTGTTCACAATCGCATAGGGAACGTTTTTTCGCAACGCGAAGCGCCGCAGGTAGAACGACGCCTTCGTTATGCCTCTGTTCATCGAGCAGAATGTCCACTGAAGCGATGGGAAGGAGGGAGCGAGTATGTCTAGTGTGAGAACTCGTACAGAGCGCGGCATCCTGAGCGTGATCGTCTTTACCGGACTCGTGTCCGCAGGCCTCACCGGTTGCGATTACTGGCCGCCTGCTCTACAGACTCAAGTCGACGGCCTGCTCGTCCAGCTCAATGATGTGATGGATGACCGCCTCCGGCTGGAACAAGAGTTGGAAGAGTTGCGGGCGGCGCACAGCTCCTTGCAGCGTGAAGCGGAGACGACGGTTCGAGAGAAAGAGGCCTTACAGGATCGCCTAACGGCAATGCGACACGTGGACAAGTCGCCACGATCTGCCAACACGGCCGTTCCTGGCGGCAGGCTCACGAAAGAACGAGCGGCTTCCGCTCGTTCCGTTGTCCGCTCACCCATCCGCAAAGGGTCCTTTCGTCCGGTACGGCTCGAACACCCGCATCACCGTGGAGTCCGTGTGACTGAAATCCAACAGCTTCTGCGGCGCCATGATCTTCCCATTCAAATTGATGGTGTGTATGGACAAAACACGGCAGCCGCTGTCAGGTGGTTTCAGAAAGCACGGGGACTTCGAGTGAATGGAGTGGCGGACCAGGCCACCTATGCGGCTCTGCGCCGGCCTGCTCATCCCACGAAACCAACCCGTCACCTCTGGTTGCAGAGCCCCCCTCTCAGGGGCCGGGACGTGGCCGAAGTGCAGCGGGCCTTGCGCCGAGCCGGCTACCGCATTGCGATCGACGGCCAGTTCGGACCACAAACCGATGTTGCCATCACGCGGTTTCAGCGGAAGCAAGGTCTAGAACCGGACGGTATGGTGGGAACGCATACTTGGACCGCGCTTATGAGAAGCGCCTTGAGGTGATCGATCCACGATTGTCAATGCGGCCCGTCGGAATCGATGCTGCCGACTCGTGGCTCAGGATTCCCGCTCATGCTTGAAGAATACCGCCGATAGGGGCGGGAGCGTGAGCGTGAGCGAATACGCGCGCCCGTGCAACGGTATCGGCACAGCCTCCACTCCGCCAAAATTGCCCCATCCGCTGCCGCCATACTCAACGGCATCACTATTCAAAACCTCTTTCCAGAACCCGCCCCGCGGCGCTCCGATGCGATAGTTCGGCCGGGGAACCGGCGTGAAGTTGCAGGCAACGATCATCAATTCGTCGTGAGACTTCCCTTTTCGGAGCAGGCTCACGACGCTGGATTCGGCGTCGCTACAATCGATCCATTCAAAGCCGGCAGGGTCAAGATCACGTTCGTGCAGCGCGGGCTGATCGCGATACAGCCGGTTCAAATCAGCCACCCAGGTTTGAAGATTCCTGTGCGGCCGGTATTCAAGCAGCTGCCATTCGACGCTATGGTCGTGGCCCCATTCGCTCCACTGGCCGATCTCTCCGCCCATGAACATCAGCTTTTTTGCCGCCTGGGCATACATATATCCATAGAGAAGCCGAAGATTGGCGAACTTCTGCCAGTCATCCCCGGGCATTTTCCCCAGCAAGGAACCTTTGCCATAGACCACTTCATCGTGCGACAAGGGCAACACGAAGTTCTCCTGAGACGCATAGAGCATACGGAAGGTCAGTTTGTCCTGATGGTACCGCCGGAAATAGGAATCCTGGCTCATGTACTGCAAGGTATCGTGCATCCATCCCATGTCCCATTTCAGCCCGAATCCGAGCCCCCCCACGTAGGTCGGACGGGAGACCATCGGCCAGGCGGTCGATTCTTCGGCGTACGTCTGGACATCGGGATGCGCCCCATACACGGCTTCGTTCAGGCTGCGGAGAAAGCCGATGGCCTCAAGATTCTCCCGCCCTCCATACTGGTTCGGAATCCACTCCCCTTCTTTGCGTGAATAATCCAGGTAGAGCATGGACGCAACGGCGTCGACCCGAAGACCGTCGATGTGATACTTGTCCAGCCAGAACAACGCGCTGCTGATGAGAAAGGATCGGACTTCGTTCCGGCCGTAATTAAAGATGCAGGTCTGCCAGTCCGGATGGAATCCTTGACGCGGATCTGCATGTTCATAGAGATGGGTGCCGTCGAAATAGTTGAGCCCTTGACTGTCTGTCGGAAAGTGCGATGGGACCCAGTCCAGAATCACTCCGATGCCGTGCCGGTGCAACGCATCGATCAACCCCATCAGATCCTGCGGCGTGCCATAACATCCGGACGGCGCAAAATATCCGGTCGTCTGATAGCCCCAGGAACCGAAGAAGGGATGGTCCATGATCGGAAGAAATTGCACATGCGTGAACCCCATCTGCAGGAGATAGGCCGGGAGGGATTCCGCCAACTCCCGGTAACTCAGCGAGCGATTTCCTTCGTCCGATACCCGCTTCCAGGAACCGATGTGCATCTCATAGATGCATATCGGCGCATCCAGCGCGTTGTGCGCGCGCCGCTTTTCCATCCACTCCCGATCTTGCCATGTATAATCCAGGTCCCAGACAATCGAGGCCGACTTCGGAGGGATTTCATTGAAAATCGCGAACGGATCCGTCTTGTCGATGCGATAGCCCTCGACCCGCGATTGAATATGATACTTGTACAGCGTCCCCTTGCCGATGCCGGGAATAAATCCTTCCCAGATCCCCGAATGGCCCCGTGGCACCAGCAGGTGCGTCCGGCTGTTCCAGTCGTTGAACGTCCCGATGACGGACACCTCTTCCGCATTGGGGGCCCAGACTGCGAAATAGGTCCCCTCAGTTCCTTCCCTCCGCATGGAGCGCGCCCCCAACTTTTCGAACAGATGAAAATGACTGCCTTCATTGAAGTAATGGAGATCGTCCTGACTCAATGCCGTCGCGTCAGTGAATACTTTCGAGTCATGTTGCGTCTGTCTCACCAGGTCACCTCATGTATTGCGTAAAAGATGATCGCTCCCGACCGCCGCCGAAAGCCGGCAAGGTCGGCATTCATGCAGAGTGATGTCCTTCGACACCCTGTGCCGGCTCCAGGATGCGCATGATTCCTTTAAGAGGAATTTCCACCCAATCCGGCCGATTGTTCAATTCGTAGTTCAGCTCGTACATCGCTTTCTCAAGCAGATACACCTCGAACAAACAGCGTTCCTCCTCCCGGGTTTGAGGCCAGGCCTGGGAATGCGCCATGAGACGCAGATAGGATTTCAAGAAAGCCGCCCCGGTCCAATCGCTCCAGAACCGCGCCCAGGACTCTCGGTGGACCGGCCATTCTTGCGAGGCCACCGCGATGTTCGACCGTTTGCCTTCGAGGTACGCAAAGGCTGCATAATGAAAAGAGCGCACCATTCCGGCGACATCAAGCATGGCGGGGTGCTTCATGCGGCGGGCTTCGAGCGGACGAGCCGGTTCACCCTCGAAGTCGATGATGACAAAGTCCGAACCGGCGCACAACACCTGGCCGAGATGATAGTCGCCGTGACAGCGAATGCGCTGAACCAAGGCCCGCAATTCGCGAAACGCAGCGAATTTCGCCTCGATGAGCGACGCGTGATCGATCAGACGCCGTGCGAGGATCTGTCGTTCAGCCGACAAGCACCCTTCCCGCTCCTGCAGAAAAGCCAGCGTGCTCCGGGAAAGCTGGATCATCGCCCCATGCCGGGCCTCCCGGTAAGTCGCATCCAGCGGTTCAGGAGAGAAGGCTGGATCGTCCGGGATCTGGCTGAGCGCCAGATGCAACTCGGCGGTTCGTTGGCCCAACCGTTCAGCGGATTGGAGATGCAAGCCGATCAGCTCACGAGCGGCTGCAGGGTATTCCTCTTGAGCCAGCTCAAGCAGCGGTTTTTGGGCATGCGGCGCAGGCTGAGCGCGCCGCGCGTCTATCGTCACGCGCATGAAATATCGATCCAGCGCGTTGAGGCTATGCTGCCAGGCATCCCCGTCGTTTCTGATAAACCCCTGAGCCAGCGCCACAGTCATCGGCTCGGCCGAACCCTGATGGTACTCAATCGCTCCCGCGACCGGCGCGCTATATGGAAATTTCATGGCGGTCAATGCGCGTCCGACCTCCAGGTCCGGATTGATGCCGGGTACCAGCCGGCGATACAGCTTCAGCATCACGCGTCCGCTGTAGGCCACGGACGTATTGCTCTGCTCCGCGTTCACCACCGCCGGCACCAGCGGCACATCGGCCGATACAAGGCCGGCGAATGCGCCCGTCGATGAAGCTTGCAATGAACCTGCCCGGCCGACGAACCGGACCTCATGGCCGATCGCGTCCAGAATTGCGCGGGCGAAGTCCTGATTCCACAAGGCGTCGTATAACAGGCCCTTGAGGAGTTGATCCTTACGCTGAACGGCAAGCGGGGCGACAACAGCATGCGGCAAGTCCCGCTCGATCAGCGAGGCCTCACCGTGGAACGCCGCCGTGATCGGGAGGGCGTACATCTCGGGGCTCCCGGACCCGTACTCCAGCCGGATCTGCAGGAGAACCGCATGCACCGACTGGAACGGAACGGGAATGGACTCAACGATGTGAGCCGAGAGAATATGACGGGCTTTCCCCCCGAACCATCGTCTGGCCCGAAGCACGTCCGGCAACAGCATTTCGAAGGCGGAACACGCCTCCCCGGTCAACACCGCTTCCCACTGGTCTGCGACAGTCAGCATTGTTCCCCGTGTCTGCGAAGGGCACCCTGCCCCTACATGTAATAGTCGAAGTCCTGTTCGGTGTGCATGGCCCGGCGAATGAAAAAAATATGCGCCGGGGCGGCATTCGGATTCACTTCAATATAGTTCCGCGCTCCCTGCCACACATAATACGCGTTCGTCAGGAGATCCTGGACCTGAAAGGGCCGGTCCGGCTCGATTCCCAACTCTTCCAGATCCAGTTCCACCCACCCGGCATGGACGTGATACGGGCTCAGATTGACCGCAACGAGAATGACATCCGACCGGTCGGACGTCCGCTTGCTATAGCAGAGCAGATAGTCGTTCTCGATCCGGTGAAATCTCAGCCCTCTGTCGCTCTGCAGCGCGGGATGATCGTGGCGGATCCGGTTGACGCGAGTGATGAACTCGTTCAGCGCATCGGCCTGATTGAGATCCCACTGTTTGATCTCATACTTCTCCGAATCCAGATATTCTTCGCTTCCCGCCTCGCGCGGGCGCCCCTCGCAGAGCTCAAATGCGGGGCCGTAAATCCCATAACTGGCCCCCAGTGTCGCGGCGAGAACAAGGCGGGCCATGAAGGCCGGACGACCGCCATGTTGAAGTTGCTCGGTCAGAATATCCGGGGTGTTGGGCCAGAGGTTGGGGCGGAAGAATTCCCGCGCGTCGGTCTGGGTCAGTTCTGTAAAATAGTCGATCAATTCCGCTTTCGTATTCCGCCAGGGGAAATAATTGTAGGACTGGGTGAACCCGAGCTTCGCCAAACGATACATGACCTTCGGCCGCGTAAACGCTTCTGCAAGAAAAATGACATCGGGATGCTCCTGTTTGACCGATTCGATCAACCACTCCCAGAATGCGAACGGTTTCGTATGCGGATTGTCGACGCGGAAGATTCGCACCCCTTGGTCGATCCAGTACCGCACGACACTTCCGAGTTCCTCCCAGAGTTCCCGCCATTGGTCGGTCTCGAAGTCCAGCGGATAGATATCCTGATACTTCTTGGGAGGATTCTCCGCATATTGCACGGTGCCGTCCGGCCTGATCTTAAACCACGCCCGGTGTTCCTTTACGTAGGGATGGTCGGGGGAACATTGGAAGGCGATGTCCAGAGCAATCTCAAGCCCGTGAGTCCTGGCCTTGCTCACCAATCTCCGGAAGTCATCCACCGTGCCCAATTGCGGATGGACCGCCTTGTGTCCTCCCTCCTGCGAACCGATGGCCCAGGGACTGCCGGGATCGGCCGGGCCACCGGCCGGCGCATTGTTTTTCCCCTTCCGGTGGGTCTTTCCTATGGGATGAATTGGGGGAAGATACAGCACATCAAACCCCATTCCGGAGAGAGCGGGAAGCCTTTCCTCGCAATCCTTAAATGTCCCGTGCCGATCCGCAGTCCCGCTACAGGATCGCGGGAACATTTCGTACCATGTGCTGAACCGGGCTCGTTCCCGATCGACCACGACTTCCAGCTCGCGATCATAGGTCGTGGCGAACCGTCTATCCGGATAACGCGCCATCAGTGCATTCAGATCCGAATGCAACGCGGCTCGGATGCGGTCCGACTCGGATCCGCTCGATGATCGAAGCGCGTCCGCTCGCTGGAGTAGAGCTTGCGCGTCGACCGTGCATGCGCGGCGACTCGCCTCTTCGATCAAGGCTGTGCCGATGAGGAGATCCACCGCTACGTCCTGGCCGGCATCAACCTTCTTGATCAGGTCCCGCCGCCAGGTTTGAAAATGGTCGATCCAGCCTGTCACCGTATAGCGGTAGCGGCCCAGCGCCGTTACCGGAAACAAGGCTCGCCAGCGATCGTTGTCAAGAAACTCCATCGGAACTTCTGTCCAGGAGTCGTTGCGCGTCCGGCGGTACAAGAGGAGCGCGGACAGGCCGTCGTGGCCGTCGGTGAAGACATCCGCCTCGACAATGACCGCTTCCCCGACTGTGCGTCTGATCGGATAGCGCCCGCCATCAATGGCCGGTGTCACTCCTTCGATGACGACCCGCCGTCTGCCTTCCCCGTCCTTCATCCGGTCCGTCCCCTTTCTGCCCGTTCTGAAGCCAGCTTCCCGGCGATGACTAGCAGGATATTAAAAAACGTCCCTCCAGCGGCGTTCTCGCGTCGCTCAGAGCCCCAACGTACGGTAAAGAATACCCGTCAACTCTTCGCTTGCTGCCTGCGCCGACACGGCAGACAGGCAGCCGTGTCGGACAGACTTTTTGAACATCCCGCGAACGATTCCGATTCCATCCTCGATCCGATGCGGTCGTGCATATTCGGAAGCCCAGGATAGTTTTTCAACAGCTTGCTAGATATGCGACACCTCATCTTTGTCCGGCTGCTTCTGACGCAGTCTCCGCTCCAGGGCATCTTTTGCGAGGTTGCGGCCGCCCAAACCCAGGGCGATCGCAAGAGCCAGAACGATACCGCCGAAGGTGATGGAAAATGCCGCGACGATTATCTCCGTGGCAATCCCCAGTTGCGTGAGCACCATCGCCGCCGTGAAGATCATAATCCCCCAGCGGATGAGGTTGGCGATCAGTCGCGCTTCCGGAATCTGAGCATTCACGGCGGTGATCAGCGCAGCCTCCCTGAAAAAATTGGCCAACAGTAAGCCGAACAAAAGCAGGACGGTCGCGGCAAACAGGTTCGGGAGGACCCCGATGATCGCGCTCATCAATTTGGCAGTGGCGGGCAGGTCCAATGCATCGATTCCCATGAAGGCGAACAACAAGAATACGATCCAGAACGATAACCTGCCGATGAGATCGGACACGGGTTTCGTGATCCCCGCTTTAGCGAGGGCCGGTGTCATACCCATACGCTCACACAACTGGTCGAAGCGGACGGCTTTCAGAATGCGCAAGACGAGAAACCTGATCAATCGCCCGACGAGTAATCCGACGAGAATGAACGTCAGCAGGGCGAGAAGCTTCGGCAGGAAGAGGGCGACTCGCTTGCTGGTTTCTCGGAAGGCTTCGACCATCGCTTGTTGCCACATCTCACTCAGTTCACTCATTGGAACCTCCATCGCTCAATCAGGTAGGGCTTCATGCGCTCGAACGTTCCGCAGAGAGTCTCGACGGCCTCTTCGACATCCTCCGGTCGCCCGCCCCCGGTTTCGAGAACAAAGGACGCTGTCCGCCCGAGATAGAGCGGAGCCAGCGACTTCAAGAGGTGCTCCCGATGCAGGACCTTTGCGCGATAGGCCACGGCAAAATCGTACACAGTCTGCACCCACAGCGAGACCGGAAATCGAAACTCCTCCTCCTCGACGAGGCCCAATGCCAGGACACCGGTCAGGGTTTCTGGCGACAGAATGATTTCCCAGATCGGCAGCAGGTCGCGCACCCCCTGTCGAAATCCCTGGATCATTCGCCCGATGTTCATGGACATCGTTTCGGCGCTCAGTTCGTACACCGGGCCGGCGGTCGGAACAGGAGTCGATGCTATGACGTGGTCCCACACGTGCTGATACGTCTCCATAAAATAGAAGACCGCGCCGACGGTTTGGGCGAGCACCGAGGCCAGTTCGATCCCGCTCTGTTTCGACTCCTGGACTTTCGCTCCAAGATACGCCTGCCACACATCGCATCCTTCGGCCACGGCGACCGTCGGCAGCCAACTATCGATCGCCAGTCGCCCCACCTCTCCGCCCCAGACATCCTTGTTCAGATAGACACTGACTACTTCACCGGAGAATCCATAACCGCCGCCGGTCTGCCAGCGAAGCTGCTTACCGTAGAGAGCTCGACTCAGGGGATAGATGAGGCTGTTTGTCAGGCTGCCTTCATATCGCGGCCTGGAATAGAGTGGAGCCACGAAGTCCGCCTTCTTCTCGAGGACCGGGTGGAGGAGCAGTTCCATCCAGTCGGCACGGATGGAACGAATATTGGCATCGAGAATCACGCAGGCTTTGGTTTCCAGCTCCGCGGCGATGGTAAAGAGCGCTTGAAATGCCTGTTCACGTCCGGGCACGCCGGCTTCCGACAGCCGGTGAAGCGTGAACGGGTTTGTGGATATCGCGCTGGTCAGATGCTGCACCGACACAGCCGGCATGGCTTCTCCGACCATGTTTGTGATGACCTCCGGCGTACCATCCTGCGAGCCTGCATCGACATTCACGATGACCACGGAAGCCTGCGGGAACGATCGACTCAATCCTTCGACCGCGGTTTTCACCACATGTTCAATCGTGTTGGCGTCATTGAACGTGGGAAGCCCGACCAGAATATCCGTGCGGCTGATGTCCTTCAGTTGCTCGCGTGCCTGTCGCCAGGCGGCTTCGTGCATCATGGGTGTCCGGGCGCTGCAGCGGATCGAGCCGTCTGCGCGGCATCGACGATTCGCGTGACAGACAGGTCGATCAATTTCCGGTGACCAGTTTCAAGAGAGTCAGGTAATCGCTCAGGTGACGCGTGATCAGGAAGTTGCGTCTGACATGCTCGCGCGCCGCCCCCCCCATCCGATTCAACAATACCGGATTGTTCAGCAGATGTCTGATTCTGAAGGCCATGCCTTCGTCGGAGTGCACGGTATATCCGGTGACACCGTCGATGACCTGGGCCACGATGCCGCCTGCTGCGCTGCCGATCACAGGTTTTCCCTTCCACATGGCTTCGGAGACGGCCATGCCGAACCCCTCTTTGATGGATTTTTGCAGGGCGATCGTAGCGGCGCGCTGCAGCGCATTAATTTCAAGGTCCGCCTCCGGCGGCAGCTGCAACACATGGATGTCAGGATCGCGGCCCGCAACCTCGAATACCTCCGCCAACACAGCCTCACCCTCGGGATCGTGCGCCACGCCTGAACCAGCCAGCACCAGACGACAGTCATGGTGCTTCTTCGCCAGGCGATAGGCGCGGAGGGTTCCGACCGGATCCTTCAATCGCTCGAACTTGGCGAGATGCACCAGCAATGGCTTATCTCTCGGAATCATCAGCCGGTCGAGAACCGTATTGACCTCGGTGCGGGACAATTCCCGATTCTTGGCGCTCAAGGGATCGATCGAGGGATAGATCAGGAATTGCGGAATCGGAAGCCGTTGCGCGAATCCCGGGAGCGAAAAAATCGCCGCGTCATACCGGAGGACAAAACGGCGGAGGAAGCTCCAACTCTGCCGCTGCGGCTGCGCCAGATCCAGATGGCAGCGCCAAATCCATTTCCCCTCGGTGCGGTGTTCGATCAGTGCCGCAGGATGGGGGTCATGAACCATGACGAGATCCGCATCGAGGTTGAGCGCCTTGGCGTTCCGCTGGTTGATTTTTCGATACACCTGCTGCATCTGCTCGGTCAGACCTTCATCCAGGCCGTGCAGCGAGTTGACGAGACGTTTGGTGACTTCGAAAAATTCCTGGTCTCCGGTCAGCACCTCCCAACGAGCGTCGATGCCGAGGGATTTCAGCATAGGCACCAGCCGGCGAAGAATCTCGGCCATGCCGCCGCCGTAGCGTACTGCATTGATATGGAGAAAACTTCGCCCTTTGACCAGGTCGCTGAGCCGCTTGAGAAAATCGACCGTGCCCTTCGGCGCAATGTCGCGGTATTCTTCCAACTCATGTCCCATCTGATAGACTCCAGTTCGATCGTCTCGCAGCCTGCTTACACGACACTGCCTTCGATTCCGTACCCCCCTTCATCCTGGCTCGCGCTCTTTTGGAGCCTGAACCAATAGTATCCGTAGGGAGCCAGGCTGAGCGGGTACGGCCGCTCGCCGATCTTGGGGAAGCGAGAGTCTCCGAACAATTCAACCGGAGTCATGCCCCGGAACGTTCCGAGATCCAACTCGACCGCCTGCGCGGATCCCGCCAGATTGTGAACCAACAACAAAGTATCGCCCCGATAGTCCCGCAAATAGGCGAACACCTTCTCATTGTGCGGACGCAGAAAGCGTATCGTGCCGCGCCCGAATGCCGGATGCAACTTGCGGACGGTGATCATTCGTCGCATCCAATGCAGCAAAGAGTGGAGTGTCTGTGTCTGCGCTTCCACATTGACCGCTTGGTAGCCGAACAACGAGTCGGTGATGGACGGCAGATACAGTTTCGCCGGATCGGCTTTGGAGAATCCCGCATTCCGGTCGGCGCTCCACTGCATCGGCGTACGAACCCCGTTGCGGTCTCCCAGATGCACATTGTCGCCCATGCCGATTTCATCCCCGTAATAGACGATCGGGCTGCCGGGCAGAGTAAACACCAGACTGTTGAGCAGCTCGATCTTCCGTCGGTCGTTGTCCAGCAAGGGGGCCAGCCGGCGGGCGATGCCGATGTTACGCCGCATCTGAGGGTCGCGCGCATACGCATAATACATATAATCGCGCTCTTCGCCCGAGCACATTTCCAGCGTCAGTTCATCGTGGTTCCGCAAAAACAGGCACCACTGGCAATTCTCCGGAATCGGCGGCGTATGCGTGAACATATCCACGATCGGATGCCAGTCCTCGCTGCGGACTCCCATAAAGAGCCTCGGCATGAGCGGAAAGTGGAAGGCCATATGAAACTCATCGCCCTCTCCGAAATACGGCCGTACATCAGCCGGCCACTGATTGGCCTCCGCCAGGAGAATGCGCCCTTGATAGGCCTTGTCGATTCGGGCGCGGATTTCCTTCAAGTAGACGTGCGTCTCGGGCAGATTTTCACAAATCGTCCCTTCCTGCTCGAACAAATACGGCACCGCGTCGCAACGGAACCCGTCCAGCCCGAGATCGAGCCAGAAGGACATGACATCCAGCATGGCCTGTCTCAGCTCCGGATTGTCATAATTCAAATCCGGCTGGTGACTGAAAAACCGGTGCCAGTAATAGGCCTTGGCGACCGGGTCCCACGTCCAATTCGACTTCTCCGTGTCGATGAAAATAATGCGGGCCTTATCGTATTTCTTGTGGGTGTCGCTCCACACATAGTAGTCGCGTTTCGGCGACTGAGGAGAACTTCTCGCCTCCTGAAACCAGGGATGTTGATCCGAGGTATGGTTCAAGACGAGATCTGCGATCACACGAATGCCCCGCCGGTGGGCTTCATCAAGGAATACGCGAAGGTCCTCTGTCGAGCCATAATCCGGGAACACGCCGTGATAGTCCGCGACATCATAGCCGTCATCTCTGAGCGGAGAAGGAAAAAACGGGAGCAGCCAGATGCACGTGACGCCCAGCCACTGGATATAGTCCAACTTCTGGATCAGGCCGCGAAAATCTCCGATACCGTCGTCATTGCTGTCGAAGAAGGCCTTCACATGGACTTCATAGAAGACGGCGTCCTTGTACCACTGCGGATCGGTCATCAACACTCTGCGGCCCTCCTCTTGCTCACCCAGCCGTCTCCTTGGCGAGAAATTCGTCGCAGGTCGTCAGCAGCGCGGACCGCAGGCGTTCCAGACTCCCCAGATAGGGATTAATCGCGCGCATCTTCTCGGCCAGTTCCGGCATCCCCAGGCTTTGCCGGATCCAGGCGCTAAAGTCGCTCTCCTCACGCTGAAGCCGATGACGCGCTTCGAACATGTGGAAATAAATCGCGCTCACTTCCACCTCGCCTAAAGCCGTGCGAAACTCCCACAAGGTTTTCACTTCCAGTCCGGTCGGCACTTCGAGCATACGCGCTTGATTGAAGTGAAAGGGGGAGCCGAACATCACACGGGGCACGATCGGCGTCCTGGACAGATGATCGTCGATAATCGAAATGAGTTCTTCCCGCAAGACTTCAAGGCCCTTGAACTCAAAGGGATCGACGACCGCAAGCCGTTCAGCCAGGACATGGTCACGCACTTCCACGGCAACCCATTGCGCAAAGTCGTTCGGATAGACCCGTTCGACATAACTGTGCCGGAGAAAGTAGCTGTGCGTATGATAGTGGATGGCATCGAGCGGAACCTCTTCGATCAATTCAACCAGGCGCTTTTCGTCGTCCGCTTCCTTGCCCAGCATTTCCCGCAATTCACTGCATCCGATGAATCGAAACGGATGTTTGGCTGTACGCATGGCGCCATCCTTGCTCATCCAATGCGCTCCAGTAGCGCGACTGGACACTCCGAAAAAATATCCGCCACAGACAGGACTTGGTGCCCGCCCTCCCCCTTCGACGTCAACATAGCTCCGGTCAGCACGTTCCGGTAATGAGATCCGGGCCTCCACGATGGAATCGTGACGGCGGTGTCCACCCAGACCCCGGCCCCTACCGGGACCGTCTGCGCATCCGGAATGGTGCCTCCCAACAGGCGCGGCACAATCACTACCGAAGCCTCGTCCTGATAGATTCGTGTGAACGCGCAGAGACGCTCGTCCCGGCTCCCGTGAATTTCGAGCGGAACATACTCGCCCTGATGAAACAACGCGGCATGGCCCCTCCGGTAGTTCAACGCCGTCATGGTCAGATAGAGCTTGATTCGCCCGTCTCGTCTGGAATCGACAAGGCTGCGGACCAGCCGGCACCGGTCACCTGCGTCTTCGTCGCTTTCGCGTGTGAGTTCACCCAACAGCGCAATCCGTTTCGCATAGTCGACGGGCCGGCGGTTATCCGGGTCCACGAGACTCAGGTCCCAGAGTTCTGTTCCCTGATAGAAATCCGGAATGCCCGGGGCCGTGATCTTCAACAGAACCTGCGAGAGGGAATTCCAGATGCCGTACTCGGCAATGCGCTCCTGAAACGGAAGGAAGTCGTCGAGAAACGGGTTCGGCCTGGCACGGTCCAGAATCGACTCGATGAACCGATTCACGGCTTCTTCATAGATTAGATCGGGATTGATCCAGCTGGTATGTACTTTCGACTCTCTGAGCGCTTTGGACATGTAGGTCTGAATCCGCTCGACAAATCGGCGAAATCCTTCGTCATCCAACGCCGTGAACGGCCAAGCCCCGATCAGCGTTTGATACAGGAGATATTCTTCGTTTCTGTCCGGAGCCGTTTGTCCTTCGATATCGGTCTTGTATTTTCTGTTCAAACGGCCCCACCGATTCACATGGATTCTCCACTCCCCCGGCACATCTCCCAGCACGTTAATACGGGCCCGCACATCTTCACCGCGTTTGGTGTCGTGTGTCGCGGTCGTTGACATGGCGAGCGGCCAGTTGGCCTGACGCTCGCGCATGCGCGCATGAAACACGGACGGCGCAATCCCGAAGCGCTGCGGATCGCTCCCCACTTCGTTCAGCGATACAAACCGGTTGTAGTTGTAGCACGCGGTGTCCTCAATGCCTTTGGCCGTGACCGGACTGGTGGTTTGCTGGAATTTCATAACGAAGCGCAGCTGTTCCTGGCGATCATCCTGCGTGCGCTCATCCCATTCCTTCAGCAGGAGTGATCGCACGAAATCGAACACGAGGCCGCTGAAGGCCGGATTGCGCCGTTTGGCCCGCGCGACGGCGAGCCGGATATACACCCGATCACGCTCACGCACGGGATCCGGCCCTTCCGTGACATAGGTTCGATAGACCGGAAAGCACGCGATGATTTCTCGCAGGGCATGGGTCAGGCTGTTCAGCGTGAAATCACGCGACCGCCGGTCCCGCTCGGACAACATATTCAGGTGATGTCCGAGCACATTGAGCTCGCTGGCCATCGACACCCGCATGATCAGTCGTTTCGATTCATAGGCCAGATCATCGAATACGACCCGTGCCTGGATGAACCGCTCATAGATGTCGTCAAAATCCCGCTCGTGAGCATTTTGTATGAACAAACCGTTGACCAGGTTCAGAAATTCGTACCCGGTCGTGCCGTGGACCGGCCAGGTTTCCGGCAGCGGCTCGTCTTGTCCGAGAATCTTTTCCACAAGCAGGTACAGCGGTCGCTCATCATCGAGCCGTTGCCTCGTGTCTGCGGGAAGTTCCTTGCGAGCCCATGCCTGAAGCTGCCGGATATACCGATCCGGGTCGTATAACCCGTCGACGTGATCGATGCGCAGTCCGGTCACGGCGCCTTCCTTGAGCAACCGGAATGCCAGTCGATGCGACTCATCCAACACGGCCTTCTCTTCCATGCGGATCGCAGCCAACTCATTGATGTCGAAAAATCGGCGGTAGTTGATTTCCTCCGATGCCACCCGCCAGTAGGCCAAACGATAGGCCTGGTCATCGAGCAGGGTGTCGAGCAGATCGAAACTTTTCGGATCACCCTTGGTCCCGTTGAAGAGCGCGACATTCTCCTGGACGAACTCCGAGACAGTCGGACTATCCCTGACCAGAGCTGTCAGCCGCTGACGAATGATCTCCTTCTCGCGGTACCGCTCATTGATTAATTTAGGCTCGAGGCATGTCTGTGCCGGTAAATGACCCAGGGCCGTAATGATGCTCTCCAACTCCTGGACATGTGGATCATCGTCTCCCGCGCGCTGTATCAGCGCATCCAGCCTGTGCGTCAACACTCTGGCCGAAGTCTTGGGCGCTACAGGCAAGGTGTGGTTGTAATATCGTACGACGAAGTGTCCGTCTTCATGCGCAAGCGCGATCTCCTGGTTCTCAAGGACCGTGCCGTAGAGATCCCCGAGAATCGGCAGGAGCACTTTCCCCTCCAACTCGCGCTTCAGCGGATGCCAGTCGATATCGAACACATGAGCATAGCGGGAACTGGGGCCATTCTCCAACACGTCCAGCCACCAGCGGTTGGCCGATTGCCCGATGCCCATGTGGTTGGGAACCACGTCGAGAATCTGTCCCATGCCATGTTGCCGCAGCGCCTCAATGAACGTGCCGTAGTCCTCCTCTGCGCCGACCTCGGGGTTCAAGGCCGTCGGATCGACGAGATCGTAGCCATGTAGACTTCCCGGAACCGACTTGAAATAGGGAGAGGCATAGCAGTGGGTGATTCCCAGCTTGTGCCAATACAGAACAAGCGCGGCGGCATCAGCGAAGGTGAACTGCCGGTTGAATTGAACCCGATAGGTTGCGCTAGGCAAAGGGGGCGCGTTATCCGGTCGCGTCACATGAGTGTTCCTTCTTGCGATGCGCGCATGGGACGTTCGCCGATCGATGATCCTCTCGGGAGCACCACGAGTCCACTCTTGGTCACCTGAAACCGCTTCTTGTCGCTGGCCGAATCCCAGCCCAGTTCCACCCCTGCAGGAATGACATTGAATCGATCGGCGATGACACGCTTGAGCCTCGCTTTTGAGCCGATCCGCACTCCGTCAAGGATGACACATTCCTCGATATGGGCTCCGGCTTCGATACGAACGTCGCGACCGATCACTGACCGCCGGATGTCGGCTTCAATCACTTGACTCCCCTGCCCCACCATTGCGTCATCGATGCGGGACCTGACCATGCTGGCGGTGGGACCGTCAAAGGTATCGGTCAAAACGGGCCACGACTGATTTCGCAAGTCAAAAATCGGCGCTTCTCCGAGAAGATCCAAATGGGACTGCCAGTACGAATCCAATGTTCCCACGTCACGCCAATACCCGCGTTCTTCGTAGGGTTTCAGCCCGAGGATCCGGTTATCGCGAAAGTTGTAGGCCTGCACTCGATGCGATGCGAGCAGCCGGGGAATGATCTCGCGCCCGAAATCATGTGAGCCGGGCCGCGAGGCGTCCTGCTCCAGTGAACGCAGCAGGACGTCGGTCTGAAATAGATAGTTACCCATCGAAGAGAACGCCTGCTCGGGGTCGTCCGGCATTGCCTTGGGCTGCTTGGGTTTTTCATCGAATCCAATAATCCTGTCTTCCCGATCGACCTCGATGATGCCGAAGCCCTTCGCCGCATGAAGAGGGACAGGTCTGGCTGCCACCGTGACATCAGCCTGATGCTCCAGATGGCACTGGATCATCTGTCCGATATCCATGCGGTACACGTGGTCGGCCCCGAAGACCGCGACCAGATCGGGAGCAAAATCCTGAATTAAGTTGAGGTTGTGATACACCGCGTCCGCCGTCCCCTCATACCAGCCGCCACGCGCCTTCATCTGGGGTGGGACGACAGTGATGAAACTCTCTTTGATCCTCCCGCCGATCCGCCAAGCTCGACGAAGATGCTCGATCAACGATTGGGACCGGTACTGCACCAGCACATACATTGCCATAATGCCCGAATTGAGGAAATTGCTCAGCACAAAATCGACAATGCGGTACTTGCCTCCAAACGGAACGGCCGGCTTACTGCGCAGCTCGGTCAGAGGCATCAGCCGCTCCCCTTTTCCTCCGGCCATAATGATGGCGAGAACCCGCTGTCTGGATCTGCGTTCGATCATCGATGAGCCCCCTTCCCCTCGACCGGTCATTACCAGGTCCGTTGCGGGCATTGTAGTTTGGACTTGAGCCAGCGCATGTCTCCGGTTCTACCTCAATTCTCGCCAAAACCAACTGACGTCATAGGATCGGCCAGTTCTACTCCTTATGCAAGTCTGGATATGGGCGATTGGCAGCATGTGTTCTGTGTGCTTCGCCCGGTACGATGCAGCCATACCGCTCTCGGTTCTCTCATAATGGCGACTCCCCCGGATACGGCACGAGCATGATCCCAGACGTTCCGTCATCGAGGCGGTCGGTCCCTCTTAGATCAGCGCAAGAAGCCCTCGCTCAATTTGGCTGGATATGGCGGCCCGCTGATGCTTGAACCGGTCGTTCTCGTCGAACAACAGGTGGTATGTGAGAAGCCCGGAGGTGAAAGCTGCCAGCGCAACGGCAAGGTCCCTGGCGGACGGACCTTTTCCACCTCCTTCCTCCAGGGCCGGTTGCAACATCGTTCCCAACTGATCGAGATGCAAGCTGTAAATTCTCCGCAGTTCTTTGCTCGATTCGGTTTGAAGTTGCAGGAGGCCGCGAATCTGGTGGAGCAGTAGAAGATATTCCGGATGGTCGACAAAGAAGTCCAATCGCGCTTCGACGATCTTTTTAATCTGTCCGATACCGGGAGAAACCGAATGCATGGCCGTGGTCGTGCGCGCAAGAAGTTGGTCCAGCCCTTCCTTTAGGAGATCGGCCAGCAACTCTTCCTTTGACTCAAAATACTGATAAAACGTTCCCTTGCCGATATCCGCCCGTTCTGTAATGTCTTCAATCTTGGTCCAATAGATCCCTTTCTCATGAAACAGGGCCAAGGCAACATCCAGAAGGACGCGGCGGGTCTTCTCTTTTTTCCGTGCAACCCGTGATAGCGCGGCTTCCACAGTGGCTGGTCTATCCATGGCCGACATCCTCCAGTAGAAACGGCTTCAACGCCTGACACCACACATCGTCGAGCGTCAGGCAACCACACGAGTGGGCGCAAAATATTCAAACGGAACGGCGCGTGTCGGGGGCCTACGGCGAGACCAGGTGGTGCGAGCGACTGTTCCTGTCATTTCTGACGATCCTCTTCCATCGTTGCCCTCTGCCGCGCGGCCCGGCACCGGTGCCACAGGATACTCCAAGAGGCATTCATATCGCGACTGTTTCCGAGCAAAAGCCTGTTCTCTCCCCGAATAAGCTCACGCGGCGCGAGATCTGCCGCCAAAGTATATAGACCATTCCGGTCGCTGCGTAGACGGCCATGGTCGTGATGAACGCACTTCCTTCTACCACTCCTTTGGCACGTCACTCGTCCAGCGACGTTGACTCCGGTAGGGACTTACAAGGCGCGCGTGCCCGTCGTCTCTCAGCGCGCAATCCGCTTGATCTCCGACGGATCACCGGGTCACTTTGGCGGATCCTGCACATCGTGACCGGGGACTGTCCCGGTTCGCGGTGCCATGCGACTGACCTGCGGTTCGGCCTGCGGAGAAGATTGCTCGATCGGAGTTTCCTGTAAAACCCGCTGCGCTTGAGGTGCGGCAGCTTCTGCATCCATCTCATCCGCTTCATGGACAGACTTCTTAAAACCCTTGATAGTCTTTCCTAACCCTTCTCCGAGCTGCGGCAATTTCCCCGCGCCGAAGATAATCAAGACGATGATCAGGATCAGGAGCAATTCCATCCAGCCGAATGAGCCGAACATGTTTCCTCCTCAGCTTGATCGATTGCCGTGCGGCCGACCTCCGAGGTCGGCCAGTCATGCCTCAAGTAGTATCCTGTACAATATCGCCCGCTTGCTCGCCGATATCTCCCGCCAATTCTTTCAATCGACGCCTGGTTCTCACACCGGACCGCGGGGCATACAACAGACCCGTTCCAGCCCCGGCCAATACCCCTGCGAGGAATATGATTCCCCTGGTCATCACCCTGTGCATCCGGTTGTTCATGATGGTCGTTCCTTTCATGCTTATGATAATGGACTGACGACTTCCTTCCATGGCCCCGATTGATTTGGAACCACCCACTGCCTTGTCGTCTGTTCGATGTCATTCGCGAGCAATTCCTCCGACAGAACCTCCCTGGCGCCATGGCATCGACTGCATCGAGCGACCAGCATCGCTCCCTCATCACGCGCACTCATGCGAAGGACAAGGTAATACCGACGAGTGCCGCAGGAATGGCATGCCTGACCGTTCAGCTCCTCCAAGACCTGAGGCGCCTGGCCTCGTTTTCCATTCGACGTGAGGGCTCCTGCGCCTTCTGTGTTGCTCCGTGCATGCATAGTCGAATACCTCCTTTCATCTACTCACTGACTCGCGCTCTCAGCTCATAAAATCCTTCAGGACCTGATCGCCTTCTGTGATGCGAACGCCTAGTCCGGACGAAAAGCCGAACTCATCGGTTACAGGGCAGGAATAGGTCACTACGCCTTTCACAGTTCGCCATTCAGCCGGCTCGTTTTCTCGCAGCATCCCGAGCGTTACCGAAGTTCCGACCGGCAACATCGACCGAGTGGCGACAAACACAGCATCTGTCGTAATGAGATGCGCGATGCCTTGATCGCTTGCCCCCGCGTAGCAGCTTTCCCCTGTTGTAGCCACACCTGGTTCCCGGTCTTGTGGAAAAACGACAACTTTCACAACATGTCCCATAAGCACCGCCGCACCGCGTAATCCGTAACTCGTAGACCTATAAACCAATGCAGTCTGATAAGTCATATATGACTATATGGTCATATATTAATCTGCTCGCTTTCCCGAGTCAAGCCCCTTTTCTAAATACAAACTTTCTCATCCCTTTCAGGGTTTGCTGAAATAAATGTTCATCAAATTAATCAAGTACCCGTTTAATACATACCGGGGGGATGATCCTTACAGATCATTCATGTACGGACGGTTACTAGCCTGGGAAAAGTGAGCTTGGATCCTGCGGGCGAGGGTATTCTGACAGGCAAGAAGTCTATGCAACCCAGGAGAATATCGCTGGTTCCTTCTCCTATCACTCACTTGAGATAGAGAACTGCGGTGAACTGAGGAACGGAAATCGAGAATCCGCTTCCATCCACTTTCAATTGTCGCGGCATCGATTTTTGTCCAGACCCAGCATATTCCGTCTCGGAGGAATCCAGACGAAGACTCCACTCCCCCAGTGGCTCGTGAAGGATAATCGAAACCGGTGCCCGATTGAATCCTAGTATCAGGAGAGCCTCCTGCCCATGGAGAGCCTGACGATGCAGGATCAAGACTCGTTCAGACTCATAGTGCCAGGTCCGGTGGAGCCTGTTCCGGGAATCCTCCGCAGCAAGCGAAACAATGTTCTTTCTGAGCTGGATCAGCATCTTCGTCCAGCAGAGCATCGCTGCCTGCTGGACATCATCCCGACTTCCCGGACAGACACGCGACCGCTCGAACGTCTCGGCGCCTTGAGGGTCAGGAATATCTTCCTCTTTCCACCCGAAATGCGCGAATTCCCTTCGCCGCCCCTGGCGGACCGCCTCGATCAGCTGGGGATCCCCATGTTCGATGAAGTATTGAAACGGGGCTGTTTCACCATACTCCTCACCCATGAAGAGGAGCGGGATATTCGGAGACAGCACCACGAGAGCACTTACGACCTTGAGTGCGTCGAATGGGAGCTGTGTGCTCAATCGATCTCCCATCGCGCGGTTTCCGATCTGATCATGATTCTGGGCAAACACGACAAATTGCGATGAGGGACAACCCTGCGCAGAATTGCCGTGCTGATGGCGCCGATAGGCAGACCGTTGTCCTTGATAGACAAACCCGTCCCGGATCGCAGCAGCTAAATCACCCAGTCCATCAAAATCCTGATAGTAGCCTTTTTTTTCTCCTGTCAGTATGACGCGCAACGCATGATGAAAATCATCGTTCCACTGTCCGTCGAGGCCAAACCCTCCTGCTGCCGGAGGGCTGATGACCCTGGCGTCATTCAGATCACTTTCTGCTATCACGGAGATCGTGCGACCTGCTTGCTCAGCCTCGGCATGGACCGTGTCCGCCAGTTCTTGCAGGATATGCCTGGCGCTGAAATCGTAGATGCCATGAATCGCGTCCAAGCGCAGAGCGTCGATATGGAACTCGGTCACCCAATACAAAGCATTGCTGATCACAAAGTGCCGGACTTCATCGCTCTCCGGCCCATCATAATTAATTGCGGCACCCCATGGAGTGCGATACCGATCTGTGAAGTACGGACCGAAGTCTGCGAGATAGTTTCCCTCGGGACCCAGGTGGTTGTAGACGACGTCCAGAATAACTGCGAGCCCCTCGCGGTGGCAGGCATCCACGAGCGTTTTTAGTCCCTCCGGCCCGCCATAACTGGCTTGTGGCGCAAACGGGTAGACTCCGTCGTAGCCCCAGTTGCGCCTCCCGGGAAATTGCGCAACCGGCATCAGTTCGACCGCAGTAATACCCACTTCCTGCTTCAGGTACCTCAGATGCGGAATGATTGCCTCGAACGTTCCTTCGGAAGTGAACGTTCCGGTATGAAGTTCGTAGATGATGAAGTCTTTAAGCGGCAACCCCCGCCAGGCCTCATCTGTCCAGCGAAACGCATCGGGATCGACCACGGTCGAAGGCTTGTGCACACCCTCAGGCTGAAACCGCGAGGCCGGGTCCGGCCGCAGCCTGTGACTGTCCAGGAGAAACTGATAGCGCGCTCCTGCCCCCACCCCCGGCACGGTCGCCTCGAAATAACCGAACTCCCGCGCCTCCATCGAAACCGGAATCGAGTCCGACCCGGTAAACTGGACCGCAACAGTCGTCGCATGGGGAGCCCAAACGCGAAAATGCGTCTTTTTTGATGGGCCGTCGAGTCGAGCCCCAAGATCCAACCGCCATTCTCCTGCCCTGTGCGAGAACATCTTCCTCACCCCCCTCTGAAGGCCAGTCTGCCAGAAGACGCGAGCCTATGCCAGAGGTGTCTGATCTCCGCATCTTTTTCCCCTTTGCACTTGCGCCTACGGACAGATGCCGTTATAGGTAACCTGCTCACACATGGTGATGGTAACGGTGGCATGCAACTATGCGCCACCGCAGTGACGGAAAGGGGATCATGGAAGGACCAAGAGTGCGAACCTGGCCGGGACGTCCTTATCCTCTCGGCGCGACATGGGACGGCGAAGGGGTGAACTTCGCAATTTTTTCTGAGAATGCGACCGCTGTGGAACTCTGTTTATTCGACAGAGCCGACTCTCAGCGGGAATCCACGCGTATTCGCATCGAAGAACAGACTGATCAAGTCTGGCACGTTTATATTCCCGGACTCTGGCCGGGGCAACATTACGGCTATCGCGTGCACGGTCCCTATGCGCCCGAGGCCGGACATCGCTTCAATCCCCACAAATTGCTGATCGATCCCTATGCAAAATCGATCGCCGGCTCCATCGAGTGGTCCGATGCCATGTTCGGGTATCGAATCGGCGATCCCAGGGCCGATCTTTCCTTCGATACGAGAGACAATGCGGCGAACATTCCCAAGTGTGTCGTCATCGATCAGGCTTTTACCTGGGGAGAAGATCGTTTGATCAAGACTCCCTGGGATAAAACGATCATCTACGAAGTGCATGTGAAAGGATTTACCGCCAGACACCCCGACGTGCCGGACCACATGAGGGGCACCTACTCCGCGCTTACCACTCCCGCGGTCATCGACCACTTGCTCGACCTGGGTGTCACGGCGGTAGAACTCCTGCCGATTCACCAATTCGTCCGGGACAAGGATTTGCGTGATCGCGGATTGACGAACTACTGGGGATACAACACCATCGGCTTCTTCGCCCCGGACATTCGATACGCGACCTCTCCCATTCGAGGCCGTCATGTGCGGGAATTCAAAACCATGGTCAAGACACTCCACAGTGCAGGAATCGAGGTAATTCTCGATGTCGTCTACAACCACACGGCGGAAGGGAACCATCTTGGGCCGACGCTCTCGTTTCGAGGTGTAGACAATGCCTCGTACTACCGGCTCACGCCGGAGAACAAACGCTACCATATGGATTACACGGGATGCGGCAATACCCTCAACGTCACCCATCCCCGGACGTTGCAGCTCATCATGGACAGCCTGCGGTACTGGGTGACAGAGATGCATGTTGACGGCTTTCGCTTCGATCTCGCCTCCGCGTTGGCGCGAGAACTCCACGCTGTCGACCGGCTGAGCGCCTTCTTTGACATTCTCCATCAAGACCCGATCCTCTCCCAGGTAAAGCTGATCGCGGAGCCGTGGGACATCGGCGAGGGGGGGTACCAGGTCGGCAACTTCCCGGTGGGCTGGGCGGAATGGAACGGCAAATATCGCGATACTATCCGTCGCTATGTGAAAGGCGATGGCGGACAAGTCGCCGAAGTGGGCTACCGTCTGACCGGAAGCAGCGATCTATACAGTATGAGCGGGCGACGTCCTTTCGCCAGCGTCAACTTCATCACCGCTCACGACGGCTTCACGCTTCACGATCTCGTGTCGTACAGCGACAAGCACAACGAGGCCAACGGGGAAAAGAACCGAGACGGAACCGACGACAACGCCAGCTGGAATTGCGGCGTGGAAGGGCCGACAGACGACCAGACCATCGTTGAACTGCGAGAGCGCCAAAAACGGAACTTCATGGCGATCCTGTTCCTGTCACAGGGCGTCCCCATGATCTGCGGGGGAGATGAACTGAGCCGGACTCAATCGGGCAACAACAATGCCTACTGCCAGGACAATGAACTCAGTTGGTTCAACTGGACGCTCGATCGCAACCAACGAGGTTTTCTTGCCTTCGTCAAGCGATTGATCGCCTTTCGAAAACGGCATCCTGTCCTGCGGCGCCGGAGGTTTTTCCAGGGGAGGCGCCTCCGAGGCTCAGAAGTCAAAGACGTATCGTGGTTTCGCCCGGACGGGAAAGAAATGACCGACGAAGATTGGAATGCCGGTTACGCGAAGTCGCTGGCGCTTCGCCTGGCCGGGGACGCCATCGCCGAGACGGACGAGAAAGGCCGTCCGATCGTGGACGACACATTGCTGATCCTCTTAAATGCGCATTATGAACCCCTCGGGTTTACCCTGCCGGCCCACAAACGCGGAGTCCGGTGGCAGCCGTTGCTGGATACCTCCATCGCGGCGAACACAGAAAAAACCGTCTCTCTTCTCAAAGGCGGTGAACAGTACGAATTAGACGCACGCTCATTGGTTGTGCTCCGGCTGCAATTGAAAGTAGGCACCCCCACAGGACAGATTGTGCACGAGAACGGAGAAGAGAAAGAGCTTCACAACTGAGCGTCGCGGCTTCCGCTCACCCGGAGTCATTGACTAGGCCTGCTTCAGCATGTCGATGGCCGGCTCAATTCCGTCGTCAAAGAGATGGAACCGTTCCCCTTCGATCAGGCCGCCAACAACTTGTCCCGACTGGACAACTACCCCGGATGGAGCAGACATGCCCACCATCGTAACGCCAGGAGCATTGCCGATCTCGACTGTTGCCCAGGTTTGTCCGCCTGTATGTTGAGCAGGCGCAGTACTCTTCCATGTGTTTCCCTTTCGTGTCGGTCATGGCTCCAGCACTTTTTTGAGGGGCGATGCGGATACGTTCCGGACGAATCCCTCGTTTGAGCCGTGCGTCGTCACGATTCCGGGGCTCATGGTCCGTGACATCCTCGTCGTCGAAAAGGATTCGTCCAGCGCCCGACCGCTCAAATCCGGCCAGCTGGCTCAGGAACGTCGGCTTTCCGCGCCAGGACGGGCCGACTATTGCGAAGAACGCTCCATCGCGAATGGTTACGGAGAGATCCGACAGAACCTCGTCGGCTCCGAACCGTTTGT
>CAZVEZ010000023.1:0-21760 GCA_964626135.1 uncultured Nitrospira sp.
TTCTGCATCTCCGCGTTGCCGGAGTCGCGCCACGACTCGTTCCTTTGCCTGATCAGGCGAGCTACAACGAAAAATTGATGCGCTAAGCAACACAGGAAGATATTTGGTGATGAACATATGGAAGGTCGTCATGGCTCTGGCGCTTGTGAGAGTCGGTCAGATAGGAAAAGCGATGGCCTATAGGAATCCCGATAGAGGCTCAGGCTATGGGTTGGGCAAACTTCTTTGGTCGAATTAAACGGCGAAAAGATATCGTGCCTTAAGTACTCATGGCAACGACGAATGGAATCATCGGGAGTCAGACGTTCGGGATCAGTACGGGATCGTCCGGTTGCACGAATGGTAGAAAAGTATGGGCGGGACAAACGATCGAGTCGTTCGTGGCAGCCACGTTGGAGAATCTGGCGGAGGATATGGCGCGTGGCCAAGGTGAACATCTGACGGCGTTGGCGACCTTACTCGGCGTACCGGCAGACCATCAGCAGGTGTTCTATGCACCGGTGCAACAACGCTATCGCGAATTCATGAGCCGTGGAGAAACTTCACCGAACGCGCTTATCAAGGCGTTGGATGAGGCCATGGCAGGACATCCGGCCGTGGCCAACGTTGAAGCGGCGCAGTAGCATGCACGAGTCAGCGCGTGTCTTGAGCCTTGAAGTATTTTTTTGTAAACAATTGTGGTGAGTTGAGCTATACTGCGTCCTGTAGTTTCGTGTAGTCGTAGCTGGTAACCAACCAATTCCACAGGAGGAGGACTTATGTCGAAAAAAGTGATCATGCTGGCGGTCGCGGCGCTCTTTGGTATGCAGGCAGGCCTCGCAATGGCGGCCAACCCTGACACTGGTCCTGGCTGCGGGCTAGGCAAGCTCGCCTGGAGCGATTATTCTCACCAGAAGAACATCGGACCCCAGGTGTTGATGGCTACCACGAACGGGACGTTCTGGAGCCAGACGTTCGGCATCAGCTCGGGAACCTCAGGCTGCACGAACGATGGAAAAGTCATGGCCGAGCAGAGGACGACGGTGTTTGCCCAGCTCAACTTTGAAAATCTCTCCCAGGAGATGGCGCAGGGCCAGGGTGAGCACCTCGCGTCGCTCGCCACTTTAATGGGTGTGCCGGCCGAACATCAGGCCGCGTTCTTTGCCATGACTCAGGAGCGTTACACCTCCTTGGTCAAGACTGGCGAAGCCTCGCCGGTCGCGATGGTCAAGGCAATCAACGACGCCATTGCCACGCATCCAGTCCTTGCACAGGTTTCGACTCGTTAATCACCGGCACGGGGCTTCGATGTTGAAATCGAAGCCCCGTGTCTTTTTCACCCACCACTTGGCCATCGTCCCCTTTTTGTTCCTTCTGCTTCTCGCTCCAATCCCGTCGGTCGACGCCGGTGAGACTTCCGAGAATGCCTACCTAGCCGAACTGATCCATGAAGGCCTGCAGGCCAAGCTCGCCGACGAACGAGAGTGGCATCTCTTGCTCCACTACCGAAAGAATTTGCTTGGCGGCTACACCAGTGAGCAGGATGACCCAGGGTTTTTCATGTCGCCCGATGGGAAAACCGATCCGCAGGCAGAACTCGACGCCACGTTGAAGCAGTTCTTTTCCGATGCGCTCGTCGGGCGCTCGAAGCAATCCGCTCAATGTGCCTTCATCGCGCGGTATGAGTGGCTACGGAATCGGTTGCACATCGATGAACGCCGCCTTCCACGTCAATCGTGTGAGCGGTTCGAACGGTGGTTTGCCGACTTCGATGTGGAGAGTGTGAGCCTGATCTTTGCGTCGGGGTTTATGAACAATCCTTCATCGACGTTCGGGCATACGTTTCTTCGCGTTGACCAGCGAGGGCAAACGGATCAGACGCGGATTCTGGCCTATACCATCAACTATGCGGCGGAGTTGCCGCAGAATACCGGTCCAGAATATGCGGTGAAGGGGATCTTCGGCGGCTATCACGGCTATTTTTCTACGATCCCGTACTATCTCAAAGTACAGGAGTATGGCGATATCGAGGATCGAGATCTCTGGGAGTACAAACTCAACTTCACGCCCGAGCAGCTCCGCCGCCTGCTGACGCACGCATGGGAGATGGGGAATGCCTACTTCGATTACTTTTTTTTCAAGGAGAACTGCTCCTACCATATCCTCTCGCTGGTGGAATTCGCCGATCCCTCTCTGCACCTGACCGATCGGTTTGCGCTCTATACGATGCCCACCGACACGATCCGAAGGCTCATGGAGAAGCCAGAGGTCGCGAGTACCGTCGTGTACCGCCCGTCACGGGGTACATTGGTCAGGAAGAAGAAATCCCTGTTGCCAGACTCAGAATATCAATGGCTGCGAAAGGTGATCGCAGCACCATCATCCGCCAAGGATCCAGAGTTTCTCGGCTTATCGCCGCAGCGACGGGCTGGCATCCTGGACATTGCGTCGGACTATCTGCTCTTGAAAAGCTCAGGAGTAGGACTCAGCAACAATCCCTACCAGCAGATGAATCGTGAACTACTTCTCGAAAGAAGCATGCTGAAAGTCCGACCTGAGAATGTGGCCATTTCTCCGTTTACGGACCGTCCTGATGCGGGACACGGAACATCACGGGCCAGCGTTGGCGTAGGTTGGCGGAACAGGCAACTGTATGAAGAGTTCGCCATTCGGGCGGCCTATCACGATCTCCTTGATCCCGAAAAAGGCTACACACCGGATGCCCAGATCGAAGCGCTGTCGCTGGCGGTCAGGCGGTATTCGCCTGCAAGTTGGCAAAAATCCAGTTTCGCGAAAAATCTCAGTGACACGCAGGTCCGCATCGAGCGGTTCACCCTGCTCAGCATGGTATCGTTATCGCCGATGGACGGTCTGTTCCATGCTCCTTCCTGGAAATTCGGACTCGGTATGAACACGATTCGACACCATGGCTGCCGGCTCTGCAGCAACGGCTATTTTAACGGAGGAATAGGAGGCTCGGTCGAGAGTCATTGGCTCAAGAGGGAACTCTTTTTTGCCTTTGCTGAGGCGGAAGCCAACTACAGCGGCGCGTATGAAGAACGGCATCGTGTAGGCGGAGGCGGTTCAGTCGGCATGCTGGCGGATCTCACGGAGCGGTGGAAACTGCTCGTGTCGGGAACCTATCTCCGCTATCCCTTGGGAGACAAGAGCGACGATTTCCGCTGGACCGTCGGCCAGCGGCTCACGTTGCTCCAGAATTTCACACTCCGGCTCGACTACAATCACCGCGATAGGGACAACGACGTCATCTTGTCTGCGCTTCTATACTTTTAGCTGGTCCTACTGCGAAAAATTCTTATGGCTGAGGAGGGGCGATGGAGGTATCGTGTTTGGCAGGACGTGGCGCAGGCCGCTTCCGCACTTGTTCATCCTGTGCAGCACGGGCGGCCTTCTCGGCGTCAGAGATCGGCGGCGGTATGTAGCCACTAATTTCGAGCGCCCTATTATCAGGGTCATACACAACCTTGGTCTGTTCATCATGTCCTTGGTTGAGCTCAATGAGACTGTAGATTGGTTCCCCAAGGATACCGATGATCGTCAACCACGCGTATCCCCATATGGCCGCTCGACCGGCATTAACCGTATTTCCCATCTCATACTTGTAAGTGGCTTCCTTCTTCCCATCCGATTGCGTTTCTTCAGACGCTGGCTGGCCGAGTTCAAATTCCAGCTCTTCGCGCGTGGCGCCCACCGTGATGTATTCAAAATTGGGTTCAGGATGGCCGGAGAGCGCCATTGCGATTGAGCATCCTGACAGAATGAGGAGTGTATAAAACCCGCAGATTGTCGTTACGATCTTTAGTCCCATAGTAGACCTACGGAATACTCATCGTGCCGCACAAATGGCCAGAGAGGCTATCGCGGGTATTTATAGAGAAACTTAGGAACTATAACAAGAGAAATTTTGCCGTAACTTCCCGAAATGAAATCATAATCGACTCAATACCATCGCCATTCCCTCTCCGGGTCGGTTCGGGCTATGCTTGGGAACCGGGATGAAACTATGTTCATCGTGATGAGTATGGTGAATCCTGAGCGTTTGGATAGTGCCATCATGTCGTTCTCGCCTTTAGCGGCAGGCGAAAGGTCGGTGTGACTTTCTTGTATGAGCATCCTCGACCAATACTTCGTCTATCATCCTGAGCCCTGGCAAGATCGGGATTGGGCTCGGCTCAGTGGATTGCCGCTCGAGGATGTGTGGTTTCAGGCTGCCGATGGGGCGCGATTATTCGGTTGGTACCTGGAGGCGCAGGCAGATCGTCCGGTCATACTCTGGTGCCATGGCAACGCCGGTAATATCGTTCACCGTCTCGAGAATCTGAAGCTCCTCTATCGCCTCGGACTCTCAGTGTTCCTGTTCGACTATCGCGGCTACGGCCGGAGTCAAGGCAGGCCCTCGGAGGAGGGCCTCTATCAGGATGCCTTCGGGGCCCACGATTATCTCACGAGAACCAGAATGATTCGTTCCGAGCGCGTCATCATCTTCGGGCGCTCGCTCGGTGCGGCAGTCGCAGGGGAACTTGCCGCGCAAAAGCCTGCCGTGGGGCTGATCCTCGAATCGGCGTTTCCGTCGATCGAAGCGGTGGCCAAATTTCATTACGGCGGGCTGCCGGTTCATCGGCTGCTCGGGGCAGACTTCCGATTGATCGATCGCCTTCCGCATCTCTCGCTGCCGAAACTGATCATTCATGGCGACAACGATGACATTATCCCGCTCGAATTGGGCAAGCAGGTCTTCGAGGCAGCCAAGCCGCCCAAGTTTTTCTACGTCATTCCCCGCGCCGACCACAACAATACGTACCAGGTCGGGGGCGCGGCCTATTTCGGTCGGTGGACCGAATTTGTGCAAGCGGTTCTCCCATCCTAAGCAGCACTGAAGCGCGACAGGTGGGGCAGGAACAGCTCCTCACAGGAAGCGCCTTCCCCGTCATCATGCACAAAAATTTATTGGCGATTGCCGCGGCATTTGGTACAGTGCGCCTCGGCTGTGACGAGGGCTTGCTCAGTGGAGCGAGCGTGACGGCAGTGGGAGTAGACGTGTCATGAACGATGTGGGGTAAGGAGGCCGACGGGATGATTCCCTTTCGTCTATTGACGTTCAGTCTGCTGAGTGTCGCGATGATGCTTGCGGTCGGTTGTGCAGGGAAAACCGGCACGGTGCAGACACAGGAGTTGAATGATGGGAAGCCGATTGCGGACCAGTCTCCGGCGCCCGCACCCTTGCCGCCGGATATTCAATCGGACGAACCGTTTGATCCCTTTGCCACGGCTGGTGAGGGAGCCGGCGAGGAGTATGATCCCTGGGAGCCGATGAATACGAGCATCTTCGAATTCAATCGGCAAATGGATCGTTTCGTGCTCAAGCCTGTGGCAACAGGCTACAATTTCATCACGCCGGATCTGGTTCAGGTCGGGATCAGCAACTTCTTTTACAACATTCGCTTTGCCCCGCGTTTTCTGAACAATATTTTTCAGGGGAAGGTGAAAGGCGCAGGGATCGAGTTGGGTCGATTTTTGCTCAACAGTACGGTCGGCATCGCGGGGTTTTTTGATGTGGCGAAAAAGATCGATCTGGTGACGCCGGAAGAAGACCTGGGGCAGACGCTAGGTTTCTATGGGGTAAAACCTGGGCCGTATCTCGTGGTGCCGTTTTTCCCTCCCTTCACCGTTCGGGATTTAGTGGGATATGTCGGCGACATATTCCTCAATCCGATCAACTGGCTGGTCGTGCCGATCATTGAAGTCGAGGATGTTCCTTCCGTGATCGCCCACAAAAACCGCACAACGACGAGCATCATCCAAATTGGGGGGCGCGTATTCGAGATTGTCAATGAACGGTCGAGGAATCTCGAAAAGTTTCAGGGTGCCGAGGAAGCGACGCTGGACCTCTATACGGCTGTGCGCAACGCCTATCTGCAGAAACGTGCACTGGCGATCCGGGAATAGGGACAAAAGCTGTCTGCTTGGTCTGTCTCGTCTATCTGGTCTATCCGGTCTGAACCGAGCAACGAGACAGATCAGACAGACCAGATAAACCAGACAGACGTTTTTATCGGATCACACCCAGCTCCCGGCCGACTGTGGCGAAGGCGGCGACGGCTCGCTCCAGTTGTTCGCGTGTGTGGGCCGCCGACATCTGCACACGGATCCGCGCCTGACCTTCCGGCACAACCGGGTAACTGAACCCCACAACATAGATCCCTTCCTCTAAAAGCCGCGCTGCCATTGTGGTGGCAAGTGCGGCCTCACCCAGCATGATCGGAATGATAGGATGCTCGCCGGGAATGAGCCGGAATCCGAGTGCGGCGAGTTGCGCGCGGAAGAAGGCCGCGTTTTCACGCAGCCTGGCCCGTAACTGGTCGCCTTGGGCCACGAGAACCACGGCCCGTCGAGCTGCAGCGGCGATGACCGGAGGGAGCGAATTCGAAAACAAGTAGGGTCGCGACCGTTGCCGCAAGAGTTCGACGATTTCTTTGCGTCCGGATGTAAACCCGCCTGCCGCGCCGCCCAATGTTTTTCCCAGCGTGCTGGTGACGATCTCGATCCGGTCGGCGACGCCGAAATGGTCCGGCGTGCCGCGCCCGTTGCGTCCGAGCACACCGGTGGCGTGACTGTCGTCTACGATCACCGTGGCATCGTAGCGATCGGCTAGTTCGACGATCTGATCGAGTTTTGCGAGATCGCCATCCATGGAAAAGACCCCGTCGGTCGCGATGAGGCGAACCCGGCAAGTGGCCGCGTCTCGCAGCTTGGTTTCCAAGTCCGCCATATCTGAGTGCGCATAGCGGAACCGTGTGGCCTTGCAGAGCCTGATGCCGTCGATCAGGCTGGCATGGTTTAACGCGTCGCTGATGACCGCGTCGTGTTCGCCGAGGAGCACTTCGAAGAGTCCGCCGTTGGCATCGAAGCACGAACTGTAAAGGATCGTGTCCTCGGTGCCCAGGAAGGTGCTGAGCGTCTGTTCGAGTTGTACGTGGAGATCCTGGGTGCCGCAGATGAACCGGACGGAGGCCATGCCGTAGCCGTACTCTTGCAGTCCAGCGGCAGCAGCCTGTCTGATTTCAGAGTGGTTGGCGAGCCCCAGATAATTGTTGGCACAGAGATTGAGCGCCTCGCCTTGCGCCACGCGAATCTCGGCCCCCTGCGGACCGAGGATCTTCCGTTCAGACTTGTAGAGGCCTGCTGCGCGGATATCAGCGAGTCGCGCTGAAACAGTTTTTTTGAGTGAGTGGTAGGCCATGAATCGTAGTCGCGAGACTTGCGCGAAATGGAGAGGATGCTAGTCGCGCGTTTCTCGCATGTCTCGCCAATCGCGCCTCGTTATGGGATCAACACTACTTTTCCACATTGACCGGAATTGATCAACTCGAATCCTCGCGCAAAGTCTTTCAAGGGAAACGTATGGGTGATAATCGGTTTGATGTTGAGTCCGGCCTGGAAGAGACCGGTTAAGCGGTACCACGTTTTGAAGAGCCGGCGGCCGGTGATGCCGTAGACGCGAATTCCCTTAAAAATAACGTCATTCGCGAGGTCGAACATGATCGGGCTGGTTGGAATACCGAAGAGTGTCACGCGTCCACCATTTTTAACGAAACGGAAGGCGTGATGCAATGCTGTCGGGTTCCCCGACATTTCGAGGGAGGCGTCGACTCCTTCGCCGCCGGTGATCTCACGAATGGCGGCTGCGATGTGGTCCGTTGTTTCGGTCTTGGCGTTGAGCAGGTAATCGACTCCGACTTGTTTCGCAAGGTCTAAGCGGTAGGCGCTGACATCTGTAGCAATGATCATGGCGGCGCCGGCCGTTCGCGCGACGGCGGCAGCGAAGAGTCCGGTCGGCCCGCAGCCGGTGATCAGGACCGTCTGTCCTGTGAGGTTTTCAACTAAGGCTGCGTCGACGGCGTTGCCGAGCGGTTCTTGGAGGCAGGCAAGTTCTCGCGGAATAGCGGGAGAGGTCTTCCAGAGCGCAGATTCCGGCAGGGTCATGTACTCCGCAAACGATCCGTCGTGATCGACGCCGAGAATGCGGTAATTCTTGCACACATGCGCCTGTCCGGTGCGACATTGGAAACAGGCCCCACATGTCAAGTGCGATTCCGCAGCGACGTAATCACCCACCTTGACGAGCGTCACATCTGAGCCGATTTCAACGACCTCACCGCACATTTCATGGCCGATAATCCTGGGGGGATGGATACGGCTGTGTGCCCAAGGGTCCCAATTATAAATATGCGCGTCCGTTCCGCAGAGAGAGGTCGCGGTGACACGGATCAGGGCTTCGGCGGGACGCGGTTTCGGGTCCGGCCTGTCCATGGCGGTCAGCCCTGGCTGTGCCGCTGTCTTGACGAGCGCATGCATGTTTTCATTGTATACCAGGTGAACGATTCCGCCTATCTTTTCAGCGTAAAACGGGTTGCGCAAGGGCCGTCGGATCGGTAGGATGCGTTCCATGAAGGCGCTGCACCACCGAAGCCTTATTGTAGTGGGAATGTGTTGTGTCGCACTCGTCTGTCCCGGGCTCATCGTCTCATCACATTCCGGATTATCGCCACAGACGGCTTCCTCGTCAGCTCCCACGAAGCGGTGGGTACAGTTCGAGTTGAGCCAAGCGGAGTCGATAGGGGATCCGCAAGCCGGCAAGCCCGTCACGCTGACGATTGCCCTTGGAGGCGTGACGGTGGGAACGAAGCCGGTGGTAGCGATCTGTGAATCGATTGCGTTTCAAGCCCAAACCGTCACCCTTGAGCCGGATGAAGAGTCGATGATGTTGAAAGGGACGATGACGCTTGAGCCGATTCTGATGAGTCGGACGACCGTGCCGCCTAAGGCAGTGCGACTCCAAGTGACGTTTGCTCGATCACGCCAGGGTAAACTCGAACGGTTTATGCAGAGGGTCGTGTATGTGACGATGGATCGTTCCGAACCGGCGAATGAGAATGAGAGTCATGAGCCGGCGCCCGTTCGCTCAGAGGAGTTTCAGTACGAGGATGTCATATTGGATGAAGTACAACCGGAGGTGGAACCGGTTGCGATGGGCGTCTTGGCCGAAGAAGATCTCGTTCCGTTTGCCCCTCCAGGGCAGGGGGAGGCGTACTGGAAACAGGTGAGTGGTCTCATCAGCCGGAGTTGGTCCCGCCAGGTTCGCGGAGTCCGGCATAGGCGAAGCAGTGAAACGGTGAAGGTCCGCTTCAAGATGTTTCCCAGCGGCCGTGCCCAGCTGATCGAGATTGAAAAAGGTTCCGGTACGCGTGGAATCGACGAAGCCGGAATTTATGCGGTGGTCAATGCCCAACCGTTTCTGCCATTCCCCAGTGAATTGGGAGAGGAAGCGGTGGACGTCCATGTCCGGATGCGAATCGGCAGCCGGGGACGGTCTCCTCGCGAGGTGCTGTCGGTTGGGAGCCGGTCAACCGGTAAGTCTGATGCAGTGGGCCAGTCTTTGAAGAGGTAGCTCCGATCTGTTCAGGCCCGGCCCGCGAGACAATTGACACAAGAGGAGTGATTTATGATGAAGAGGAACGGGCAGATGTGGTCGGCGCTCTTGTGGCTCGGAGCAATGGCCTGGCTTCCAACGGCGGCGTATGCAGAACCGGCTCGCTGGAATCTGGATCCTGAACATTCGACCATCGAGTTTCGTGTCACACACATGGTCGTCTCCAAGACCACAGGCTCGTTCATGGACTATACCGGATTTGTCGACATGAATGCCGACGACGGTACGATCACAGCGATTGAGTCCACGATCAAGGCCGGGTCGGTGAATACAAATCACGTGAAACGGGATGCCCATCTGCGGAATGCCGACTTTCTCGACGTGGAACACTATCCGACAATCACCTACAAGATGAAAAGTTATAAGAAAACTACCGAGGGCTTTACCGCGGTGGGAGACCTCACGTTGCATGGAGTCACGAAGAACGTTACCTTGTCCGGTCGCTACAACGGAGCGACGAGAGACCCCTGGGGCAATGACAGGGCCGGCTTTAGCGCAGAGGGGAAACTCAACCGTAAAGACTTCGGTATGGTCTGGAATAAGACACTGGATAGCGGTGGGCTCGTCGTCAGCGACGAAGTCCAGATACGGCTGGATATTGAATGCATCAAAGCAAAGCCCTGAACAGGCTGCTGAAAAAGCTCGCCGGCTGCGTTCTCGCATCATTCAGACCCTCAACGTACCGCAAGGGTACGCCTCGGGCCTTCACTCGCTGCGGCCTTGCTGGACGACCTTTTTGAGCAGCCTGCGCCGTGTGAGTTGCCGCATCTCATCCTCCTGCGAGTGATCAACGATGAAGGCGATGGTGTTGGCTCGTACGGCGGACGTAGAAACCGCTCCGCTGCAGCTCCGCGAGCGTCCAATTCCGGAGCCAGGTTCTGGGGAGATCTTGGTTCGTCTCACTGTCTGCGGGATCTGCAGAACGGACCTTCATGTGATCGAGGGCGAGTTACCCAACCTCACGCTTCCGCTTATTCCCGGTCACCAAGCCGTCGGAGTTGTGAGTCAGATTGGGGCGGGCGTGAATGAGCGCAAGATCGGAGAGCGAGTCGGAATCGCCTGGTTGCAGCGCACGTGCAGTGTCTGCGAATTCTGCACAAGCGGGCGCGAAAACCTGTGTGAGTCCGCCAGATTTACCGGCTATCAGGCCGATGGTGGATATGCGGAATATGCGCTCGTCCCAGCAACATTTGCCTATCCGATTCCGGAAGTGTTCAGTGATGAAGAGGCGGCCCCTCTTCTCTGTGCAGGAATTATCGGCTACCGCGCCTTGCGTCTGAGTGGAATCCAGCCGGGGCAACGACTCGGTCTCTATGGGTTTGGCGCATCCGCGCACATTGCCATCCAGATTGCCCGTCATTGGGGCTGTCAGGTCTATGTCAGCTCGTTGAGACCGGAGCACCAGCGTTTCGCACGTGAATTGGGCGCCGCGTGGGTGGGCGGAGCGACCGACCGGCCGCCTGACAAGCTCCACGGCTCGATTATCTTTGCGCCGGCCGGGGAACTGGTCCCGCCGGCGTTGCGCGCGCTGGAGCGCGGTGGCACGCTCGCGCTTGCCGGCATCCACATGACGCCTATTCCATCCCTCGACTACGATCGTGAGATCTTTGGGGAACGCGTCATTCGAAGCGTCACCGCCAACACGAAGCAGGACGGTCTCGATCTTCTGCGCGAGGCGGCTGCGATTCCAATCAAACCCCACACCCTATCGTTTCCCCTGGCCGAGGCCAACCGTGCTCTGCAAGAATTGAAAGCGGGGCGCTATTCGGGAGCCGGCGTGCTTACGATCTCTTAACCGGTTCAAGAAAGGTACATATCGCTCCCGTGATGTTTCGCCCGCGATACGTTGATAGGGAAATCGTAACAGTGGAGGCTAGGAACCTGTCATGATTGCGGCTCTCCTTTGCCAGTCCCGACATCCTTTGAGCCCCCGAAGAGGTTGCCCAGAGGCCCCATCCGAAACGCCGGAGCTTGGTAGTTCTTCGGCAGGTACTGTTCTGGAATAGTGGTCTGATTCCCGTTGCGGATTTGCGCGTAGTGCGGCGACATGATCTCGACGCCCGCTTCGTTGAACTTATCCTGGATGTTCTGATGGAGTTCGGCATAGATCGAAGCCATCATATTGGCCTGTTCGGTATAGGCGTTGATTTCGTAGGTGACGTAAAAATCGTCCAGGCTGGTTTGCAGCACGAACGGTTCTGGTGTCTTGAGAATATGAGTGGTTGTGCGCGCCGCTGTGATCAAGAGTTCATGGACCGTTTTCCAGGGCGCATCGTAACCAATCGTCACCTTGGTGTGAAGAATCAAACCCTGTTCTTTGGCCACGGAACTGAAATTGATGAGGTGGCTGCCAAGAACCATAGAGTTGGGGATCGTGACGTCCACATTCTTGATGGTGCGTACTCGGGTGACAAGGAGCGTTTTCTCCATCACGTCTCCGGTGGTATCAGCGATTTTGACGCGATCGCCTACGCGAAACGGGCGCATGTAAGTGAGCACGACGCCGGCGATGACGTTGCCGATCGCGACGGCAGATCCCAATGAGATGAGGAGTCCCAGGAAAATCGAAATGCCCCGAAAGCCTTCGGATTGAGACCCGGGAATATAAGGAAAGCAGGCGATCGCGGCGAAGACGATCACCAAGAATCTGGCGATCTTATAGGTCGGCTCCGCCCAGTCCCGATGGAATCCGGGAAAGGTAATCGCGCCGCGCCCGATCCCGTTGAACACCATCGCGACCAGCTTGAGGACGAATCGGGTCACCATAATGATGACGATAATGAAGATGAAATTAGGCACAAAGGTGACAAAGGCCTGACCGATCGTCTTGAGTATTGTAAGCACGGCATCGAGCAGTTGGGCGGAAATGCCTCTGGTCCAGGGGAGAGTCCCTAAGGCTGCCGTCAGCCACACATAGAGGAGGAACAGGGTCGCGAAAATACGCAGCCCTTTGGTTAGGGTGATGAGCGCGGCGGCGAGCTGGGCGGCGGACAGCACTTCGACCCGTTGAATCTTGAACGACGGAATGTAGGTGCCACGCCCGGCCCTGATTTTCTCATAGAGTTTGGGAAAGAGTTTGTAAAAGGCGATTAAGAATGCGATGAGGATCACGGTGTCCAGAAGAGCAAAAGCCCCGTCGATCAGCAGTGCTCGTGGACTGGTCTCTTCCAGCGATGCGGTGAGGGCCTTACGGATTGTGACCGCATACTCTTGCGCGACTTCCTGCCTGGATCGGCCGATGGGGCGCGCATCTCCATCGGTCACTGCAAGGATGATGACTTCACCGGATACAATATCGCTTGTCCCCTCTCCCTCCATGACGGTAATCGTGTCCGGCCTGGTCAGAGGGTCTTCCGCCAAACGGGATAGACGTTCGGCGATGGCCCTGGCGCGTTCCTGTGGGCCGAATGAGCCTATTTTGCCATAGATATTGAAGAGAGGTTTTCCTGAAAAGACGATTGGCGTGCCGGTGGGCTGTGGAGGAAGTGATTGGCTGATGATCGGGACAGCCGGCTCGGCGTGTAGGCCTGACCCCGCAAAGAGCAGAACCATGAACCAACAACACAAGGCCGGTATCCACAGGTGTAGATTTGCAGGGGGCTGGTCCGTGGACATTTTTGGCGACGCAGCCATGTTGCAGAAGCCTCTATTCGGATGGAGTTGAAACGAGGGGGGATTCTGACACAAATTGCCTTGTGGTGCCAGGTTCATAATTGAAGCCGTGAGGTCTCTCGGCGCGGACGCATCGTTGTCTTCGAATCCTTAATAAGGATTCTTAGCTGAGGATACAAACTCCCAGCGGCGCAGCGCAGGCAAGCGTGATGAGCCTTAGTTCCGATCTGGGGGCACACGAACATTCTGTCACATTCAAATCGTTCGCGACGAATTTCACAGTGGGCAAGGCAGAAGGATCGAAACCGATCTCGTTTACGACTTCTAGTCAGGCACAATGAACGGCCAGTCTGCCGCCTCAGTATCCGCCTTCTGAAGAACGTGGGTTGTCGAGAGGGCCGGCTTCGCAGAGTTTCTCCCGCATGTCATCTCTTTCCCGAGAGAAGCGCGTGCGCCTGTTCGCCGCATTCTTTGACCAGGACGCCCATCTTCGAGTGGGAGGGTTCGAGATCGATGGGGAGATCGTAATGGTGGAGGCGTTCGCTGGCGGTGGGGCCGATGGAGGCGACAACCATCTTTTTGAGAGCTGTGCGGAAGGGCTCCACCGTTCCGTCTCGCTCCAGCACCTGCATGACATGATCCACTTGGGCGGCGTTGGTGATGAGGAGCACAGATACCTTCCCGGCAATAATGTTATCGATCGTCTGCCTGAGCGGCTCCGGATCTTTCGGGAGGGCCCATCGATAGATGGGCACTTGAAAGACCTCGGCTCCGCGCTGTTTCAAAGCGTCCAGTAAATCAGGATTGGACATCCCATACTCCTGCACGGCGACACGCAATCCTTTCACTGGCCGGTATTCATCCAGCGTGGAGATCAGATCGACCCAGGTGTTCGGTTCTGGTACCGTCAGCGTCGGTTGAAAACCGAATGTCTTGAGGGCTGCAACTGGCTTGGGTCCTCGAGCGACGATGGCCGTCTGTTTGAAGGCTGCCACAATCGATGGCCAGGGATAGCGCGCTTTGAGGAGGCCGAACAGCGCGATGGTGCCGACGCCGGTCAAAAGGATAAGAAGATCGATTCGCTCGGTCGTAAGCTGAACCCCAAACTTCAACGCCGCGGAATTGTCATCGAGCGGCACCTCGCGGAGGGCGGGAGTGACAAGCGGATTTCCCCCATGGCGCTCGATGAGCCGGGTGATGTCGGCCGCCATGCGGCTCTCGAAAGCCGCGACGGTCAGGCCATTGAATCCGGCGGTCGCCATGGGGCCTTTCGAAAGAAAAGGGGACAAACCGGTGTGGACTGGTTCTTCAAGGTAACGCGCGAGGATATCGTACCATAATTCACTGAAGATGAAGTGCGTGTGTCGGTTCGAGTGAGGGGAGCGAGCCACAAGGATTTTTATTTGACGGAGAGCAGGCTCGCTCCCTACTATACAAATGCAAGTGAGGACGACTATGAGTGCTCCACTCCATCGAGGATTGCGCCATGTGGCGCTCCGCGTCACGAATCTCGCGCGTTCGCGCACATTCTACGAACAGGTGTTGGGGATGAAGGTGGTGTGGGAGCCTGACGCAGAGAATGTGTATTTCAGCTCGGGATCCGATAATTTTGCGTTACATCAGATTCCTCTTCCCGAGAGGATGTCATGCCAACATTTGACGGGGCACTCGTTGGACCACATCGGCGTCATCCTTGAGAGTCCAGAGGCCGTCGATCGCATGTATCGAGAGGTCGAGCCGAGTTTACAGCCACTGGGCGGACAAGTCGTAAAACCGCCGAAGCAGCACCGCGACGGCAGCTACTCCTTTTACTTTTCCGACCCTGATGGGACTATCATTCAAGCGCTGTACGAACCGACCATCAGCAAACTGGAATTCGTACGTAAGGGGTAAAACATGAAGAGTGATGTGACGGTTGAATAACGAGGTCAACGACGGAGGGGGGGTCCCTTTGCGCCATTCGCCTCATCTCTTACGAGCATGAAGATCTGGGACTATCTTCCCCAAAAACAGTATCTTAGCCTCGCGCCATGGGCCTGGGTTCAATTGGAGAGCGCAAGCCCTCCAGGGCCGTTTCCTTTTATTGCAGGGGTGGCGCCTGAAACTGTCGCAAGTCTCCATGAAGCCCACACCCTCCTCTCCAGCGCGATCGATACTGCCATCAGCGATGTGTTTTCCAAGCGAGCCCCGATTGACGATCCCAATCGTCAGAGACGATTGGAAGATGCCTATGCGGAGGTCGTTAGCGTCCGCCCGTATCTGCAGAAGCACATTCGTTGCGGGCGGAAGCCGGACGGAACGTTTCAATGGGAATTTCCAACCGATTCCGCCAGATCCGCTACGGTGACCAACGGCGGACTCAGGATCTTCCATTCGGTGAAACGGCAGGCGATTCCAATCGGGTTCGATCAGCGACCGTTGGGGCCGCTGGTGGGAAAAGTCCTGGGGTTCTTGGACGGCACGCATCAAGCCGACGAAATCAGGACGGTGGTGGCGACTTCGGGGCGAGAGGGAGAGCGCATGCTCACGCGACTCATTGAATCCCTTCACCAGCATGAATGCTTGGTCAGCTCGACCACCTCTTCCGTCAGGTCCCGCTGGTTCGAGACGCTACACGATAGGGACACGGTTCATCTCGGCCATGCCGCGCTGCTGTACCGGCAGCGAGACCATGCGCTGTTGTTCGATCCCTGGCTGCTCCCCTGGTTTGCGGAATCCTCCGTCCCGTCGCTCTGGGGATCGCTGCTGCCCAAGCCGGCTGCGGTCTTCTTGACCCATGATCACGACGATCATGTAGATCCTCGAACGCTCCTGCACTTGCCCAAAGACACGCCGATCATCGTCCCGAGCCGAAGGAATCGGCGTACGTTCTCTTACGATTATCTTTCCCTGTTGCGGGAACTGGGATTTGGACAGGTGATTGAATTGGCGCATGGAGAACGTTGGGTATTCGAAGGGGGCGCCGTGTACTCCGTGCCGTTCTATGGCGAAGATCCCTGTGATCTGGAGATGCCGCGCAATTGCTATCTCATTGCCGATCGTGGCTATAACGTGCTCGTGCATGCGGACAGCGGGCCGACGAACAGCGGCAAGTCTCCCATCAAGGACGGAGTGATCCAGTCGCTGGCGCAGAGACATGGGCCGATCCCGCTGGTGTTTGCCTCGCAACAACAACTGCTCGAAATCCGTGGCCATGCGGCGCATGCGCCTTTGTCTCCCCCCGGACAATGGCTCGACGTGGGAGAAAACGGGTATCTCACGAATGCGTACCTTGCCGAGGTCTGTAGGGCGGCGCAGGCAAAGCTATTCGTGTCCTATGCGACCGGCGGCGCCGATTGGTACCCGGACCATCTCTCGTTCATGTTCAGCCGACGGAATCCAGCACGAACCGCACTGTTAACGGCCCATTGGGAGCGGGCGGAAACTCTCAAAGAACTTCTCGCCACACAGGGATGCAGGTATCATTACGGTCATGCGTTGGATCTATTTCGTCGCACGGCCGACGGGCTGGTGGAACCGCTGACGACCGGGGAATCGCTGTCGCCTCTGTCGCTTTACCGGCTTGACCACGGCGATCCTCCGTTTATGAAATTCAGCAGCTGCGCGACATCATCGCCTTCAATCGACCAGGACTCACTATGACCATCCGCAATACGCAGCAGGCCCCGATCCTCGTCACCGGTGTCGCCGGGTTCATCGGCTTTCATACCGCGATCAGATTGTTGGAGCGAGGCGAACGTGTGATCGGACTCGACAATGTCAACGACTACTATGACGTGCGATTGAAGAAGGCGAGGCTGGCGAAGCTCAAGCCGTTCAAATCGTTTTCATTCACGAAGCTCGATCTGGCCAATCGGGTCGGGATGAAAAAGCTGTTCGCGAAGCAACCGATCCGCCGCGTGGTTCATCTGGCAGCCCAAGCTGGTGTGCGATATTCGTTGGTGAACCCGCATGCCTATACGGACAGCAATATCGAAGGGTTTCTCAATATTCTGGAAGGCTGCCGGCACGCGAAGGTCGAGCACCTCGTCTATGCCTCGTCGAGTTCCGTCTACGGCGGCAATACCCAGATGCCGTTTTCGATTCACGACAACGTCGATCATCCGGTCTCTCTCTACGCGGCCAGCAAAAAGGCCAATGAACTCATGGCTCATTGCTATGCGCATCTCTATCGGATTCCCTGCACGGGCCTGCGGTTTTTTACGGTCTACGGGCCTTGGGGAAGGCCCGATATGGCCCTCTTCATTTTTACGAAGGCGATTCTGGAGGGAAAACCGATCGAGGTCTACAACCACGGAAAGATGCGGCGAGACTTTACCTATGTCGATGACATCGTCGAAGGCGTGATCAGGACCCTCGATCGGCAGGCCACTCCGAACCACGCCTGGTCCGGTGACAGACCGGATCCTGGAACCAGTTCAGCGCCGGCCCGGATCTACAATATCGGTAATCATCAGCCGGTCGAGCTGTTGCGCTTTATCGAGGTGTTGGAGCAGGCGATTGGGAAACACGCGAAAAAGACACTGATGCCCATTCAACCGGGTGACGTGCCTGCCACCTATGCCGACATTGAGGACCTCTCACGCGATGTCGGATTCAAGCCGGCCACGCCCATTGAGGTGGGGATTCCCCGTTTCGTCGAGTGGTATCGGGAATTCTACAAAAAATAAAGGGTGCCAAGCCTTCTCGCCGGCCCGGCACCCTACAGCCTCTCGCTTCAAGCAAACTCGCTATTGACAACCGATCGGCACGAATCCAGGTCCAAACAACTTCGACAGCGTCACGTATCGCGCATTGTCGTAGAACGAATAGCTCGAACCCCACTGATTTCTCCCGGACAGATCTCCGCCATATGAGGGGTCTGTCCCGTAAAAGAGCCCGCCACGAGTCTTCTGAACAAGGTTGAGCCACTCTCCATACATGGAACAGACTTCAGCCTGAACCGATCCGGATGGGGCAATGCTGGCGTGCCAATCTTTGGCCCAATCAGAAACGGTCTGCTCGCGGTCGAGGTATGAAGGCATATTGTAGTGAGGAGCGGCAGCCAAGGAGGGGCGATAGGTCGGCATGTCATCCAGCGAGGGCACGATCGAGAGTTCTTTCAGCGTCATCAATTTGCAACCGGGTAAATCCTTGTTGGTGTAGAGGGCGCTCCCATCGGCTTGGGGGCATTCCCGCATCAGGAACGGATCAAAGGCGACAGTCGTATCGGATCCGGAGTATACCCACGTGGAGGACAAGATGAGTATCGTTGCGGCAATCATGAGCACACGGGTGGGCTGCATAGAGCACCTCGCTTGAGACAGTGGATCAACCAAATGCTGCATCATCGTTTTCCTCTGTGGATTGTACTCACCGATGGTGCTCACAAACTATTCTACAGGCGACAAAGCCGTCTATTCATCTTTCGGGGGGGGTCTTTCTATTGACAGTCAGCTCGGCAAAATGGCTCGGCTGGCCGATTCACCGAGACCGAGGTACGTGCAGGAGTCGTCCTGTTATGAGCATAACCCGTGTTCGACTCACGCCTGTTGGAAGTCGCGCGGATGTGAGGTTTGTCGTCGGCGATCCCATCGTTGTGTCGAACATAATCCCGGATCATAGTCAGGCTCTGCTCGTTTGTCTCGTGATACTGCTGCCGCGCCACGTGTTTTGTTGAATGAAATACATAGCTTGGCCTTGTTACCTTCTCGCTACTAGGGTATTCTTTGCCCTCAATCCGTGAAGTGTGAGGCGCGTGAAGCTTTCCTCTCCTGCCGCCCATACCCCTCACGCCTGACCAATTTTTGTCATGACGGACTATGGCGTACTTGCAAATCTGCTAGTCATTTTCGCGGCGTCGATTGCCGTCGTCTTTATATTTCATCAGTTCAGACTCCCCTCAATCGCCGGATTTCTGGTCGCCGGCTCACTCATCGGCCCGCACGGGTTGAACCTCATCGCAGATGTCGGCACGGTCGAAGTCTTGGCCGAGGTCGGAATCGTGCTGCTTCTCTTCACCATCGGCATCGAATTTTCGGTCCCGCAATTGCTTTCCATGCGCAGCCTCATGTTTCTGGGCGCGCCGGTTCAGATCGGCGGCGTGCTGTTGATCGCGTATCTCGGGGCGATGTCCGCCGGACTGTCCTGGCGGGAAGGGTTGTTTTGGGGATTTCTCTTCGCCTTGAGCAGCACGGCGATTGTGTTGAAGACCTTGACCGAACGGGGGGACAGCGACTCGGTCCATGGCCGCGCCACAATCGGCATTCTCATCTGCCAGGATTTGGCCGTCGTACCCATGATGCTGCTGATGCCGATTCTTTCCGGTAAATCGGAGGGAAGCGGGCTGACGATTCTGCTCACCTTAGGGGAATCGGTTCTCGCAATTTTGCTCGTCATTGCAGCCTCCTGGTATCTGATTCCCAAGCTGTTGGGATATGTCGTTCGCAGCCGGAGCCGCGAGCTGTTTTTGTTGACGATCATCGTCTCCTGCCTGGGTATCGCGTGGCTCACTTCGCTCGGTGGTCTTTCGTTGGCATTGGGCGCATTCATCGCCGGACTGGTTATTTCCGAATCGGACTACAGCCATCAGGCCATAGCCGAAGTGCTGCCGTTCCGAGACAGTTTCACCAGTCTTTTCTTTGTGTCGATCGGCATCCTCATGGACTGGCGGGTGTTGCTCGCGCATCCGTTGTTGGTCTTCGGACTTCTTCTGGCGATTCTGTTGGTCAAGTTTCTTTCGGGGGCCGGAGCGGTTCTCTTGACGGGGGTGCCTCCGCGTTCGGCGGTGATGGTGGGTGTCGCCTTGGCTCAGGTCGGCGAATTTAGTTTCTTACTGGCGCAGCAGGGGCAGGAGAGCGGCTATTTCAGGGGCGATCCGTATCAGGTCTTTCTAGCAGTCTCGGTGCTCTCCATGATCGTGACGCCCTTTCTCATGCAGTGGTCGCCGAATCTGGCACGCCGCGCTGAGGCGTGGCAGCGGGCGCATCATTGGCTCCCTCGTCGCACCATCGCCCACGTCGAGCAGACCGAAGGGAAACAGATTCGGATGAAGGGCCACGTTATTATTGCCGGGTATGGGTTGAATGGAAGGAATCTTGCCCGCGTGCTCAGCGAGACGGAGATTCCGTACCTTGGCTTGGATCTCGACGGCGATATCGTCAGCCGCGAGACGAAACACGGGGTGCCGGTCTATTACGGCGATGCCACGAATTCGCATGTGCTGCGGCATATGAAGATCGAAGACGCGAAAGTGTTGGTCGTCGCGATAACAGACCCGTTTATCACTCGACGGGTCGTGCAGGTCGCGAAGGGAATCAACCCCAGACTCCATGTTGTCGTGCGAACCCGCTATTTGCGTGAATTGGACGAGTTGCACAGGCTTGGCGCGGATGATGTGGTGCCGGAGGAGTTCGAAACCTCCATCGAGATCTTTGCCCTGGTGCTCCGCACCTACAAGATGCCGCAGGACTTTGTGATGCGGAAGGCTGCGCAAGTTCGCAGTGAAGGTTACGCTTTGCTCCGTCGCAGCGAATCGCCGGAACTCCCCCATCATCTTCATGGCGGGACGATGGCCGATACGGAAGTCGAAACCTGCCGAATCGACGACGATTCTCCTGCGCTGGGGAAGACATTGGCTGAGATCGCTCTCGGTCCACGCACAGGCGCTTTGGTGATTGCTTGGACGCGTGCAGGGGTGACGGAGGCCAGTCCGTCGGACAGTACTCGATTGATGGGGGGTGATATCGTGGTGTTACTCGGTTCGCGCACCCAGATTCGGCAGGCGACGGAGCTGTTAGTGCAGATGGATGCGGACTCCGATGAAGGCTGAGCAAAGCTCTGTTTTCCCTCTCGTAGCCCAAACGCATCTTCCAATCCTGCTACTCTCGTCCGTCATCTCCCACTGCTTTTATGGCAGCCGCGTTGGCCCCCCTGCGGCCGTCGGGCGAGCACGTTCTGATCGTGCGCGCTCCGGGAGCAAGGGGACCAGCACGGGTGTCATTCCACTGCCTCTTCCTTGACAAAAAAAAGAAGCGAAGATTATAGTGAAAACCCCCATTGAAATCGCCATCTTTATGCGGACCTGACAAAAAAGAGGGCGTCATGACGACTGCGCAGATGGATCCAGAGATCGCGTTGGATAATCTACGGGCTTCCAAGCCGGAGAAGGTGACGATCGTATTGCTGAGCGGCGACATGGACCGAGCGATGGCGGCGTTTATCATCGCGACCGGGGCCGCCGCGATGGGGATGCAGGTCACTGTCTTTTTTACCTTCTGGGGTCTCAATGCCATTCGCAAGAAAGGCGCGACCAGTTCTGCTAAAGACTGGCTTCGTCAAATGTTCGGCATGCTGAACAAGGGAGGCGCAGACAGCCTTCCCCTCTCGCGGTTCCATTTCTGGGGGCTGGGGACGAGGCTGATGCAAACGGTGATGAAGCAAAACAAGATGCCGGGTGTGTCGGAACTGATGGAAACGGCGCTGGGACTCGGTGTGCACTTTATTGCCTGCACGACGACCATGGGGCTGATGGGGATCGCAAAAGATACGCTCATCGAGGGTATCGATCAATTCGCAGGGGTGACCACCTATCTCGCGGAAGCCAAACAGGGCAGCGTCAACTTGTTCATTTAGCTTATTTGGTTCATTTGGTGCGGGGCTTCAGTTAACTAAACAAAC
>CAZVEZ010000023.1:21860-25881 GCA_964626135.1 uncultured Nitrospira sp.
AAACAAACCAGAGAAACGAGACGTTATGCCACATGCCGATGTGACACTCGATACGCTCGGGTACTTTTGTCCGATGCCGATTATTATGACCTTGAAGAAGATCAAGGAGCTGAGGTTGGGCCAAGTCCTTGAAGTCGTCTCCGACGACGAAGGCATTAAGAAAGACATGCCGGCTTGGTGCGATACGACCGGCCATCAAATGGTTGGACTCGAAGAAGAACAGACGAAGGCGGGAACGATCTATAAAGCGTTCGTGAAAAAGACCAAGTAATTGCATAAACAGGGACTCAGTGAAGAGAAAGAAGCCGGAGGGATAATGATCAGACCTCCGGCTTTGTTGTGTTGAGGCTCGATGAGGCAGGGCGTGGATCGAATCGTCGAATGTGTGCCGAACTTCAGTGAGGGACGAAACCGGACGACGGTCTATGCGCTGGTGCGCGCTGTAGAATCCGTGCCGGGAGTCTGGTTGTTGGACCAGACGATGGATCGTGATCACCATCGCTCCGTTTTGAGTTTTGCCGGCGAACCGGACGCCGTCGCTGAAGCGGCCTTTCGCGCCATTCGCGTCGCAACCGATCTCATCGATCTTCGGAAGCACAAGGGCGTCCATCCAAGGGTGGGGGTTTCGGATGTCGTGCCCTTCGTACCGTTGCGCGGCGCGACCATGCAGGATTGTATCCATCTGGCGAAGCGAGTGGGGCAACGAGTAGGCACAGAGCTGGAGATTCCGGTATTTCTCTATGAGCACGCGGCCTCGCACCTCGATCACGTCCCACTCGAGTCGGTTCGTCGAGGAGGGATTCAAGGCCTCGCCTTCCGCATGGCCTCCGATCCGGACTGGACACCGGATTTTGGTCCTTCTCACCTCCACAAGACGGCCGGCGCCGTGGTGATAGGCGCGCGACCTCCTTTGATCGCCTTCAATGTGAATCTTCACTCGACCGATCTGGCGCTGGCCCGGTCCATCGCGAAAGACATTCGCCAATCGAACGGTGGATTGCCCCACCTCAAAGCGATCGGTGTGGAGTTAGCCAGTCGACGACTCGTTCAGGTGGCCATGAACCTGACCGATTATGTCATCACGCCCATCCATGTCGCGCTTGAAGCGGTCCGAACCCGCGCTGCCGAGCATGGTGTGACAGTAGCGGGGAGCGAAGTGATCGGGCTTGTGCCACAAGCAGCGCTGGTTCAGGCTGCCGCGCAGGGCCTGGCACTCGAACAGTTTGATTCTACACAGGTACTTGAGTCGAGATTGGAAGGTCGATTGTTAGGTCGGCTGACACAACATGCCCCATCTCGCAGGCAGGGGCCGGTTGATCTACATGCACAATCGCTCACGGACTTTTTGGACGCAGTGGCCTCGGCAACCCCGATTCCAGCCGGCGGTACGGTCGTGGCCTTCGTGGGGGCTCTCGCAGTTTCGCTGGGAATTATGGGTGCGCGCCTCAGCCGGCAAGGAGGAGTTGAACATCGGCTCAGTGATATTGGCCGACGGCTTCGCGAGCTTATGCAAGCGGATGGTGATGCCTATCAGCGCTATATCCAGGCAACGAAGCTTGCAAAGACAGACCGGACTCGTCCCGCCGTGTTGGCGGCCGCACTCCATCTGGCGACGGAGATTCCGCTTGAAATCGCTGAACAGGCGACGGAGGCGGGCATTCTGCTTCATGCCTGCTCGGCAGAGATGAAACCGCGCGTTCGGTCTGATGTCACGGTTGGATTGATGTTGGCGATCGCCGCAGCCGATGCAGGACGTCATACAGTTGGTGAAAACTTAAACATTCAACACAATCAACGACTTAAACGCTCTCTTCTCGATCGGATTCAGCAAATGACGAACCGCCTTGAGGAACTCAGGGTGCTATGGTACACTGCGCCCCTTAGTCAGGGCCAGGCTGGCTCAAGAAAAAAACCTGCACAGGCATCGCCTGGGAAAGAACACAGACGGGAAGAATGGAAATCAAAGTTTTCAACAATAACGTCGAGAAAGCCCTCAAAGTCGCTAAGAAGAAACTTGCGGGAGAAGGACTCTTCCGTGAACTGAAGCGCCGGCGGTTTTACGAAAAGCCGAGTGTCAGGAAGAAAGCCAAGCAGCGCGAGGCGCAGCGGCGGCGCCAAAAGTGGTTGTCGAAGCGTAAGCCGGAGTAAGCGTCATTTCCACGGATCGCCCGATCTGTGAATCGCATCTCTCTCAAGGCCTTCATCTCCCCACCTTGTCCATGCGCCAGGATCAAATCACTGCTGCGCTGCGAATTGTCAAGCGTGAGAATCGGCAGTGGGAAGAGCCGGTCCTCGGCGTAGTGGCGCGCGACTCGAACCGAGACCCCTTCCGCATCCTCATTTCGTGCCTCCTCAGCCTCCGGACCAAAGACAAGACGACAGGTGAAGCCAGTGCCAGGCTGTTTGCGCTGGCACATCAGCCCGCGACCATGCTGACCCTCCCTCTTGAGAAGATTGAACGCGCCATCTATCCCGTCGGATTTTACAGGACGAAAGCCAAATCTATTCATGCAATCTGCCGCCGCCTTCTGGATGTGTATGGAGGAACGGTTCCCGACTCTATCGATGAGTTGGTGACTCTCTCGGGGGTCGGGCGGAAAACGGCGAATCTGGTCGTGACGGTCGGCTACCGCAAGCCCGGCATCTGTGTGGATATCCACGTGCATCGGATCAGCAATCGTTGGGGCTATGTGAGGACGAAGACGCCGGAAGAGACTGAACAGGCGCTACGCCGGAAATTGCCGAAGCCGCATTGGATCACCTTCAACGATTTGCTTGTCCCCTACGGGCAGCACCTTTGCCAGCCGGTCTCGCCCTTCTGCAGTAAGTGCAAACTTCGGGATTGCTGTGACCGGGTAGGGGTCAAACAGTCGCGGTAGAAGAAACAATGGAAACCAGCGGAGATTGATGAGCTGCCGTCAAAGGAATACGCGGATCATTGTCGTCATGGGTCTTTTGGGAGTGTGGTTCTCGCCTTGACGCTATTCACATAATCGGTAATAGCCGCATCGACTTCTTCCGGGGTCATGGGACGGTCATGCGTTTCACTCTCGTCCACGAGATATCGGTCGTGGTTCTTTTCCTGCCTCAGAACAACGGAATTTTCCGGCGTCACCTCGATCAGCATGAACCACTCGCGCGCTCCCTGCGTGATGACGACCTCCTTGCCCAGGCCTCTCTTCGTCATCTCGATATGAAGGTCTTCCGATGCGCCGACATGGGAGGGACTCGCCAGGAGCCCCACGCCAAGGACTGCAATCCCCAGGAAGGTGCTGGCCCGGAATGTGAGGAGCGCACGATGCGTTCTCATGGACGAGAGTATAGCCTGGTGAGAAATACGCCGTAAACACTCGCTGCCGCTCGGTCGTTGCCTTGAGTGCTCCCAGGTCGCATGTTAGGATGCCGCCTCTCATGGATGGTTTATTCGAAACAGTTCAGCAATGGATTCCGGTCGATGTGCTCATCGGTCTCACTGTGGCCTCAGCTATCGGTTTTGTCGGTTCCCTGATTGCCATTCCGATGATTCTGGTCCGTCTGCCTGCCGACTATTTTGACATACGCACTCCCCGTCATTGGATGAAAGACCATCATCCGGCGCTGCGCCTGTTGGGGTTGGTCGTCAAGAACATTGTCGGCGTCGTATTTCTCTTGGCAGGTTTTGCCATGCTCTTTTTGCCCGGGCAGGGCGTGCTGACGATGTTGATTGGGATCTCACTCATGGATTTTCCCAAAAAACGTGAACTGGAGGCCAAAATGGTCGGTCAGCCGACCGTCTTTAGCGTCATTAATTCCATGCGCCACAAGTTCGGCAAACCGCCCTTGACCCTGGCCCCCGGCCCTTAGCCGCATGATCCATGAACACGTCCGCTGCAATCGCCGATCCGCTGATTTTGTGCGTGAAGCGTCGTTCGTGAAGCGCAGGAAGGAAAGAGTGTGTCTGTATCTATTCATGCGAGATACGAGATACGCTTCACGAGGAACGCGTTTTGGGGCGATTTCGCGACAAACTGTCATGAATAAT
>CAZVEZ010000024.1:0-25038 GCA_964626135.1 uncultured Nitrospira sp.
ATCAGTTTCCGTCGGCCCAAGTCTTCGTACGTGGGTGTCCTCACAACGAAGTCCACCGCTATCTGTCGGCGGCTGACGTTGGACTGATCATGCGCCACGACACAACCGTCAATAACGTCGCCAGCCCGGTGAAGGTAGGGGAGTATCTGGCTTGTGGACTCCCCGTCATCCTCACACGCGGCATTGGTGATTACAGTGACCTGCTGCCGGCCGCCGGCGTAGGGATGGTTCTTGACGAAACCGCTGATATGGCTGAGCAGGCGTTCCGATTCATCCGCAGAAACAATTTTACGACGCTAGGAAACGACGCTATTCGCTTCGCGAAAATCAGGCTCACAATGTCCGCGAATCTGGATCGCTACCGTTCACTGTATGCGGACAACCGTCGAATAGGCACCTGAGATGCTGAACCCTGTCCGGCTCTATCGACTGGCTCATTTTCTGAACGGCAAGCATATCCCACTGCTTCCATCCGTGATCGATTATCTCATCCGCGTTCTATTCGCGTGCTGGTTACCGCATACGGCAACGATTGGACGTCGTGTGGTGCTCGGATATGGCGGTCTCGGCATTGTTATTCATGGAGAAACCCATACCGGCGACGACGTCCACATCGACCAATGCGTCACAATAGGCGGTAGTGCCACCAGGCTGGGCGTGCCAACCATCGGCAATAACGTCTATATCGGTGCCGGAGCCAAGATTCTTGGTCCTATTGTTATTGGAAGTCATACTGTTATCGGAGCGAATGCGGTTGTGGTGACTGATATTCCCTCGAACTGCCTCGCAGTGGGAGTCCCTGCGCGAGTGATCCGCCACAACATCGACCCAGCGTCATTCTTGTATCACCTATCATCGGCGAGGAGCAGGGCGGCATGAACCTTCTCCTCATCGGACCCCTGCCGCCGCCCGTAGGCGGCGCAACGGTGCTCTTCAAACAACTCGTCGATGACCTTCAGGGCAGAGACAAGATTTGCATTCGTGTGATTGATGTTTCACGACCGACTATCGGTGGTCTGCACAATGTCGTCTATGCCCTGCGGTGCCTGGTTCTGCTGCTAAGGCACTTGCCATGGGCCTCTGTTCTGACCTTCCAGACTTCCCTGAAAGGAGCCGTCACGTTCGGGCCTGTGGTGCATGTGGTGTCGCGTGTATTTCGACGCAAGTGGATCTTCAGAGGATTCGGCGGCGGCGTCGATACCTGGCATCGAAACGCTGCGGGCCTATCACGGCGATTGTTCGACCTCACCGTGTTGCAAGCCGACGCGTTGCTGCTGGAACGCAAGGCCTCTGTTCAGTACTTCCAGGGCCGATCCAGAAGCTCTATCCACTGGTATCCGAACAGCCGAAGACGCGACGGCCGTGCAACGGTTGCCCGGTCGAGCACACACATCAGACGTCGCTTCGTTTTTGTCGGGCACGTCAAGCCGGCCAAAGGCATCGGCGAACTCATAATGGCATCGAAGATGCTGGCAGCGACTGGCATTGTCGTGGATGTGTATGGGCCTTTGCAGGACGGCGTCTCTCATTCTTGGTTTGCGGATTCGCCTGCGAGGTATTGCGGCCCTATCGCAAAGGAAGATGTTATTCCAATTCTTGCAGGGTACGACGCCCTTGTACTGCCGACCTATGCCGAGATCGAGGGATACCCCGGCGTCATACTTGAAGCCTATTGCGCCGGTATCCCCGTCATTGCTACCCGTTGGGGCGGTATTCCCGAGATCGTCACAGCCGAGACAGGAATCCTCGTCGAACCGCGTGACGTTGCAGATTTGGCGAGGGCAATGCAGACCTTGATCGATTCGGATTGCCTTCTTTCTAAGTTACGCGACGGGGCACGCGCTAACGCAGCAGAGTTCGACGCTGACCGATGGACACAATACTTCATAGACCTTTGCGATCGCCTCACAGTCGATTAGAGGTTCGTTGATGCACTTTCGATATGTAACCGCGCTGCTGATTGTGATGCTGTCGCATGGTTTTTCGGACCATGCTGTTGCCGGCACTCTGACCGTCGTAGAGTTTAGTCAGCCCCCGAACTACATGCACTGCACCGATAATGACGATGCGCAGCAGCTGACGGACGGAACCTTAGCCGCGTATCCGATGTGGATGAAGAAGGAGGCGGTTGGATGGGCGGCGCGCACCCCAATTGCGATACAACTTCGTCTTGCAGATGGAAGCTCGGTGCAGTCGCCTCGGGCAGGTACGTTACGGCTACATTCCGCAAAAGGATTGTCCGCCGGTGTAGATGTGCCACGGCAAGTTGACGTGTATACGCGCGACCATCGGGAGAAGCTGCGGCTGGTCGGATCGCTGACCCCGTCGTCAGCGACGCTCAGTGACAAGAGCGCGCACTGGCTGGACGTGGACATTCAAGCGGCTGCCGGCACGTTGGTTTTGGTGTTGCATGCCTCGGGCGACTATTTGTTCTTGGACGAAGTCGCGTGGCGCCCTTCCGGGACTGCGCACCTGCCGGCAAGCGCGCCAGCTACCAGCAACGTTCGCACAGCAATGGAAGATAGTACCCGTCGAGTTTCAGAAGCACTCAAACGGGCCGTAGAGAGGGAAAACGCGCGAATCGCGTTGCCGCTGGCAAGCCAGGCAATGCATGCGTGGATACAGGATCCGTGGACAGAGATCGATCCGGCTCGCGCTCATGAGCAATTGAGCGGCCAGCCGCCCCTAGTTGAGATGCGGGGATACGCGGGGGAGCATGAAAGTGCGTGCCTGGGGATCGTTGTTGGGAAGTCCGTTGCCGCTGATGGGCTCAACGTGATGGTTCGCGGCCTTCCTGCGGGCTCCGTGAAGTTATTCGAGGTGAGACCGGTCGTGGCGGCAAACGGAAAACGAGTGTATGACCCGCTTGTGCCACTGAGGGATGGTATACCCTTGAAGGTCAGCTCAGGTGTGCCGGCCTATATCTGGCTCGATGTGAATTTGGCCGTTCTCGGCCCTGGGACCTACCGCTTCGAGATCCATCTGGAGGGTCGCAACCGCGTTCTCACCGTCCCGGCCATGGCAACTATTATTGCGTATAGTGGAGCGGGTACTACACCGCTGCATGCCGTGAACTGGGCGTACCTTTCTGACATCCCTATCTTTCGTAATCGGGATGCTGCGGTCCGTGACTTGGTGCTCCATGGTATCGATACATTCGTGGCGCATCCTTCTGAGATCCCAGGCCTTGCACTCGACGGCAGCTGGGTTGTCACCCGGACTACCCAATTTGTCCATACGGTTGAATTGGCCAAGCAACATGGAATGCTGTTGCTTTTTCTCGGTTGGAGTGCCGGAAAAAATCCACTGGGATTTTCAAACAGGGCACAGACTCTCGATCCTGCTGCGAAAGAGCGGTTGATTGTATGGGTCGGGAAAGTATCTGCGTACCTCGCAACTCAAGGCCTGCCCGTAAACCGTTGGGCCTTATATCCGGTCGACGAACCAAATCGTGACAGTTTACAGCTGGTCAAGGCCGTCGCTGAAGCCGTCAAGCAGTGGAATCCTTCTATCCAGATATACACAGATCCCGGCGTGTATGCGAGTCCACCCATCGAGATATCCGACCTTCGGGATGCGCAGACTCTGGTGGACTACTGGCAACCTAATCTCTTGGCTGTGCGCGGCCCTTTGGGTGTCTTTTTTACGGGTCTTAAAAAGGAATGGTGGATCTACGGCAATCCGAAATCGCCGGCAAAACTCGGCTCGCCGTTGCATGACTATCGATTTCTTGCTTGGTGGGCATGGCAATATCGCGCCAGCGGAGTGGGATTTTGGTCCTATAGCGACACACATGGCAGTTCTGCCTGGGATGACCTCGATAGCCGCCGGCCGGACTGGGCGGTTGTGTATGAATCGGACACGGGAGTCGTGAGCAGCCGCCGGTGGGAGGCCTTTCGGGAAGGGTTGGAGGATTATGTTTTATTGTCGGCGTTAAGCAGAGTAGATGTCCAAAAAGTTCTGCGGACGGGCGGCGAACAGAATCTTGACCGGTGGGATTCAGCTGCCGTCGAAGGAGTACGCCGAACGCTTCTCAGCGACCTATCGAAAACTTCCGGCAATTAATAATACGCGCCGGCGATGATTCAGAAACAATTCCCTGACTGCATCCAATCAGTGCGTGATGTCAAACCAGATCGCGCGCGTAGTCGTGAGCACATTGCCTCTGTCTTTCTCTGATGAACCAACGTTCTGTCTTTCGCGATGAACCGATTGCTGCTATACACGCGAACACTCTGTTACCTCAGACCGAGACAGGTCCTGGCCCTGATTTGCAATCGAGTACAGAGGCCGTTAACCAAACTCCGGCGACCTCGTCGATTAGGGCGACGGCCTGGCATAGGATTCCTCCAGAACGGTCAAGATCCACGGCCTCCCGCTAGAGATTATTCGTTCAGGTTTTTGAATCAGGAAAAGACCTTCTCAAATCGTCGAATGGATTGGACGAGCAAAGAGATGTCCAAACTCTGGCGGTATAACCTACACTACTTTGATTACCTGAATGATCAGTCTCGATCCCTTGAGCTGAGAAAGCAATTAGTTGCAGATTGGGTCGCGCATTGCAATCCGGGCATGGAGGATGCATGGGAACCGTACACGGTTTCCCTGCGAATCGTGAACTGGATTAAGTTTTTTCTGGCGCCGAATGTGACGATTCAGCAGGAGTGGGTGGAGAGTCTTTATCAGCAAACACTGTGGCTTGAGCGAAACATCGAGTATCACATTTTGGCGAATCATTACCTGAAAAATGGTGTGGCCATTTTTTTCTCGGGCATGTATTTCGAAGGCGAAGATGCAGACCGGTGGATCAAGAAAGGCATGAAGATTCTGAATGAGGAACTGGAGGAACAGTTTCTCCAGGACGGCGGACATTATGAACGAAGTCCGATGTATCACTCGATCTGCATCATGGATTATTTGGATGTCCTGAACCTGATGACATCATCTCGTGACGTGATCGTGTTCGATGAAATCGGTCGTTTCAAGACTCGGGCCATCCAGGCGTTGAATTTCTTGAGCACGATGTGTCTTCCAGATGGTGAAATCCCGCTCTTTAACGATTCAGCATTTGGAATCACTCCCAACCCAAAACGCATTTATGAATATGCCGGCCAAGTTATTGGTTACACCAGACCGGACATGCGGAACGAGCTATCTGTCACCCAATACCCGCAAAGCGGCTACTACATTCTACGCAAAGGCCTCGACATGATGGTCATCGATTGTGGAGAGATTGGACCGCGTCATCAGCCCGGCCATGCGCACTGCGATACGCTGAGCTATGAGTTGGCCGTAAATGGTCGGCGCATGATCGTGGACAGCGGTGTCTACGACTACGAACACAGTCAGCAACGTGCCTATGCGCGCAGCACCAGAGCCCATAATACCGTGACGATCGACGACGAAGAGCAGTCCGAGATCTGGAGTGTTTTTCGCGTCGCGAGGCGGGCAAGGCCCATGTGTGGATGGGCACAGGAAAATTCTGAGGATCGAGCCGTCTTCGAGGGCGCCCACGACGGATACAAAAGGTTGCCCGGAGCTCTCATTCACCGCAGAAGAATTGAGTACGACGGCAGTTCTCACTGGCTGGTGGTTGACGATATCGAAGGGGCAGGAAGACATCACGCGAAAAGCTATATTCACCTCCATCCGGACTTCACGGCAGTCATAGAGGAGCGGCGGGTCAGTATTCGAGATGCGGGTGGCCATGAATGGGCCAGCCTTGAGATGCTGAATGAAGGAGAAGTCCGTGTCGAAGAGAGCTGGTACTACCCTGAGTTTGGCCGCGAAACCAAGAACAAAGCGATTGTGTATACCTGCTCAGGAGCCGTGCCGATGAGTTTCGGCTATCGGATCACGACAACAACAGGCGAGCCCGTCGCGCAAGACTGAGTAATCTCATGCACATCTTATTCTTGTCTCATTATTTCCCTCCAGAGGTGAACGCGCCAGCGACCAGGACGTACGAGCATTGCCGGCAATGGGTCAAAGACGGACACGCGGTTACAGTCGTGACCTGTGCCCCCAATCATCCTCAGGGTAGAGTCTATGAGGGATATCGCAACCAGTTTTTTCATCGCGAAACGCAAGACGGTATCCAGGTTGTCAGAGTTTGGACCTATGTCACGGCTAATGAAGGCTTTCTGAAACGAACACTGAACTATGTGTCCTACATGGTGTCCGCGATTGTCGTTGCCTTCTTTCTTCCTAAAGCAGACGTCGTGCTTTCAACTTCTCCCCAGTTCTTTAACGGTCTCGCCGGCTTTGTTGTCGGCAGGTTAAGACGAATCCCCTGGATATTGGAAATTCGCGATCTATGGCCGGAGTCTATCCTTGCCGTGGGGGCAATTAAGAATCGAACCATTATCAGAATGCTCGAGAGGTTTGAGCTGCTCGCCTATCGCAAGGCAGATCGAATTGTGCCGGTGACGGACTCATTCAAGGCGTACATGTTACGGAAAGGCATTGAGGGCGATAAGATTGTCGTCGTGAAGAACGGAGTCGATCTTAGGCAATACAAACCGCTTACAGGACATAATTCTGTTGCGCACGAACTTGGCCTGCAGGGCAAGTTCGTGGTCTCGTACTTCGGTACTCACGGGATGGCGCATCATCTTGAGACGATGCTGCACGCGGCGCAAGAACTGGTCGGTCGTCAGGACATCGTCTTTCTATTGGTCGGCGATGGTGCTGAACGACAAACCCTGGTTTCTATGCGGAAGGCCATGGGGCTTGACAACGTAGTGATGCTCGACCAGCAACCGAAAAGTCGCATGCGGGAGTTTTGGGCGCTTTCGGATGTCAGTCTCGTCCTTCTCAAAAAATCCGATCTCTTCAAAACCGTGATCCCTTCAAAAATATTCGAGAGTCTCGCAATGGAGAAGCCGATTATTCTTGGAGTGGAAGGAGAGAGCGCGGAGCTCGTTCGGGACGCCCAAGCTGGCATCTGCATCGAACCAGAGCAGGCAAAAGAGCTGGCGTGCCGCGTATTGGAACTATCACGGGATCGGGAATGGTGTCGGCGGCTAGGCGCCAATGGTCGCCGGTATGTCATGAACCATTTCGATCGTATCGTGCTGGCAAGAAAGCTTGTGTCTGTCATGGCGGCGGTCTGTCCAAGTGTCGCTACGAATCCCTCCGAAGTTCCTGCCGACACGTCACAAGCGAAGCTGCGGCCTGCTCCGTTGAAGAAGGCGGCGTGATGAACGACAGGAGCCATTCTGAAGTTTTCGACAGATGTGGCGGGAACTTCCAAATCGCCGGCCTCTAAGCTTCGATGACTCAGTGGAACAGCATGAATTCGAGACCCGATAATCTCGCTGCAGCAGATCAGTTGCCGGCGGCGGTTACGTTGTTCGAGCCGAACGTATTACGCGCTGATCGGGCTTGTTGCCTGGAATTGTCGGCAAAAGAACAGTAGCTTCGCGTAGGCAGCACGACATCGTCGTTATATCACCGCCGGCACCCTCGCGCTCCTGTGCCCGTCTTATGCGGTACCGTGCAATATCCTGACACCTTCTGTGACATCGCGTGCCTGATTCAGAATTGAACAGGCCCGCAGGGTTGTAGCAACAGTCCTCGCCGACAATTTTTTGCCCCGCATTATTTCACAACCAGTTAGCAGGTAGGATCGGCGGTCTAGGATTTGCTCCATCATCAGGCCGTGCGCATGTACCACCTTTACGAAGGAGTGTTTGTATGCAGACTATGAAGCAGTCATCGATCAAAGGGGTGTTCGTGCCGGTGATCGCGCTGTGCTCCCTTCTCCTTTCCGGGAACGCTGCGCATGCCGCTCTGGTGCCGTATTCCTTTACAGGAGGCGTGAGCACCATCAGCGGAGCATTATTGTCTCCCACAATGAATCTGACCTCTCCTGTGACGGGGTCATTTCAATTCGATAGTGCCGCCGGAGGCGTCGGCGGTAATTATCCGGGCGCTGTCACAGCGATGACCGTGGTGATCGGCGACTACACGTCGTCATTTACTCTCGGCGCGAATGCGGTGACGATTTCTCAGAATACGAGCCTGGGAGGCGGGTTGATGGGAGATCGTTGGAAGCTGGTGACTGCAGCCGTAGGCCTCCCGGCCAATGGCTACACGCCACTCAGTTTTGACCTCCAACTCGACCGCGAAGGTGGGAGCCTGTTTAGCAATACCAACTTGCAAGACCCGCCAAGCCTTTCTTCTCTCACGGCCGCCAGATGGCGTCTCATGTTCGAGAACAGCGATGGAAATATCGTGACGGTTCGTGGGGCATTGAATAGTTTGACAGCGGTGCCATTACCGGCGGCCGTCATCTTGTTCGGCGCAGGTCTTATCTCACTGGTCGGTCTTGGCGCCGGTGGTCTGCGAAATCTTCGCTGGCCTCAGGCCTAGACGATAGGACGCGTTCTTTGAACCAGGGCTTGGTACCTTAGTTAGGAGGTATCAAGCCCGTTCTTTATACGCAGCATATTCGAGCAGATGAGAGTCGTGGGACGCGCAAGGCATAGGGTTGGGCCGGGGCAACATACAACCGTGTCGTCGCGTACCGTTTTCACCGCGCGATATAGGAGTGAATACGTGATCCGGAAGTTGTCTGAACCGATCGTGAGGAAGTTTTCGTATGGTCTTCAATCACGCGTCCAGAATATTCACTGCGCGGCCATCCATCTCTAAATTCCATTCACATCTGAACCTGTCTTATGCGTAGCAAGATTTTTATCGGCTTCAGCGCAGTATTCGCCATAGTCCTGCTGGGGCGCCTGTATGCCGACAGCCTGGCCTTTCTGTTCAGCTACTGGACCGGGAGTGAAGATTATAGCCACGGGATGTTTGTGCCTCTGATCAGTCTGTTCTTGATCTGGCAGGCACGGCATCGCGTCGCTGAAGCTGGCGCTGAGCACTCGTGGTGGGGCCTTGTCGTGATTTCAGGAGGACTCTTCCTCTATTGGATCGGTGAGCTTGCTACGCTGTATGTCTTGCAGCATGTTTCGCTCTGGATGGTCATTGTGGGACTGGTCATTGCATCAATCGGAGTCCGTCGGGCAAAGGCAATCGCGTTTCCGCTTTCCTATCTATTGACCAGTATTCCGTTGCCGGTTTTCTTGTATGCCAGTCTGTCGAGTCAACTACAATTGTGGTCCTCAGCCCTCGGCGTGAGCTGCTTGCAGCTTGTCGGCGTGACGGCCTTTCGCGACGGCAATGTGATCGATCTAGGGCCGGTCCAACTTCAGGTGGTTGAAGCCTGCAGCGGCATTCGGTATTTGCTTCCTCTCACCTCTCTTGCGCTGCTCTGCGCCTATCTCTTCAAAGATCGCATGTGGAAGCGGGTGGTGCTCGTCCTCTCGTCGATTCCGATCTCCATTGTCGTGAACGGTTTCCGTATAGGGATGATCGGAGTTCTGGTCGAATGGTACGGGCAGGGAGCGGCAGAAGGGTTTTACCACCTATTCGAGGGCTGGGTGTTGTTTATGGTGAGTTTGGGCCTGTTGATTCTGGAGATGTGTGTGTTGGCCAGGATCGGGATGATAGGGGCACGGGCCTCTATTTTCAGTCGATTCACCTGGGTTGATCAATTTCATGATCCCATACCTGCTGTCGGACGCCAACCTCACCTTTCTCCCTCGCCCTTAAACATCGCTTCTCATCATCGTTCCAACCTCAGGCCTCCAATCTCCCGCAGGCCGTTCCCGAACCCCGCATATCTTTGCAGCGTGGCTCTCCTCGTTTCCATGACCGCGGCTTCGATGCTCATGGTGGAACGTGAAGAGGCTCCACCGCCAAGGGCCGTATTTGTCGATTTCCCCATGAAGCTCGATGGGTGGCTAGGCACCTCGCTCTCCTTGGAAAAGCAGTACATCGATGCGCTTCGGTTCGACGACTACGTATTGGCCGACTTTCGATTCGGCGATGGGCAGCCCGTCAATTTATATGCTGCCTACTATCAGTCGCAACGAAAGGGACAGTCAGCGCACTCTCCTCAAAGCTGTCTTCCAGGCGGCGGTTGGGAAATCTCTTCAATGAATAGTGTGGACCTACCGGTCAGCCCTGGGATGGTTCGGTCACTGCATGTCAATCGAGCATTGATCCAAAAGGACAGCCAAAAACAAATCGTGCTGTACTGGTTTAAACAGCGTGACCGTATTCTGAGCAATGAATATCTCGTCAAATTATTTCTGTTTTGGGACGCCGTGTCGCGGGGGCGGACCGATGGAGCACTTGTGCGGATCGCCTCGCTCGTGGGCCCAGGAGAAACCGAGAATATTGTCGATCAACGGCTGTTCCGGTTCGTCTCAACAATCGAGCCTGAATTGAATCGGTATGTGCCGGACTGACGCATCTAGCCCGGGGACGGTTTACGTTGCACGCGGATGAAGATGATAAGGGGCGTTTCAAGAAATGCGGGGAGCATCAATCCAGTTTGCGTCAAGCCAAAACTCGATCTCAACATTCCCGAGATGTTGAGGAGAGAGGATTGTGATGAATAGCGAGCATTTTTTTAGCTTCATGATGTCGCTTCTCATATGCATGGCGTTGATTCCACCTCTGCGCCACTTGGCTGCTCGGTTCCAGATCATGGACCAACCAGGGGAACGCAAGGTGCATCAACATCCTGTCCCGAGGATTGGCGGGATTGCCTTTGCAATTGGAGCCTTTGCCAGCATTTTGTGGTGGAGCCCTAAAAATAGCGTCACGTTGTCGATACTCCTGGGGGGATTGATTCTGTTGGGATTCGGCGTGTGGGACGATCGTGTGAATCTCGGGTATCGGACTAAATTACTGGGGCAGATGATGGCGGCGCTTACCGTCATCGTGCTTGGAGGAATTCGATTCGAAAGCATTCCATTCCTACTCGATGCAGAACTGCCGCTGTGGATCGGAATTCCCGTCACGACGCTCTTCCTTGTCGGCGTCTCGAATGCGGTAAACCTCACGGACGGCCTCGACGGATTGGCCGGAGGGCTTTCCTTCTTGACCCTCTGCGGAATTGCGTACTTGGCGCACCTCTCCAACGATTCGACAGTCCTTTTGCTGACTGTTCCGTTTCTAGGAGGCGTGTTGGGCTTCTTGCGCTACAACACGTATCCCGCTCGGATTTTTATGGGAGATAGCGGCAGTCAATTGCTTGGTTTTATCATGGGTGTGCTGGCCATCCTTCTGACCGATTCAACGAGAGGGCCGTTCAGCCCAGCCTTGGCGCTCCTTCTTCTTGGGTTACCATTTCTGGATACACTGGGAGTGTTTGGGCAGCGACTCGCTGAAGGCCGCTCTCCTTTTGTCGGCGACCGTACGCATATCCATCATAAGCTGCTTGCGGTCGGATTGTCCCACTATGAAGCCGTGACGGTAATTTACGGCATTCAAGCAGGGATGGTGGGGTTGGCGTATGTGCTTCGATGGCAGTCCGATACTCTGATTGTGCCGCTCTATCTCATTCTGGCCGGCGGAGTACTGACGCTCTTTGTTGCCGCAGGTCATGGCATATTTTCCAGCCCTGCTCCGGAGCTTGCATGCGTTCGTTCAGACCAGTGGCTTTCTGAGGTGCTCAATGGTCCATGGGTACGCGATCTGCCGATTCGATTCTTAGCCGCAGTGGTCCCTCTCTTTCTCATAGCGACAGTCTTCCTTCCTGCTCAGGTTCCTCAGGATATCGGGCATATTTCGACCGTGCTGTTCGCCATTGTCTTGGTCGGTCTCTCCTTCGTGCCCCGACTGGCTCCGTATTTTGTGCGAGGAGGGCTCTACATGGGGAGCACGTTTTTATTGTACGTCAGTGATGCATCATGGCTGCGTGCCGCTCCTCCGTTCCCAATGACCTATCACATGTTGTTCGGCGTGATGGCAGTGATGGTCTTGCTCTGCATGCGGTTCGACAGGCACAGCCGGTTCCAGACGACGCCACTTGACTATCTGATGGTCTTTTTGGCCGTGATCTTCCCGTTTTTCCCGGGAGTAAGCACGGACATCTCGGCGCTCGGTCTTTTTGCTGCCAAACTAATCGTGTTGTTCTTCTCGTTCGAACTCCTGTTACACGCATTCTCAGATCGTGTAAAGCAACTTGGGTTGGTGTCCCTATGGATCCTGTTCGGGTTAGGGATTCGACGGTGGTTATAGAGAGACCGTGAGGGGTAACAACATGACATACCAGAATATCGCCGTAGTATTGCTCGTGACAATCGTACTGGTCGCGTGTGGCGGGCCCGAGGAGCGGAAGGCCAAGTATCGTGCGCGGGCGCAAGAATACCTTGAAGCCGGCAACTATCCTAAAGCTCGCGTAGCACTTCGCAATGTCCTCAAAATCGATCCGAAGGATGCCGATGCCTATTTTCTCTTCGCGCAAGTCGAGGAGAAGGGGAAAAACTGGCGCAATGCCGTCTCGCTCTATCAAGAGGTGGTACAGCTCGCTCCTGACCACACTGCCGCATTGATTGCTCTTGCCAAGTACTATCTTGAAGCCCGCCTGAGCGAGCAAGTCGTCTTAACAGCCGACAAGGTGCTGACGAAAGATCCGCAACATCCTCAAGCGAATGCCCTCAAGATTGCGGTGTTGGCCGTCGAGGGACAACTCTCTGACGCGGTGACCAAAGCCGAGGCGCTGCATTCGCAATTTCCGACCGAGCCTGACGTGGCGGTTTTACTGGCCACCCTCCATAGTCAACAACAGCGGTATCGCGATGCAGTGGCCACGCTGCAGCGGGCACTGGACGCTCATCCGAAAGATATGGATCTCCTGAACAATTTAAATATGACCCTGGTTCAGGCAAACGATATGGCCGGCGCGGAAATGGTGGCGCGCCGCATGATTGAGACAGAACCAGCCCTGTTCGATCATCGGCTGAAGTTGGCCCGGTTCTTCGACACGCAAGGTGCGCATGAAAAGGCGGAGGCCGTGTTGCGCGAGGCCATCGCTCTCGATCCGAATAGCGAGGAACGCCGTCTCCTATTGGCAGATTTTCTGAGCACCAGGAAGGATCATCGTGCTGCAGAGCAGGCATTTCTGGAGGCTGAGGCCCAGTTGCCGCATTCGGCGAAAATTCAATTCGGACTTGCGGCGTTGTATCTCAAAAACGGGCAGGAAGCCAATGCGCGTGAGCGATATGCCGAACTGGTCAAAGGTTATAAGGAGAAACCGGCCGGCCTCGAAGCCAAGGTGAAACTGGCGGAGATGGATATTGTCGCGGGCAAACAGGCGGAAGCAGAACGGCAGGTCCAAGAGGTCTTGAAGGAGAATCCCCGTTCGTCCGATGGACTGGTTCTCTCAGGTCGAATGGCCTTAGCCAGGAGGAACGGGAAAGATGCGGTGCAGGCCTTTCGAACTGTGTTGCACGATCAGCCGGAGTTGGCGACAGTGCATTTTCTGCTCGGCCAGGCCTATCTACTGACAGGGGAGAACAATCTTGCGAAGGAAAGCTTCGAGCGCGCGGTCGCGCTCTATCCCGGGCAGGTCGATGCCAGACGATCCCTTGCGGCGCTGGAAAGCCAAAGCGGCCGTCACCAACAAGCCCGTACGAGGCTCGACGATTTGCTGAAGCAACGGCCGGACGACTTGGCCGCGCTCGATATGTTGATGATGCTCGATCTGGTCACGAAAAACTGGGTTGAAGCGGAACGCACGTTGAACCGGCTCCATGGTGTCGCGAAAGACAGTGTCGTTGCCTTTATGGCGGAAGGACGTCTGCGGGAGGCGCAGCAACAATTCGACAAAGCCAGCACGGCCTATGAGCGCGCAACGATGTATGCCCCGAACGATCCTGACGCATGGCTGTCTCTGGTTAAACTGGATGTCGCGCACGGCCATGCCGATCGTGCGAAGACTCGACTCGATGCGTTGCTGGCCAGGCAGCCGGATCATCTGTTCGGCCATGGACTGCTGGGCGAGGTTCTCGCCCTCAGCGGCCATCCTCAGGAAGCCGACGTCCAGTTTCGCGAAGCGGCTCGCGTGAACCCCAAATGGATCGCACCGTGGCTTGGTTGGGGAGGGTTGTGGCTGGCGCAGAAACAGCCGGACCAGGCGGTTCAGGTGATTCAAGCCGGGTTGAAGGCCAACCCGGACAGTGAAGAGTTGTACATGCTTCAGGCATCGGCCTATTCCATTCAAGGCCGGTTCAATGATGCCATCACCGCCTATGATGAAGCACTGCGACTGAATCCCCGTAACGTGCTGGCCGCAAACAACCTGGCGGCCTTGCTGGTCGATTACAAGGGAGACCCCCAGAGTTTGCAGAAGGCATTCGCGCTCAGCCGCGATTTTGAGAAAGATGCGCCGCACCCGCTGTTTCTGGATACGCTGGGATGGGTGCACTTCAAAATGGGGCAAGAGGAAGAGGCGCTTCGCCTCATGAAAAATGCGATTGCCAAATCGCCGGAAATTCCCACGCTGAATTATCACCTCGGAATGGCTTTCTATCGATCTGGAAAGACAGCCGAGGCCCGTACCTATCTCTCGAAGGCTCTGAAGAGTGCCGAGGTGTTTCAGGGGCGTCAGGAGGCGGAACAGATCCTGTCTCAGGTGAGGGGGTAGGAAAATGGTTATGGCTGGTTACACCCGTTGTGTTGTTCGCAGCATGGGACTGCTGATTTTGTTTCTCGGAATGCTGGCGGGCGGCGCTTTGTCGCATGGGTTCAATGCCATGGGAGCTACACCAGCAGCACTATCGGTCGATACAGACTACCGCCTTGGAGCTGAAGATGTCATGCTGATTTCCGTATGGAAAGATGAGCAACTCACCAGGGAGGTCGTGATTCGTCCCGACGGGATGTTTTCGTTCCCTCTCGTCGGAGATATCCAAGCCCAAGATCGAACGGTCGAGGAGGTTCGTGCCGATCTTGTGAAGCGGCTGACGAAATACATTCCGAATCCGAATGTGTCGGTAGCGGTCACGAAAGTCTTGAGTTACAAAGTCTATGTCGTCGGACGCGTGAACAAGCCGGGAGAGTACTTGATCGGCCACTATACCGATGTGCTTCAAGCGTTGAGTTTAGCCGGAGGATTGACGCCCTTTGCCGCAGAAAATGACATCAAGGTCATCAGACGGGTCAAGGGAGCGAAAAAAGCATTTCTCTTTCGCTATGGCGACTTGCGCAAGGGGAACGATCTGGAACAAAACATTCTCTTGCAGCGCGGCGACGTCGTCATGGTGCCGTAGCCATAGTGGCACCAATGCGATTGGAACATCAGGTTGGAGACCGTGTCCGATCTCCCAGCTGGAAGGACATTGGACGGTTCATCCTGTGGGTCTTCGTTTTAGGATCTGGCATGGTCTGCCAAAGCGAAGCTGCCGAATGGTCGCTCGTGCCATCGATCGGAGTCAAGAGCGTGTACAACAGTAATTTGCTTTTAACTCCACTCCCGCACAAAGAGACCTATGGCTATTGGGTCTCGCCGGCAGCCGAATTCGCCGGGAAATCAGAGCGCTTGGAGGTACGTGGCCGGGTCGCTGCCGACTTCGTGTCGTACTATGGAGGTGAGGAGACTCAATTTACCAACGTATTTCTCCCACTACACCTCAGTTATACGACCGAGAAGGATCTGTTTGGTTTCACCGGGGGATTCGCCCGTGACAACACGCTGATAAGCGAACTGCTGACAACCGGCTTGGTGTTGCGCTTTACACAACGGAACCAATGGACGGCCAATCCGTCCTGGACTCGACGGCTTACTGAGAAACTGTCGTTCCAGTCCAGTTTTCAGCTGTCCGACACCACCTATGAGAATGGCGTGCGCCTTGGACTGGTGGACTATCAACTCTTTGGAGGTTCCGGTGGGGTGGTCTATCACATGACCGAACAAGACCAAATCCAATTATCCGGCTCATATGTATATTTCCATACGACGAATGCGTCCGCACCGTTCCGCGCCAGCTTTCCTGGAGTCAATCTGAACCTGACCCATGCATTCACTGAAACTCTGACGGGATCGGCATACGGTGGACCCCGTTTTGTGAATTCGACGACCCGGACAATCAACGATTCCATCAATGTCCAGAGTGCCGTCTGGCTGTTCGGCGCCAGTCTCACCAAAACGTTTGAGAGTCTATCGATTCAAGTGAACGTGGACCGGGATATTGTGCCGAGCGGATTCGGTCTTCTTACTCAACGAGACCGCGCAGGTCTCACGGTTTCTCATGATCTTACCGAAACCCTGACGACCTCCTTCAACGGATCCGGCTATCTCATCTCAGGTGTCACGAATCTCCCGCAAGGCGGCACGATACCGGAAAGCCGCTACTTCTATCTCACGCCCAAGATCGCCTGGGAATTTCTGGAGTGGTGGAAAGTTGAGCTGTCCTATACCTATGGTCGGCGGGACGTGGACGGTTTCTCCGGTCCAGCCATGTCCAATGCCACGATGTTCATGCTGACGTACTATCCGTCGAAACTGGCGTTCTCGCATTAGACACGTTGACTATGAGCACTCAACCCCCTTCAAGACTCTCTGAACCGGCTCAAGGTCTTCAGGACTACCTGGAGATATTCCGCCGCCGCCGAACGTTGACACTCTTGGCTGGCGGGGTGCTCTTGATCCTCAGTCTCGCCGCGGCATTTCTCTGGCCACCGACCTATAAATCCATGGCAACCATTCTGATCGAGGAACAGGAAATCCCGTCAGAACTCGTGCATTCGACGATTACAAGTTATGCCGATCAACGCATCGAAACGATCAAGCAACAAGTCATGAGCCGGACGACCTTATGGAAGGTTGTGGAACAATACAATCTCTATGCGGACCTGCGTCGAACCAATCCTGCAGAAGAAATCGTGAAACGCTTCATCAAAGACATCGGGGTTGAAGTGATCAGCGCCGACGTCGTGGACAAGCGCACCCAGCATCCGACGAAGGCCACCATCGCGTTCACCGTGGCATACCAGAGCAACTCGCCTGATTTGGCTCAAAAGGTCGCCAACGAGCTGACCAGTCTGTTCCTGGGCCAGAACCTGAAGAGTCGAGAGCGGCAGGCGCAGGAAGCGACGTCGTTCCTCCAACAGGAAGCGGAGAACCTTTCCAGGCACATCGGCGAGGTCGATGAAAAGATTGCCGAGTTCAAGCGCCGGGCGAGCGGCGCGTTGCCGGAACTGATGCCTCTGAATTTGCAGCTTATGAGCCAGTCTGATCGAGAACTGACGGACATCGACCAGCAGATTCGAACCCTTGAGGAACGCAAGAACTACCTTGAAGGTGAACTCGCCACGATCAAACCACATACCCCGATCATGTCCGTGACCGGAGAACGCATCCTGGATTCAACCGAGCGCTTACGCGCCCTGCGCGCGGAATATGCCGGCGCCTCTGCCAATCGGTCTCCTGACCATCCCGATATTCTGAAAATGAAGCAGGAGATCGACGCGTTGGACAAGGAAACCGGACAGCGTCCGGAGATCGAGGAGCCCTCTAAGCTGCTCATCGACGCCCGCGCCACGCTGGCTAGCACCTTGAAGCGTTTAAGCCCTGAACACCCTGATGTCATTCAAATCCGCCGCACGATTGAAGCCTTGGAACAGGAACTTCGGCAGCTTGGATCTGTCCCTCTTCGAAAGCCCATGCTGAGACCGGAAAATCCCGCCTATATCAATCTCCAGGCTCAGCTCAATTCCGCAACCTCTTCCTTGGACGCCCTGCGGGCGACTCGCACGGCTGTGAAACGACGTCTCCAGGACTATGCCGCCCGCCTCGAACGGACTCCGGAGATGGAGCCTGACTATCTCTTCCTGACGCGCGATCGCGACACATCGGGACAGAAGTACCAGGACATCCGGTCCAGGTTGCTGGAAGCCAAGGTTTCGGAAGGCTTAGAAGTTCAGCGCAAGGGTGAACGATTTTCTCTCATCGATCCGCCCAGCTTGCCGGAGAAGCCGGACAAGCCCAACCGGCCTGCCATTGTGCTTCTGGGCTTTATTCTCGCCCTCGCCGGCGGACTCGGTTCCGGCGCCGCAGCGGAATCGCTCGATCACTCGATACGCACCCCGGAACAACTCGCGCGGTTGACCCAGTCATTTCCACTGGCCGTGGTTCCTTTCATGCCGAACGAAGAGGATCTCTCCCGGGCCGTGAAGCGCCGCCGCCTTCTTCAGGGAGCCGGAGTCGGCGCACTCGTGGCCATTCTCGCGCTGCTGCATCTGTTCGTGATTTCTCTCGATGTGCTGTGGTTCGCCGCGTTGAGACGATTTGGCGCGGAATAGATCGGAACGCTGGTGTTTTAGGAGAATCCATGGACCGATTTCGAACTGCCCTGCAGCTATATAAAGACCAGAATGGTCAATCGGAGACCAGGCCACAAGCCAGAAAAGCAGCTGGCGGCCATGCCTTGCCTCCGCCCATCGTCTATACCAGGACCAGATCGCTGGATATTCCACTCTCGGTGCTTCGTCAGCGTCGGGTGATGGCGGCATACGATAAAGGCCCCTTCGTCGATGCTGTTAAGATTTTGCGCACCCAGGTCATACACCGGCTTCGAGAACATAACTGGAATGTGTTGGGCATCACCAGTCCGGGTCACGGTGAAGGCAAGACATTAACTGCCGTGAATCTGGCCGTGAGCCTCGCCATGGAGACCACGCAGACGGTATTGCTTGTCGATGCAAACCTTCGCAATCCCAGCATCCACGAGGTATTCGGCTTGCAGGACTGTCCAGGTCTCGCCGACTACTTGTTGGACAATCAGCCGGTCGAGGACTTATTAGTGCATCCAGGGATCGGTCGTTTTGTGATACTGCCTGGAGGACGGGCGATTTCGAACTCAACCGAAATCCTCACGTCGCCTAAAATGCTGGCCTTGGTTGAAGAATTCAAGCATCGTTATCCCTCGCGGATCGTCATTTTCGATCTTCCGCCGTTGCTTCACACGGCCGATGTCCTCGCGTTCTCACCATACATAGACGCGCTTCTTCTGGTCGTGGAGGAAGGGAAAACGACGGTCGAAGAGGTACGGCGCGCTTTGTCGCTGGTGAAGAATTCACGTCCCGTGTTGGGGACGGTGCTGAACAAGGCCGGGCAAATGGCCACAACTCAGGCCGGCATGCGGGAGTTACTCGCTCATTAGATTCCGGATGTCTCCTGTAGGAAGGCGAACGCTCAATGTACGAGTCGTTTTACAATCTTCGGACCAAACCCTTCGCGCTTCTGCCGGATAGCGATTTTCTCTATCCCGGCTCGACGCATCGCGCGGCCTATAGCATCTTGGAATACGGCCTGATCAACGAGGCGCCGTTTATGGTGCTTACCGGCGAGCCGGGGATGGGCAAAACCTCGCTCCTGCAAAAGCTTATTGCAGAGCACAGGGAAAACCATTCGATCGGCCTTGTCACGAACGCACGCTACGACATTGAACATCTCCTGCCCTGGATTCTGCTTTCCCTCGGGTTAAGCAAAAAACGCCTCGACCCGGTCGAGGCGTATCATGTTTTTTCAGACTTTCTGCTTCAGGAATCCAAACAGCACCGGCGAGTCGTTCTTCTTCTCGATGAGGCCCAGAGTCTTGGTGCCGAGCTGCTTGAAGAACTGAGACTTCTGTCGAATTTGAACGATGGAAAAACGTTGAAACTGCAGATCATTCTTTCCGGTCAACCGGACCTCCATACGTTATTGCAGCGAATCGACATGACCCAGTTTGCCCAACGGATTGTCGTCGACTATCACTTGGAGCCGCTCTCAGAGACGGAGACAGGGCAGTGCATTCGTCACCGCTTACAGATCGCCGGCGGACATCCCTCATTGTTTACGAATAAAGCCTGTGCCTTGGTGCATCGTTTGACCAGAGGGACTCCTCGTCTCATCAATCAAGTGTGCGATATCGCGTTGACCTATGGATTTGCCGAGCAGGCGCGGGTCATTACATCCAAGCTCGTTGCCCAGGCTGCGTTCGATCGAAGTAAAGGAGGAATTCTACCGCTTACGGGGCGAGAAGAACTGCGAGCGTTGGCCGCCGCTGCCGACGATCCAGCTGAGATCGATGCCGCCCCTCCGCAGCCGGTCTCATTGCAACTGCCGCCAGAAAGTCCATCGCCAGCACTCACTGGTACGCGCCCGGCCGGCACGCCAGAATCCCTCTATGTGCAAGGAGTCTCGATGAGGAAGGAAGGGCGATTGAGTGAGGCGATCGATATGCTCGAACTGGCAGGGGAGAGCCCGTCTTATCTGCTAAAGGCTCAGGCACAAATTGGACTCTGTCATAAGACTATGGGAAACCATGGGGCTGCAATTCGAGCGTTCCGTGCAGCATTGAGCGATCAGTTGGCATCTCGGAAGGAGACGATCGATGTCCAGTATTTCCTGGCACGGACCCTCGAATCCGAAGGAGAGACAATAGAAGCGGCAACTCTGTATCGTCGAATCACACAGGTGGATCCACGTTTTAAAGATGCCGCCTATCGGGCCAAGGAGTTATCGTCGAGACCGAAACACCCAGCCGCCGGTGAACGGAGGGAAGCAGGCCATGGGTCTTGGCTCGGCAATGCCATCGATACGTTCAACCAGCGTATCGGCAGCCGCAAGTAGCGACGGTGTAGTTCCTGTCCATTCCTCCAGGTCTCGTCCAGCCGACAAATTTATGATGGCGACACGTTGCCTTGTGCCATAGCCAGAAAGACTTGCTTGACTCCCGCCAGCCGTTCCCATCCCATGACTGCAAGAGAATCATCGACATAGGCCGGAGTTCGCATTCCATTCAACACACAGGTGACGCCGGGTGTGCTCGCCAAAATCCACAATGCATTTCTCGACAGGGATTCTTTCCGCCTTGCGTCGGGCAACAGAGGGTGAAGGGTCGCCGACACTACGGAGGTTTTCACGCGACTCCGTTCAGTGGCTTCTCTGCGCAGCCCGCGCAACAAGGTGAGTAGCTGCGGTACATAGCGATCGCGCCAGGCCTCCCACTGTTCAGCCGCCGCTCCAGCCAAATTTCTCGAAAGCACCTGCATGACTTGATTCACCTGCGGCGCGATCATCTGCCGCTCAATCTGTTCCCAATGCTCCAGCCCCTGGATCTGAGGCCGCACGCGTGGCAACTCAACAGCCCAGGTGAAGAAATCGCCTGGGGTCATGCCTTGAGCGTTCAATTGAAGGGCCGGGGCTATCGATTTGCGATATTCTTCTTCAAGGACTCCGACCATCAGGCATTGTCGATCGAAGTCCACCGGATCGTCTTCGATTGGAAAATCTGCTAATCGAAGCACACCGGTTTGTTTCGTCGGCATGGCATTGAGCGGGCGATTGACAAGTACTGCAATCCCTTCTCGCTGCGCCACTTCCAAGACCGTCTCTCGTTGCCCCCTCCCTGTATTGGGCATCGTGAACGCGCCTGTTTCGTAGAGATTCATCGGGCATTGCAGCACCGCGAAGTGATGACTGCCCATACCCTGTGCCGCAGCGGCCGCTCGAGCCACATCACACATGCGAGAGAGCGAGGTCGCTTCTACATCCGATGGATCCGCCGTGACCGTATTTGATGACACGCCGTAATACCGAATCTTTCCGGCAGCCACTTGCGACTCAAAAAACATACAGGCCTGTTCAATCCGGCGATAAAACATGTCTCGCGTCACCGCGAGATCGCCACCTTCATGATGCGCGGCCTCAGACAGAAAGTATTCCGGATTGTGAAGCAAACAGACGTCGAGCGTGGCCAGTCCAAGCCGATCCAGTGATAAAGTCAGCTGATCGGCCAGATACTCCGGGTGCATGCAGTGCCAGATGCCTTCCCCGTATTTGACCATGTCGGGGTAAGGATGCCCGGCCCGTTCCCGCGCCTCGGCCTGTTTCAAGTTATGCCCTTGCACATATCCAATTTTGGAGACGACAATCAACTCTTCCCGAATCAGCTCACCGCTCTTCATCAACTCGCCTACGACCGAGCCGACTAGGCGCTCACTATCGCCATCCATGTAATTCGTCGACGTATCGATCAGATTTATCCCTTCTCGCAGCGCCTTCTTAAGGGCATCTCGATGCTCCGGTTCCCTCATATCGACCCGATAGGTTCCGAACCCCAGTCGCGACGTGGTCAATCCGCTGCTGCCGAACCGGCCATACCCATATTCCATGTGGCCGTCATAACGTGACCGGCTTACGATACGCGCGGCATACTTGGCTGTTCCCTCCGGACTGGCAAACCCAGGGATTGCCTTGCCTTGAAGCAGTGTCTGTTGGGTCGTCTGCTCGGATCGTCTCGGCGCAGAACGAAGCGATTCGGCGACTTCTTGTGGATCGGTAAGGGGACGCTGACAGGAAAAGTTCCGGCAAATATAGAGGGCGGGCTTTCCATCCACCGTATCTTTTCCAGCCAGCAGAGGATGACCGGACTGCGTTCCCGCTCCATCGCTGGAAGCCATCACGCGATGCGGCAAGAACACCTCGCTGACGGCGCGCTGCAGTGCCTCCATCCGAGGATCGCTGGTTGCCCCGACAAAAGCCAGTTCAACCGGCCCTTCTGCCAGCAAATCTACCGCGGCAAGACTCTTGGAAAACGCTCTTGGATACCGGGCTATCTGGCGGCCATAGGCACGAATCCCGCCAATCGCTGCCTCGCGCAGGTCGTGGCGATCGTAGTGATACGAAAGTCTGGCAAGGGCGGAGACCGCCACGGCATTTCCACTCGGCGTCGCACCATCCGCCCCCTCACGGGCTCGAATGATCAGCGTTTCATGCGTCTTCCCGGTGGTGTAGAACCCTCCTTGATCTTCGTCTAAAAATGAGCCGACCATCCGTTCTCCGAATTGAAGCGCAGCAGTGAGGTACTGTTCCTCCCCACTCGCTTCATAGAGGTCGATCAATCCTTCTGCTAGATAGGCATAATCCTCCAGCACCCCATCAAGATGGGCTCGGCCCTGTCGCGACGTGCGAAGCAGCATCCCCTCCGAAGTCCGATGCACCGACAAAAGAAAATCCGCCGCCCTCACGGCCCCATCGACATACCGCGTGATCCCCAGCACTCGACCTGCCTCGGCCATTGTCGAAATCATCATGCCGTTCCAAGCCGTAATGATCTTGTCGTCGAGTCCTGGTGGAACTCGCTCTTGGCGGGCACGATAGAGCAGGGGGCGCGCGCGATGAATCGTGTCATAGAGTTCATCGATTGTGAGGTTCAATTCCTGAGCCACAGCTTCGATAGGACGCAGCCGATTTGGGATACTCTTGTGTTCCCAATTCCCTTGATCCGTGATATCGAAGCACGCACAGAATCGGCGAGTATCTTCCGCGTTCTGCAGCACGGCTTGAATCTCCGCCGGCGTCCAGACAAAGAATTTTCCCTCGACTCCTTCCGAGTCCGCATCCGTGGCGGAATAAAACCCTCCGGCAGGATCGGTCATCTCACGGAGAATATACTCGAGTACGTCCGTCGTGACCTGTCGATAGGAGGCGTGTTTAGTGACCTGGTAGGCTTCCAGGTAGGTTCGGGCCAGGAGGGCATTGTCGTAGAGCATCTTCTCAAAATGAGGAACCAGCCAGCGTTCATCGGTCGAGTACCGTGCGAACCCACCGCCGATATGATCGTAGATCCCTCCCGCTGCCATGGCATCGAGTGTATGTGTGACCATTTGTAGGGTTCGGCTCTCCCCGGTTCGCCGGTAACAACGGAGGAGCAGCGAAAGTCCTGCCGACGGGGGGAACTTCGGCGCGCGGCCGAATCCACCGTGGCGCTCGTCAAAATCCTCTCGAAATTGATTCACGGCCTCATCAAGGATAGAAACGCTGACGGATACGGGAGACACAGCCTTGAGTTCGTTCTTCAACCGATCAGTCAAATCACGCGCTTGACTCGTGAGACCAGCGGAGTCCTGATCCCAGGCCTCGGCGATCTTCCTGAGCAGACTCGGGAATCCCGGGCGGCCCCATCGATCGTCAGGAGGGAAGTATGTCCCGGCGAAGAACGGTTCCTGATCCGGAGTCAGAAAGACGGTCATTGGCCAGCCGCCCTGTCCATGATTGAGGGTCACCGTGGCCTGCATATAGATCTCATCGAGATCCGGCCGTTCTTCTCGATCGACTTTGATACAGACAAAATACCGATTCATCAGTGCCGCGATGGCCTCGTTCTCGAACGATTCTTTCTCCATCACGTGGCACCAATGACAGGCGGAATACCCGACCGAGAGCAAGATGGGCCGATTGTGTGTTTTCGATACCTTCAAGGCCTCCGGTCCCCATGGGTACCAGTCGACCGGGTTCAACGCATGTTGGAGGAGATAGGGGCTGGTTTCATGGATGAGACGATTAGGACTTCCTGATTCCGGTGGAGGGAGCATAGCCCACGGTAGCATCGAGGATGGAAAGGGGTCAATCAGCAAAGAAAGAGGGGGGTCGGGAGTCATTTCTTGATGAGTCAGAAAAATTAAGACTCCTGAGCTGGCCCCGGTTGTCTGGACACCAGGTTAAGACCCACCGATCCGTCGTTCGAAATCCAGCGGTGTCCCGTCCGCATGTCCGATAGGGGATTCGCGCCCGACTCGCCACTACTTTGTCCCCTGATCGAGCCGCTTTCTGATTGCGACCCGTCACAATTTCACTGCTGATTCACGATTTCTTCTGCTGTCCGACTTCTTTGGCTCGCTCAATCGGCTTCTCTGGCCGAGTTCGGACACGCCCTGCCGGACAGGCATTCTGCGCTGGTATGCGTAACTCTTACCTGCTCCACTGAGTGTAGTCTTTACCGCTACCCCGGTTTCGCCATAAAGATATCGATGCCTGCCCAGACTTCCGCTGGTGTTCTTCCTCGTAAGTGATCATGCGTGAGGAAGAAAAGGGGTCGGGAGTCATTGTTTGACGCGGGAGCTTCCAATCATAGTGAGAAATGACTCCCGACCCTTTTTCTTTCATAAGCGTTGTGGGATGGAATCCACGCTACGTCCGCGGGGCCGTCCCAAAGGGTCATGAGAAAAGACTCCCGACCCCTTTGTTTTTCCCCGAAATTGCTGACCATTTGGCGTCCACTATGCGACGGTGAGCCGTCGGTTGAAAGCGGCAGAACAGCAGGAAGTTTGATTGCAAGACCTGACCCCTCACTTCGTTGCATACGATGCCACCACCGGTAATTTGCTTACGGCCATTGATCCGTTGAACCACGC
>CAZVEZ010000025.1:0-23704 GCA_964626135.1 uncultured Nitrospira sp.
GGGGCAAGGAATACGGTGGCAGGAACCGTTTCTTTGTCTTTCACGGGTGCTGGACGCTGACTGTGAAACGAAGAACGTTGCCGCGCATCGACTGGGCCTATATATGTTTTGCTTGCATTGGGCTTGCCATTTGGTTTGAAGAGCTGGTGAACGTCCTGCCGGTCAATCCCGACTTCCGCCAATTTCTTTTCATGCTCCTCTGGGTCCCAATTCTGTTCGTGACGCTATCCGCTACTATCGCGGGCTTCACGTTGTCCATTTTGGAGTGGCGAGAATGGCCGCTCGTGGTCATGTCGGGAACTGTCGTGTCGATGCTGTTTCTGTTTCTCGGTATCGACGAACGAGGGATGGGCAGCAGTGAGGTAGAAGCAATCTGGTACATTGGAGGCACGGCGATTCTTTTTGCTCTCTGTATTCGAAGGCTAATCACCGTGAAAGGACGCGATGTCTAGCTCTAGGTGGAACGGACGGGCCGCCAGCGCCGTGCCTACACTGAGTACCGGCCCGCCGTTCACCAAGACGTTGAGCCCAGTTGGTTCTCTGGCGAGCACCGAAACCTCTTGCCGGATCGAATCACGGATTCAAGTATCGGCTCGCCTATGTCGTGGATGGTGAGTGCGTTCTACCCCGCATTATTCACGAAGGTTTCTACTACAACCGCCGATACGCTGTTCCGACGGGCGTGCTCGCCACTCAGTCGGTCAACATACTGTTCAAGTATGCTTCCCTCCTTCCCGGCTGCGCGTGCCCGTCTCATGACGCGTCTCAGCGGTTTCGTCACGAATCCTCGTGAATAATGCGGGCTAAGATTCGAGAATGAGGCGGGCAAAGGCGATCATCGGCATTTCGGCGGCAAGGAAGGCACTATGCTTTCTCCACTCCCGAGAAGCTGATCGCCGACTTTCAACGCGACATGACGGCTCTTTTGTCTGCGGGTCTGCTAAACCGTACCAAGACCGACAATATTGAGTTTCCCTACGAGGCCATAAAAGTTGAATTTCTTCTTCATGCTGCGTAGTCCTTCGTGCAGGAATCCGGTGGCAGAAGCTGTTGCTTTGTGTGGTGGCGCGGAATGTTAGGTTTTGGCGTCGATGCCATGGGGACATCTCCAACGCCGATGGTGTTGCCCCATTCGGGAAAGAGAGGGGTTCGGAAATATGCCTCACTCTAATCTGTCTTCAGGCATGAATCTTGGTGTGGCTCTTCTATTGTTCATGCCCTGGAAATCCGAGTTTCAGCTTGGCCCATTGTGCCGGTATCGGGGATACCCGGGTCGTACTTCTTCGAATCGATGTCCTTCCAGTATGAGTCGTTCCTAAGTTAGTATATTCAATTGACAGGGGAATCCGTTCCCTTTTCCACAGAGCCTCGGGTGAGGTATCATGTCCATTTTTTGGAGTGTTTCGCATGGAGAGTTATTACACCGTTCTGGAAATTGAAGAATCCGCGAGTCCCGAAGAGATCAAGAACGCGCATCGCCTTTTATTGCAGGTCTGGCATCCGGACCGCTTTCATCAATTTCCCAAACTCCTCGCGAGGGCAGAGCAGAAGACCGGGAAAATCAACAAGGCTTTCGAAACACTCAAGGACCCTACTGTAAAACAGCAATATGACGACTGGCTGCACGCCAACCGCAACTGGAACGTGGAGACTGCCGGGAACGTGACCTGCCCTTCCTGCCAGACATCGTTTTCTTCCGGTCCCGAGCGAAACGTGAAGCAGGAGTTCCGTCCGCGCAAGCAGCGGAGTAAAAGGGATTCAGACTACGGCGCAGGCGCAAGCCTTCTTGAAAAAGAGTGGTTTACCCCTCGCCGCATGGGCATATTAGCCATCGGCCTATTATTTTCAGGAGTCGCCCTGTTCGCAGTGACGAAACCCTCGAAGGTCATTGTGTCGTACAAACCTGCTCGGGCGGTCGAACAAGAGACACTTCCGGGGAATGACTCATCGGGACTCAAGGCGGAGGATCAGATTCGCCAGGCCGCCGCTGTGCGGAATGGCGTGTCCGGCAGACCGGTTCAGCCTGATGGAAGAGAGTCGCTTCCGAGAAGTGAGCCAAAGCCGGACACCCAACAGGAGCGTTTGCTCCAACTTGAATCCGTGCAGCGACTGATGGCGCAGGCTCCAGGCCGTATGCCCGTTGCCTCGGAGGATATGATCTCGGACGTAGATCTGCAACAACTGAAGATGAGGGGGGCTCAGGGCAATGCCTCGGCGCAAAACCAGCTTGGACAGCTGTATGACAGTGGGCGGCGTGGTGTGCCGCAGGACTATGTGATGGCGCAGGGATGGTATGAGAAAGCCGCTGCTCAGGGTAATGGGTGGGCGCAGAACCAGCTCGGGCAGATGTTTGCCGACGGGCGGGGGGTGCCGCAGGATTATAAGAAGGCGCGACAGTGGTGGGAGCAAGCGGCAGCCCAAGGGGTTGCCCAGGCACAGTACAATCTCGGGCAGCTCTATGCCAACGGACGGGGTGTGCCGCTCGACTATCCGACAGCGCGGGGATGGTATGAGAAAGCCGCCGCTCAGGGCAATGCATGGGCGCAGGCGCAGCTTGGGCAACTGTATGCCGACGGGCGGGGCGTGCCGAAGGACCATATGGCGGCACGGGGATGGTACGAGAAGGCCGCGGCCAAGGGCAACGCGTGGGCTCAGGCCCAGCTCGCGTTGTTGTAGCCGACAGATGGGGCGTCGTGTCGCAGGAAGAAGCGGAGTTAACCGAATGTCTGCGGGTTGTACCGATCTCTCTATTACGGTGATCTCCTCTGTGGATATCGTTGAAGCATCTTGGCCCTGACACCACAATCACAGTGGAATTTGCAGGCCGGTTTTGCGTAATATGCCGAGTTGTGTGACCAGGAGTCTCGTGTCTAACATTGGAGGATGTGCACAATGACCACACGTTTTGTTGGACTGATAACCGCTACATTAGCTTGCACATTCTTCGTCGCGGCATGCGATTCGACTAAACCGCCGTCGGCAGCTTGTATCGAGGCCGCGCGCTTGTATGCAGAAGCGTTGGACCAGAACAGTCGTGCTCCTGCAGACGAGAAAGCCGATGCAATGGCCGTTCGAAGAGATGCCATCGCCGTGTTAGAAGAGCAGAAAATCAGAATGTGTGGAGAGTAGCCGGAGAGTAAAGTCCCGCGCAGTCATTGATGGCACGTTGCAGGCGCCGTTAAGCGGACGGAATATACATGCCGGTCTCTGCGCGCAATAGTCAGCCGGAAACAAGGGGCGTGTCGTGAGACACGCCCCTTGTGTTTCGGGCTGTCAATGGTTAGCCAGGGGTCTTTCACAGATTTGAGTCCGGCAACGAGGTTATCGATGCCGTGCGCCTGCGGCTATCGGTTGACGGTTATATCGACTGTGATCTGGGCGGCGGCGGATGGATCTTGATCGACGACGTAGGTGGCCTGTTCGTGTGGGTGGGGTTGGCCGTGTGCGGCGACGGATTCATAAATGTGGCCGGGAGAAGGCCTGTTGAATATGGCGGTGTCGAGCCCGGCGATTGGGCCGAACGGGATTCGAGATAGACGGGCCGTGAAGGTGACAGTTTCGCGTTCCATCGGTAACGTCAGACGCAGCCGTTGACCTGCGGTCAACTTCAGGGAGACTTGGCCGGTTTCTTTCTCGGGCCATTGTAGTTGCGGTGTTGAGGAAGCACCTGTCTTCCAGACTTGGAGATAGGCGTCTTGATTGGCCTCTATGGTAAGAAATGTCGGCTCTGTGCCTTTCGATGCGGTCATCGCGTCGACTTCTCGCTCCCGCCCATCTGCTCCACGAATGACAACACTGTAGCGGAGCCCTAGAGGCTTGGGCATGAGCCCTTCCGATTTTTGTTCGAGCCGGCTTGCTGGAGGTGGCGACTCGGCCAAAGGTTTCATGGTCTGTTCCTGTTCTTTGGCAGTCGATCGCATATCGGTTCGACCTGGCTCTCCTCCATAAAACAGGGCGCGAGCGCTAAGGGCAGCCACAGGCGTGTCGGTTTCTCTGTGAATGTTTTCTTGCCCGGTTCGCTTTTTCAGATTGACTTGGGCGACATCGGAGGTCTGTTCATCCTTCGATGGAGCAGCCGCGGACTGTTCTGGCATGGCAGGTTTTTCGTTGAACGAGCCTTTTCCCCGGACATCAATCGTTGGAGCAATAGGCTCGCCGCCGTTTGCCTCCGGCGCAACAGCGTGAGGTGTCGCCGGTTGGGGTGCCGGAGATATCGGAGTGGGTGTGGACAGGGGCTTCGCATCTTCAGCTGAGACCGATTGTGCTGTTTGGTTCAGACTGTCCTGATAAATCCTGACGCCCAGCACCACGGCGAGGGCCGCTGCCGTGAGGCCGCCGGCCACGGCGAGGCCTGCCGGACGGCGGAACCAGTCCAGCCAGGAGAGCGAGCCGCCTGAGTTTGGGGCTCGCGACTGCTCCAATGTTGCGAGAAGTCGCCGGCGTACGTCCGGATCGGAGAGCAACTCTTTCAACGCCTCCTCATCGGCCAGCGCGTTGAACAATTCTTGATCGTGCAGCGCGGCTGTGTAGAGCGTCTGCTTCTCCTCCGGCGTCAACGTATCGGATGCGAATCCGCCCAGCAATTTTTCGAGCTCGTGTTCAGACATCTTCCTGAGAACCGGTAAGGGGTAAAGGGTGAGTGGTAAGGTGATGGGCCTTCAATAAACCGTATGTCATTCCCATGATCCACCCATCAGCACTAACAATTGTTTGCGGCATCGCAGGTCCCATGTATAAATCGTATTGATGGATGCTTGATTCATGAGTGTCTGAATCTCCGGAAAGCGCTTGCCTTCCAACTTCCACTTGAACAGCTCGCGGCAGCGTTCGCCCAGCTGAGCCATGGCAGCCAGCAATCGATCGACCCGCTGTTTCTGATCGAGTTGTGTCGCCGGGTCATCGCCGGGATCAGCGAGCGGGAGATCGTCAACTGACCCCTGGTTATACTCGCCTCGCCTGAGCGACTTGCGATGAGCGTCCAGCATCTTGAACCGCAGGACTTGAAAAGCCAGGGGAACCAGTTCGGTCAGCTCTGTCACGCGCGCATACTTCTCATGGAGAACCACGAGCACCTCTTGAGCCAGGTCTTCGGCATGGGCTCTCGATACACGTAATGTCGCGAAGGCGAGCATCCTTTCTCTCAGGCTGGTCAGTATCTGGTCTCGATCCATGATGCCGTGGGAATGTTACAACTTGGGCTGGGCCACAATGTCTCCCAGCGATCGAAAGCCGAGCCCCAACTCCCGACAGACCGATACTTGCCGGTCGAAGCGATTCTTCGTTCGAACGATGTCGTACAGCGTGCCGAGCGCGACGCGCCCCCAGGCTGCCACATGGAAGACGGATAGGGGATAGTCGGTGCCGAAGAGCAGTCGTTCATGGATTTCAGGATGGCGACGCAGGTGAAGCAGCATTCGCGCGCGATTGGGCAGCGTGAGGGCGGAGATGTCCGCATAGAAGTTCGGGTAGCGCTGTGCGAAGTCGCGCAGGGTCGGAAGAAATTTTTCATAGAGGACGAGTCCATAACTGCAGGCATGCGCGGCAATCACGGTGGCGCCTTCATCCAGCGCCGGCTTGAGCCGTTCAGGATCTCCAACGGACTGATCTTTTCCGATGAGACTGAACTCGTAGCCGACGTGGCTCAAGAACGGGAGCTTCCGTTCGGCGAGAGTCCGGTAGAACATCTTGTAGCGCATATCGGCAGGGTTGAATTGCTGCGCATTGGGCAGCACTTTGACCAGTGTGGCTCCTGCCTCTGCGCAACGGTGCACTTCTTCAACGGCGTCCCGGCGCTGCGGATTGATCGAGACGCCGGCCAACAATTCATCGGGGTGGGCTTTCGCGGTTTTGAGCACGTAATCGTTGCTGATGAGAAAGTCTGTGTGCGCCTGATCAAGCCGTCCGTTCTGGTCGTAGACCCCGTCCATGCCGAGCAGCACGGCCTTCTGCACGTGGCGGGAACTGCGGAGTTCCGTCAGCAGATCGTCGAGATATTTCTGATTGGCCTCGCGCGGCTTGTCCGGAGAGAGCTGGTGCTTCCACAGTAAGAACCGAAAGAGCGGACTCTTGAGCATCTTCGGCGAGATGTGGCAGCCGTTATCTTCGTCCGGCAGCGCGGCCAGGTGGACATGGCAGTCGATCAGCGATTTCTCTGACGTCGCGGGTGAAGCGTCGTTCGTGAAACGTCGTTCGTCAAAAGGCATGAGTGTTTGATCTAAGCTCTCTCGTCAGCTCGTTTTCTGCTGCGCATCTCATCGCCCCATGTTCGCATACCGCGAGATACGCTTCACGCTTCACGTTTTTGAAGTCGCTCCATGGCGATCCGTTTGAGGCCCCGCAGGTCCATTTTCCCTGTGCCCAGCACCGGGAGGGCGTCAACTTTGATGAAGTTCGCGCGTGAAGGAACGTAGAGGTTCGGTAGTCCGTTCGCTGTCAGTTTGCTCACGATGCCGGGGATCTGCGACTCATCCAAGGTGTGAAGGACCGCGAGCTGCTCGCCTTTGCGTTCGTCCGGAATGCCGGTGACGGCAAAGACTTGCATGTCGGCGCCGGCGGCGTGCTGCAATGCCTCTTCCACACGGCCATGCGGAACCATTTCACCGCCGATTTTTGAGAAGCGCGAAAGCCGATCGGTGATCGTCAAGAATCCGTCGTCATCCACCATCGCAATATCCCCTGTCATGTACCACCCATCGCGCAGAACCTTGGCTGTCAGATCCTCGCGTCCCAGGTATCCCTTCATGACGTTGGGACCTTTGACCAGCAACATGCCCGGCGTGCCGGGAGGCAAGGGCGCGAAACTGTCGGGATCGACGATCTGCACAGACATACCAGGCAGCGGTTGACCGACCGTTCCTCGCCGTGAGGCCGGTTGGAAGAATCCGGCAGCCCGGAAGTCCGGGCAGTTGACGGCGATGACGGGAGCGCATTCGGTGACGCCATAGCCCTCAACCGGCTCGATGCCGAACTGATCTTTAAAGGCCTGTACAAGCCGGGTCGGGAGCTTCTCAGCTCCGGTCAGGATCACGCGCAGGGAGCTGAATTGCTCCGGGGTGCAACGACGCTGATACAACTGCAGAAAGGTCGGTGTAGTGACGAGGAAAGTGATGCGGTAGCGGCGCACGAGTTCGCCGATAGCGGCGGCGTCGAGCGGGGAGGGGTGAAAGACGATGCCCAAATTGTTGAACATGACGAGCCAAAAGACGAGATAGCCGAACGAATGAAAGAACGGGAGAATGCCGAGTACCTGCTCATTTTGGTAGAGATGAAGAACCTGGCTGGCTCCCCGCTCGTTGGCGTCGACATTGAAGTGAGAGAGCATCACGCCTTTCGGTTCTCCGGTGCTGCCGCTGCTGAAGATGATGGTGGCCAGATCGTCCATCGTCAGCGGGCGATTCTGTCCGCAGGCCTTTTCGATCAGCCTGGCAGGGGCGCAGAAGGCGAGGAGACTCGCGACGAGTTTCTGCCCCGCGCCGATCGTGCGGGCGACATCCTCCAGCCAGATAATCGACGGTCCCTCCGGTAAATCCAGCTTGGCCTTTTCGACAAAGACCCGGCTGGTGACGATGGTGCGAAGGCCGGCAAGCCGCACGGCTGCGTCGATGCCGGATTTGCCGACTGTGTAGTTCAGGTTCACGCTGGTTTTCCCGCAGAGGGGCGCGGCCACGTTGACCAATGCGCCGGCGACGGTTGGAGGGAGGAGGATGCCGACATGGGGCTGGCCCTCCCAATGCTGCCGCAGCGCCCTGGCAAGGACGATGGACCCGATCAAGGCCTGGAGCGATGTCACACGCGGGCGGGTCTGGTCCGCCATGGCGAAGCGGAATGGGTGCCGCCTCATGGCATGGATGAATTCACGATGCAGCGGCCGGCGAGAGGATTTGCGCAGGCGCCAGGCCTCCTCTCCAAGTGTGCGAACCGCGTCGCGAAGTCTGTGTGCCGGCGTGTCCGACGGCAACGGTGCGCCGAAGGACACGGAGACCGGATAGGGAATGCGTTCAGGCCATTTCGTGAGGAAACGCCCGCCTTCAAAGCTGAAGATGCTGCCCCACAGGCGATCCAAGTGCACGGGAATGACCGGCGCCTGCCGGCCCTTCACAAGCCGTTCGAATCCGCGGCGGAACGGCAGCAGCGTGCCGGTGCGGGTGATCTGTCCTTCAGGGAAGATGCAGACGATTTCTCCATCGTCGAGCGCCTGGCCTGCGCTGCGTAGCGCCCGGAGGATGATGCGGGGGCCGCCTCCCGACGCGATGGGGATCACCTTCATGGCGGTCATCAACCATTTGAAGAGCGGGTGTGTCGCGTAGGCGGCATCCACGACGAACCGAATGGGCCGATCGACGCTGGCCATGAGCAGAAAACCATCGACGAACGACATATGGTTCGGGACGAGCAGCGCCCCGCCGGATTGGGGAACATGCTGCTGGCCGACGATGCGGAGACGGTAGAGGGTGTTCGTCAAGATGACGAGCACCAGCCGCAGGAACACATCGGGCATCAGCCTGAGGGCCCACAGCGTGCCGCCTATGGTCACTCCGGCGGTGACGAGGAAAATGTTGCTCGTCGAGAAACCGGCATTCGCGAGTGAGCCGCCGATCAGCGAGCCCAATAGAATTCCGGTGAAAACGCACGTGTTGGAAAATGAAATGACGGCGCCGCGCCGATCGGGCGGCGATCTCCATTGGAGAATGGCGTTGAGCGGCACGAAGATGAAGGAGCAGGAGACTCCGAGGAGCGTCAGTATTAGAAACGTGCCGAACAACGGTGGGGTTAGTGCGCCGAGCAGGGACAGCGCGATGGATGCGCCCACGGCTCCCAAGGGGATCAGCCCATACTCGATCCGGTGTTGAGACAGTCGCCCGACCAGGATTGCGCCGCCGCCGATGCCGATGGATAACAGGGTGAGCGGGAGTCCCGACATCGCATCCGAGAGATGCAGAACAGCCTTGGCATAGACGAGGATGTTCTGGGCGAAGAGGCTTGCGATCGTCCAGAAAAATATTTCTCCTGGAATGGCAAGGCGCAATAGGCGCTCTGACTGAATGGCCGTCCATGCGCCGCGGATTGTCGAACTGACACCGCCGGTTGCGCGTGCGGCCGGGACGTGGGGGACACCGAAGGCTGCAACCAGGCCGATCACCGACAAGACAGCTAAGGCAAGCGGCGCCATCCAGACTTGGTCGCCGGCGGTCTGTAACAGAAAACCTCCGGCTGCCGTGCCCGCCAGGATGGCGGCAAAGGTCCAGACCTCCAGCATGCCGTTGCCGGCGGCGAGACGTTCATGCGGAATCAACTCCGGGAGAATACCGTATTTCGATGGGGCGAAGAGCGCGCTGTGCACGCCCATTCCGCACAAGACGATCAATGGCAGAATGCCGCCTGTGGGGTTCAGCCAGAGCGCCACAGTGCCGGCGCTCATCAGGAACACCTCGACGACTTTGATCGCGATGATGACCGTGCGTTTGCTCAGGCGATCGGCCAAGGTGCCACCGACCAATGACAACAACATCAGCGGCAAGGTGAAGATGATGAAGGTGATCGCCGTCTGTGTCTGTGCCGCAGTTTCCATCTCAGGCCCTGGCACCATCTGCGCGGTGGCTTGCCGGATGGCCAGCAAGGCCACCATAAGCTTCCAGGCATTGTCGTTGAATGCGCCGCAGAACTGCGCAATGAGAAGGCCGCGGAGAGGATGTGAAGAGGTCTTGGCCATGGGTGAAGTGATTCGTCGCTCTTTTTCCTCCGCTAATATGCGGAAATGTTGTCGAAAGATCAAAGGAAACGGAGAAGCGTTTCATTGACACAGAACGGAAAGTTGATAGGGTGAGGCCAAGATGACTACGCGAAGGCAATTTTTGAAATTAGCCGGCGCCGTGGCGGTGATGCCATGGGGTTGTACTCAGTTGTGGAGGCAGCCATCCGGCCTCCTTCTCAACGACGTGCATTCGAGGCTCAATCCGACCTCGGTTCATGAGGTGATCGTGGCTCAATCGGTCCAGGACGTCCAGCGAGTGATTGCGCGCGCGATGCGAGAAAGGCGGGGTGTGTCTGTGTCCGGAGGGCGACATGCGATGGGAGCCCAGCAATTCGGGACGGACACCCTGCATGTGGATACCAGAGCGTTCAACCGGGTGCTGAATTTCGATTCCCACTCCGGACTGATCGAGGTGGAAGCCGGGATGCAGTGGCCGGAGTTGATTCAGGCATCCCTGGCCATGCAGGCTGGCGCAACCAATCAATGGGGCATCGTCCAGAAGCAAACCGGCGCCGATCGGCTGAGCATCGGTGGCGGCCTCTCAGCCAACATTCACGGGCGAGGCCTGAGGCTCAAGCCTTTCGTCGGAGACATCGAGTCGTTTACGCTGGTCTTAGCCGATGGGCAGGTGGTGAGGTGCAGCCGGTCGCAGCACTCCGACCTGTTCAAGTTAGCGATCGGCGGATATGGTCTCTTCGGCGTTGTGTCGTCGGTCACGCTCCGGCTCACGCAACGGCAGAAGCTTCAGCGTATTGTCGAACTGGTTCAAATCGACGACGTCATGCAGCGGTTCGAGCAACGGATCGCGGAGGGATTTCTCTATGGGGATTGTCAGTTCGCGCTCGATCCTGCCTCCGAGGATTTCCTCAGTCGCGGCATTTTTTCTTGCTACAAACCCGTCGATCCCGCGACGCCGATTCCTGCCCGTCAGCGGGAAATCGCCGAAGAACAATGGCTGCGTCTGCTCTATTTGGCCCATGCGGATAAGACGAAAGCGTTCGAGGTGTATTCCGGCGAGTATGTGATGACGAATGGACAGATCTATTGGTCCGATACGCATCAAACGAGTTACTACCCGGAAGGCTATCACCAATCGCTCGACCGCAAGCTGCAAGCCGGGATTCCCGGGTCGGAAATGATATCGGAACTCTATGTGCCCCGGCAGGAACTGGCGTCATTCTTTGCGGACATGCGGGAGGATTTCCGAACGCACCATGTTGACGTGATCTATGGCACGATCCGCCTCATCGAACGGGATGACGAATCGTTTCTTGCGTGGGCCAGGGAGCCATGGGCATGCACCGTCTTGAATCTTCACGTAGTCCACACCGCGGACGGCATCGAACGGGCGGCGGAAGCCTTCCGGCGGTTGATCGATCTGGCGAAGAAGCGTGGCGGCAGCTACTTTTTGACCTATCACAAGTGGGCGACTCGCGCGCAGGTTGAGTCCTGCTATCCGCAGTTTTCAGAGTTTCTGCGATTGAAACGGACGTACGATCCGCAGGAACGGTTTCAGAGCGACTGGTACCGACATTACCAACGTCTGTTCGCGGATCTGTTGTGATGAACTGCCCCTTGCAGATATGTGAGTCTCTCTAGCCGCACAGGTCTTTTTCCGAACCAGCTCCTGCGGAATGCGCCTCTTCTATAAGGGCGCACACGTGCTCAACGATCGATAGATTGCTCGTCCGCCTCTCGTTTCGGCACCGGCAATCCCTCCAGTTCCATAATCCGTAACGCGTTGGTCGTGGGGCAGGGACCGGATCGCAGCGTATAGTCGAATTGCAGCGCGCCGGCTGCCACCGTTTCCTGAAAGTGGGCGTTCCGCAATCGGGGCACGGTTTTATCGAGATCGGTCAACTCCAGATCGTGGGTGCTCACCAGGCCGAAGCCATTGGCTTGCGAGAGGGCGGAAATGTAAAACCGGCTTCCGATCAATCGTTCGCGATTATTGGTCCCTTTGAAGATTTCGTCGATCAGATAGAGCACCGGCGGTCTGGATCGATCCGCTGTTTCATCGAGCAAGCTTTTTAACCGTTTCACTTCGGCATAGAAATACGACAGACCCGCTTCGAGCGAGTCATCCACACGGATGCAGGTGGCGAGGCGCACCCAGGTCCATTCGAACAGGCCGGCGCACACCGGGGCGCCCGCTTGGGCAAGGCACAGATTGATGCCCAGGGTTCGCAAGAAGGTGCTTTTTCCCGACATATTTGACCCGGTGACCAATATGACCGTTCCCAGTGATTCGAGATCGATGTCGTTCGGGACACGGTGCGTTTCAGGAATCAGTGGATGAGCGAGAGCTTTAGCGGAAAGCCTGGCATGTGTTCCGTTACGCTGAGGATCGGCTGGGGGCGGGTCAGGCCAGCGGTATGAAGGATGGAGCGCGGCAAACGTGGCGAGCGCCGAAGCAGCCTCGACCTCGGCGAGTCGGTCCATCCAGATCGGCAAGTGGCCGGCCACTTGAGTCTGAATCCGCTGGAGGCGATAGGTGAACCACAAGTCCCATGGGCAGAGCGCGTTCACGATCAGATGGACGAGCGGATGGGCCTTGATGCTGATCGCATGCAGGGTGCGGGCCGCGCGCCGGACAAGCCGTGGTGGATTGACGTCCGGCGCGAGGAGCGGTTCCCATAGCGCAGCGAGCGCCGTGTGTCTATGCCGGGCGTGACGTTCGACAAAGCCGAGCACGGCGCCAAGTTTCTCCAGTTCGAAGTGCACGCCCACTGCATGTTCCAATAACTCTTCGCCCTGATCCGTCTGAAAATAAATCAGGACATAGGCGGCGAACGACCACATCCAATAATTCGGAAGCCAGTTGAGCAGCGCGCCGAATCCGAGCGTAATGGTTGCGGCGGCAAGGAGAGTTTGAACCGCCAAGAACGTCTTGAGGCGAGGGAATCCGACGGCATGCAGCAGAACGGCTTCCAGTCGCCGGCCGTTGATTTCCTGTTCGCCGATGAGCCGGGCTTCAAGCCCCAGCCGATCGCGAAATAGCGCGCGCGGGATGAGCTCCTGCACGAGGCGGCGGCGGGTGAGCCACCGGTCCGGTTCCGGCGGCTGCTCAAGCAGCCACGATGTCAGCCGCGCCTGTCCGTGCGACGAGACGGTCGTATCGAGCAGATGGAGGAGCGAGTGGGGGCCGACCAGGTCCAGGTCTTTGGCATACGGATGCTGGTCGGGGGCGCTCGATGGGCGAGTGGGAATGTGAAGCCAATCCAGCCGGAGACGCGCCAGGTGCGCGAGCTTGATCTGCTTCCAGAGACGAAGCCGGTGCATGCGGCTTTCGAGCCTGTTATGATAGCCGGCGACAATGAGAAAGAGGATGGCGAAGCCAAGGAGCACTCCATTGCCGGTTTGATACCACTCTATTCTGTAGAGGGCGATCGTACAAATCGCTCCGACGATGAAGATGGTGAGACGCCAGCGGGTGAACGTGGAGCTCGCGGCAGTGGCCAGAGCGAGCACGCGGTCGAGTTTCTCGACCAGGCGTGTCAATGCACGGGCTTTTGTGGCCGGCGTCGCAGGCGGCTTTTCGAGCATAGCGCCGACCTTACTGGATGGGGGAGAGTGCGTCAACTCTAACAGGATGCTGAAAAAGTCCGCCAGCTTTGTTCTCGCATCGCTCAGAAGCTCAACGTACCGAAGCGTACGTCTTCGCCTCTTCGCTCGCTGCGGCCTCGCTGACGGCCATTTTGAGCATCCTGCGTGGCGCACCCGCGGTATTCCAAGCGTGTTGAAAAATGAATCTTCGGCGTGCTTAGAGAGTTTTCCGCAGGTTCCTAGCGTATTATGAAATCAGAGGGATGGATCGATGTCCAGATTCGGACCGGCGTCGATGCGGGAGAATTGCTCGGCCGGCTGGCCGATCCCGTGATTCAAGGCGGATGGGAAGAGAACGGAGTCGTCCACCTCTATTGGCCGAAACCGGAGTGGAGCGCGGAGGCAAGGACTCGCTTGAGCAGAATGTTGCTGGCACTCGATCCTGACGCTTCGACCGAGGGCGACATTCGTGTTGAAGAACTGCCGGATCAGGATTGGAATCGGCAGTGGGCTCAGTCGGTCAGACCGATCCGGATCGGCCGGCGGATTGTCGTCAGGCCGAGTTGGGAGCCGGTGGCTCTACAGGCACAAGACATTGAGATCGTGCTCGATCCGAAGCAGGCGTTCGGCACGGGCCATCATGCGACGACTCGAATGTTATTGGAATGGCTTGAGCCGCTCATTCACGGCGGCGAGTTCGTGCTGGATGTCGGGGCGGGGAGCGGCATCCTGGCGATGGTGGCGCTGCGGCTTGGAGCGGCTTCGGCCCTCGGAGTGGAATGCGATCCGGTTGCGGTGGAGTGCGCGCGGGACTATGCCGTAGAGAACGGGTTTGGGGATCATCTCGAATTTCTGTGCGGAATGCTGGAGGATGTTGACCCGCGCGCCGAACTGCGGCCGGATCTGATACTTGCCAATCTCGATTACCGGACCCTGTTGCTGTTGCGCGATGCATTCACGCAGTACGTGAGACACGGCTCGCGGCTCTTGCTGTCCGGCATTCTGCTCGATCAAGAGCAGAAGATCGTCGAGGCCTTCTCCACCGCCGGCGCCATGTTGTGTCGACGGTGTGAACAAGAGGGTTGGGCGGCGTTGGAATTGCTGATGGGAGAGTCTTGCGAAGGAGCAGGCGTATGACCGCAATAGGACGACCACCCTATCCCCACGTGCACCAGATTAATGTGTCGGACGGGGGCGTGCCGAAGTATCCGGTGCTGGAAGCGGTGATCGCCATCTCCGGAGTCAAGGGCGATCGGCAACAGAATCTCAAATTCCACGGCGGGCCGGATCGGGCTCTTTGCCTGTTCTCGCAAGAACTCATCGAGCGGCTGCAGGACGAAGGCCATTCGATCGAGGCCGGTTCTTCCGGAGAAAATCTGACACTCGCCGGGCTAGACTGGGAGAAACTGAAATTGGGCGCCAGACTCCAGATCGGACCGGACGTCCGGATTGAGCTCATGAGTTACACGGTTCCCTGCGATAAGAATGCCCGGTGGTTTCAGAACGGTGACTTCAAGCGCGTCTCACAGAAAATGAATCCGGGATGGAGCCGGCTCTATGCCCGGGTGCTTGTCGAAGGAGTGGTACGGCCGGGGGATACGGTGATCGTTGAACAAACCGGCTAGTGTCCCATCTCAGAAGTAAGGCACATAATTCATCGGTCATTAGCGCTGGAATTAAGAACACTTACAGATCCAGCACTATTAACAGAGTTTCTGAGACGGGACACTAGCGATCCGCGGTGTGTTTTCGGCCGGGGGTGACCTGCTGAAGGTTGATAGCAAGGATCGACATGAAGCGTACGCTTGAGCCTGAATTGATGGATGACCCTGAGCAGGCGCTCGCCTATGCACGGGCAGATTTCACACAAGAGAATCAGAGATTCGTCGATCGCTTCCGCGAATACTTTCCGGAGTTCACCGGGGGGCACATCCTCGATGTGGGATGCGGTCCCGGCGATATTCCTATCCGGTTTGCGCGGGCGCTTCCTGCGTGCCGCGTCACCGGCGTCGATGCGTCGGAACCGATGATTGGCCTGGCCGTCGCGGCGGTGAAACAGGCGGGCCTGGCTGACCGGATTGTCTTACGCTGTGAACGCTTTCAGGGTCTGTCTTTGGTCGAACCGGCCGATTCTGCAGTGTCCAACAGCCTGTTGCATCACGTGCCGAACCCGCTGCAGTTTTGGCACAAGCTGCGATTGGCCGTGAAGCCCGGTTCTCCCGTGCTCGTGATGGATCTGCTCAGACCGGACTCGCCTGAAGAGGCGCAGGTTATCGTGGATCGCTACGCGGCACAGGAGCCGGAAATTTTACGGCGCGATTTTTACCGCTCCTTGCTGGCTTCGTTCACCGAAGATGAAGTGGCGGCGCAGTTGGCGGAAATGAATCTGAGCCGATTGATGATCGATGTGGTGGATGATCGGCATTGGGTTGTCAGCGGCATCATCCATTGAGAAGAATGCTGAAAAAGGCTCCCAACTTTGTTCTCGGCTCGACAAAATCCTCAACGTAGCCCAGAGGCTACGCCTCCGGTTTTCTCTCGCCTGTTGCCTCGTTGGATAGCCTTTTTGAGCATTCTTCTGCTCTCGACTATTATGGTTCCTTCCAGCGACGCTCAACTAGATCAGCTCAGAACGTCCAGAGATTTGAGCACGACCACCGTTGCTGAAACTCCTATGGTCGAGATTCCGGCCGGTGAGTTTGCTATGGGGTTGGACGGGGTGCAGGCGTTGGAGGATGAACGTCCCCTGCACCGGGTGTGGGTCGATCGCTTTTCAATGGATCTCCATGAGGTGGCGACGGGGCAGTATGCGGAGTTTCTCGCTGCCACACAACGTCCGGCGCCTTGGCAATGGAACAACGTAGATCTGGCGCAGCACCGCGATCGGCCGGTGATCGGCGTGGACTGGTCGGATGCCGATGCCTATTGCCGGTGGAAGGGAAGGCGGCTTCCCACTGAAGCGGAATGGGAAAAGTCGGCCAGAGGAACGGACGGAAGGTTATATCCTTGGGGGAATTGGGTCCCTAATAAGGACATCGCGAACTTCGCCTTGGGTGCGCGATTTAGCTACAGCCAGGTCTTAGTGCCCGTACAATCCTATGAACGCGGCAAAAGTCCATATGGGCTCTATCACATGGCCGGGAATGTCTGGGAGTGGGCGCAAGATTGGTATGCCGTGAACTATTACGAGGTCTCACCGGAACAGAATCCGCAAGGGCCAGAACAGGGTCAGTTCAAAGTCTTACGCGGTGGATCGTGGTCCGACATGCCGAAATATTTGCTCACCTATGGGCGGTTCAAGCTCCCTCCGGAAACACGCAATAGTTATACGGGCTTCCGCTGCGCCAAATCACAATAGAATGCTGGAAACAATCCCCAACTTCGTTCTCGGATCAAAATAATCCTCAACGTACCCGAGAGGGTACGCCTGCGGTTATTTCTCTCCTGCGGCCTCGTTGGATGATCGTTTTGAGCATTCTATTCGGTCTATCGCTACATCAGATGGCTCCCGAGGACTGCTCAAATTTCCTTCCAGTAGCGTTGTTCTCGGACCTCCGTCTCCTTGCGACGTACCTACCGGTGAAAGAGCTGTCTTGGCAGCTCGGGGTGGGTGGGTGAGAACAGTCGTCTATTTGAGGATACCGTCGAGAGCGGCTGCTCAAAATGATCATCCAACGAGGCCGCAGGGAGGGCTGCCAGATTCCTTCGAACGTTTGCCGCACCGGCAAGCGGATATGGAGAGGTCGGTGCGACCGGAGCAGGACCACCCGAGGTGGCTGCCGAATGAGGAGCCGCTGTCGATTTTGTGATGAGGGCCTCGGATACTATTTGCACGACCTGTGTTGTGTGGTAGCCATGCCTGAATCCGGTGAGCCAGAGACTGTTCGGGCTGAGGTTGCAGGAGCGGTTACCGGGGCAACTACGGGCCGCTTGGTCAATGTTCGACGATGCGGCAATGGCATGGCTGGCCGAGGACCGGAAGTTTTGGGCGGTTCGATCGGACTCACGATGCGCGTTGACTCACTGCCGGGAGGTTGAAGGATCGTCTCCTGAGTCGTGGCAGACCGAGCAGCGGACTCACCAGCCGATCGATGAATCAAGCTATGACGGCGCAATGCTTCCTGCTCTGCGGCTGAGCCGAGCAGGGGCGTTGCGAGCGATTGAAGAATGAGGAGGAGCACCGCCGTGAGGAGATGAACCGGGATGCGCGCTCTTGAGATATCGGTCACTGGTGTCATTCCCGGTAGGCTCAACGATACGCGTTGGGGGTGGCGATGACGGTTTGTGATACCGCTGTATTGTGTCGTGGGTCCGCGTGATGCGCTAGAAAAATGTCAATCTATACCGGCGATGTCGGAGGGACTGCCATCGGCAACCAACCATCAATCAATCATGCTGCTGTGAGATGTGTGACGAGCCAATCGCTGATGGATGTGGTCATCCGGTGAAAATCCTCTTCCCGAGTGAATTGATGATCGGCGTCCGGAAGAAGAACCAGTTTCTTTGGGCCGCCCAGCGCATCATGTAATCGCCGGCTTTGATGGAGAGGGACACATTCATCCTTCTCGCCCTGGACAATCAGGGTAGGCGCGGTGATTCGTTCAGCTGGTCCATAGGCAATCTGTTCGAGGCAGTCTTCGTAAAAGGCATACCGCAAACGGACTCGATCCGGTCCTTCCATGATGTTCGGAATCGTGTCCGTGGTTTTCCACCGGGCCAACTCTTCGAGCCCGAACGTTAAGAGAAGTTCTTCCGCAAAATCCACCACGGGACATTTAAGAGCGATACAAGCAATGTCTCGACGCCGAGCAGCCGTCAGGATGGCGACAAGTCCTCCAAAGCTTGAACCGACGAGTCCGATCCGGTCATAGCCTCTGGCGGTCGCCAGATTTAATGCGGTGTCGGCCTGATGCACGGCAAGGGTTGTCGTAAGCTCTTCGAACGGTCCGTCACTCTCTCCTTGGCCGAAAAAATCGAACCGAAAGGTTGCCAGGCCCCGTTCATTGAGGAGGCGGGTCAAGGTTCTGTTGGTCGTGCTGTTTTTGCCGGAGAGAAACCCATGGCACAGCACGGCGAGACGCGTCGTCGGGACGTCCGGCGCGCTCAGTATTGCGGCGATGCCGTGGCCTTGGCGATCATGAAAAGTCAGGGTCTCTTCCATAAACGGGTTCGCGGTTCGATGTTCGAAGCGTTCAGAGTCTCGAACCCTGAACGTCGAACTTCGGCGCGCGCCTTTCTCGCATGTCTCGCGCGTCTCACGCGGCAGGATCTATGACGTGAGTGGATTCTCTCGGCGTCTTGTTTGGGAGGGAAACGACCACTTCTGAAGGCGACATCCCCAGAATCCAGGCGAGTTTGGCTGCAACGACCGTCAGGCTGCTAAGAAACAGGCCAACAGTGGCCCAGGTTGCGATTTGAATATAGAGCGAATTGATCGGGAAATTCCAGGTCATCGTTGCGAGTGCGCCGAAGCTCATGGTTCCCAAACTCATGCCGGTAAGCTCAACGGCTCGCCACCGGTTCATGATGGCTGCAAGTTGCTCTCGATAGAGCTCCTGTTTTTTCCGGCTCGTGGTTCGATCGGCCGCCAGGATCTCAGGTATCCCATAGGAGAGGGCTCCAAAGACCGTCTGGAGCATAAATCCTATCAAGGCCATGTGGGTATAGGCCACGAGGTGCAATGATCCGAATGACAGCATCGGCGGTTGCGGGAGATAATTGGCCCCGACGAGCACGCCCATAATCATCATAAGAACCAAAAAGAAGGTTGCGAGTAATAGATGATCGGAAGCGGCGTTCCCAGGATGACTGGAGCGTAACCACGTGCGCAACAGATTGTACGCATAGAGACCGATGCTGAGGATGAGTAAACCTCCGATCGCAAGTTCGAGGCGGAGCGATGACGTGATGAATCCGCCGATCAACACGGCGAAGCCGGCAGGAAGCGCAACCATCACGAGGCGGGCAAGTTTCAGACTGTAGAGTTCGGTATTCAAGACAATCGGCAGGAAGCGATGGGTGGCGCCGATCATGGCCAAGGTGACACAACCCAACAGAATCAGATGGAGATGAAGAAGCCGCGCATGGGCATAGAATTGCGGAACGAACTGGAAAGCCATGGCGACGCTGACGATTAATCCAACGAGTAGGGAAATGAGAGAGACGCGATAGAGCCAGAAGGCGTTGGTTGGTTCAGCCGGATTGTGCCGCGCGTACTTCCAGGCGGTAGGAGCGATGGAGGCGACAGCTCCGATCACGGCAATTCCAGCCCCGCCGACGATCATCATGTTTCCGAGCCCGAATCCAATGAGTAACAAGACCGTGGCGGCGTTCAGGGTTGCGAACAGCCAGGGATACGAGTTCGAGCCGGCATGACCGTTCTGGGAATCGCTGGACAGGGAAGCCAGTAGCCCGCCGATCATGAGTTGAAGGATTCCACCGACAAGGATGGCATGTACATGGACCGATCTCAACCAAGAAGGCAGCGCGGTGCCATGGACCAATCCGATCAGGGCAGCGAGTCCCACCAGCGAAGAGAGCAGGAGCCAGCCAAATCCGGTGATGAGAAAGCTCAATGGGCGGAAGCTAAAATGACTCATGGCATCCTCTTGTTAGCAGGATGCTGGAAATCATGCCGGGGCGCAAGAATTTCGATTGTTTGCGTATGTGGTGTAACAGGAGAATACTCAAGCAGGATGCTCAAATAGGCGTTCTTCTCACCCGCCCAACCCCGGCGCGCCAAGCCGTGCCGTTCCTCGGGCACGGGGATCGTCCCAGTCACCCCGCACCATGTTCAGCCTCCTGCTATGTCTGGAGAAAGTAGAAATGATTCGTGGGCCCGGTTCCGTGACCGATTGCCAGGCTGTGGCGAAGGGCCTCGGTAAGATAGATCTTGGCTGTCTGTACGGCGTCGTTCACGGATTTGCCTCGCGCAAGATGGGCCGCGATGGCCGAGGCGAACGTGCAGCCGGTGCCATGCGTATGGGGGGTCTCGATGAATTCTCCCTTGAACACATTGAAGAACCGGCCGTCATAGAGCAGATCGGTGGCTCGTTCAGCCGGCAAATGCCCTCCCTTGATCAACACATGCTTGCAGCCGAACCCGTGAATGATTTTGGCGGCACGGCGCGCGTCCGCGAGAGTTGTGATCTCAATGCCGGACAGTTGCTGGGCTTCATGGATGTTCGGCGTGACGAGCAGCGCCAAAGGGAACAGCTGAGTCTTCATGGCGTCGATCGCCTCCGGCTTGAGCAGCGCATGGCCGGTTTTCGAAATCATCACCGGGTCCACCACGAGATTCGTCACATTCTGAGGCTTCAGGAGTTTGGCGACGACCTCGACGATCGCCGTGGAGGACAACATCCCGGTCTTCACCGCTGCGACCTCGAAATCATCAAACACAGCATCGATTTGCGCCGCGATAATCGAGATCGGCAATTCCAGGACGTCGGTGACCTCTTCCGTATTCTGCGCCGTGATGGCAGTGATCGCCGACATCGCAAACACGCCGTTGGCCGACATGGCTTTAATGTCAGCCTGAATCCCAGCCCCCCCGCCGGAATCCGATCCCGCAATCGTCAATACCTGCTTCAATATCATGGATGCTCCTGAATCAGTACTGCTAAGGCGCTCAGATTATACTTGGCAGGTAGAGACTGTCCAGCGGGGAAAATTGATATACGAATGGAAAAAGAGAGAGGGCGTTTCGTTGACACTCGGTACCAGGTGCGACATAATTCCACAACGATACGTTCTCGGAAACAGGCGTGTATGCGAGGCACAGAGAAAAAACGTGCGACAGTTCCGGTGCAGCGTCGCCGCTCTAGGGTCGGAAGCGGGAAACGTGGCACAGCAGTAGCCAACCCATTTCATAAACTGCGAGGCGCTGGCTTACAACGTGTTGATGTAGATCGCTATCTTGCCTCTGTCCGTGGGAGATGATCACGGCCCTGGATACCAGTGTTTTGCTCGATGTCCTCGTCAACGACCCCAAGCATGCCGATCGTTCAGAAGCCCTCCTCTTTCAAGCGTACAAGCAAGGTCCGCTGATTATCTCTCCTGCCGTCTACGCTGAACTGGTGCCGCAGGCCAGAAATCGCGATGAACTCGATGGCTGGTTGCGGCAAGTCAGCATTCAAGTCGTGCCGTTCACAGTCGACCATGCATAGACGGCCGGGGTTGCCCATGTGGCCTATCGCCAGGCTGGTGGAAAGCGTCAGCGTATTTTGGCCGATTTTCTGATTGGTGCCCACGCCTTCCATGAAGCGGATCAGCTGGTGACTCGGGATCGCGGATTCTACCGACGGTATTTCTCCGGCCTCACGATACTGTCTGCATGAGATGAGCCACTTCATCGAGAAGAAGTAGGGGAATAACTATTGATGTCGTGTGAGATGCCAAGCTAAAAAGAGGTGATTGCGATGGCCACTGAAACAGTCAAGCAAAAGATCCTTCAAGTTGTGGAGCGGCTTCCTGATACGGCCACACTTGAGGATGCCATCGAACGACTCTGTTTTCTGGCAAAGCTCGAAGAGGGTCTTCGTCAATCCGATGCTGGCGAGACAGTTCCCCACACCGAAGCCGTTCGTCAGATTCGTAGATGACCCCGCTGATTTAGACCCGCAGAGCGATCGAGGATGTTCAGTCGATTAAGCAGTTCATTGCGCAGGATTCACCCCACTACGCCGAGCTTGTCACCCAACGATTGATCGCCTCCGTTGAACGTCTGCCCGCGTTACCCCAGTCTGGTCGTGTTGTTCCCGAGGCCAATGACCCAACCGTGCGCGAAGTGATCCAAGGCTTCTATCGAGTCGTATACCGACTCATTCGTGAAGAGATCCATATCGTGACCATCCATCACGCCGCCCGCTTGCTCCGTCTTGAACCGTGATCTGACAATCCCGTCACCGCGCGCGCACCAGTATTCAACCAATAAGCAAGCCGCAGCAGGGCAATCAGCAGACCAAGCCTGCCGAGGTCCAAGCGTATCTGGCCCTTGCTTACACAGTAACTACATCAGAATCATTCACACAGGGAACGGTTGATTTCTCCCCTCCTTCGGCGTATTTCTAGCCCATGGAAACACTCATGGATCCGTTCACAGCCATTGGTCGAGGGGGATCCACGTAAGGTTTCCGCGCTCCCTTCACCATTAACATTGAACTGAGAAAGCTATCAGAGGAAAAGTCCATGCGAAACAAACTTTTTGCGCTCGTTCTAGTTTCTACCATTGTGGGTTGCTCAACTCCAGGAGTCAGACTCACAGTGACATCCGAACCTGACGGGGCATATATCACCTCAGGAGGACCAGTATCAGGAATAGTACCCGTTGCGGCTTTCTGGGAGAAGCAATCCCTTGAAAAATCTTCGCGAGACGCCGAAGGCTGCTTTCAGCTTAAAGGATTCACGGCACGATGGGCCAGTGGGGCGGTTACAGAAGTGCCAGTGGTTCGAGTCTGTGGTGAAGCGGATGGCAATTATAATTTCGTCATGTCACGGGATATGAACCATCCGAACTTGGAAAAGGATCTGCAATTTGCCCTCCAAGTCCAAGCTGTCAGAGCGCAGAATGCTCACGCAGAAGCCTCTCAGGCGGCTGCTTTTGCCGCGATGTGGTCAGCCGCGAAGGTGGGTCAGACGACACAAAAACCAGTCCATTGCTCCACATATAACTCTGGCAGTACTATTCAAACAAATTGTCAGTGAATCCGTGCTTATTGCAAAAAGCTCTAGGTATAGATGGCCCAACAAGATCTCCCACTCATCCGACGCAACAATGAAATCAAGGTTTCAGAGGTTCCCAAGTACGTCGGGAAACTTAGAGGATTCCTGGGACACGAAGCTCTTGCCAAGGCACAAGCCGCCCTTGATAAAGACCTCTCGGATCACGGTAGGTGTTATCGTAATTGGGCACAAAAGCTTCGGCCATGGCTTTTTGCGTTCCGAATGTACGATCAGGAAACAAATAATGGCATCTGCATACCGAAGAAGTGGCCAACAGAAATTCGCGAGATGGTCGGCGATGCGCTAATGATCTCCTCTCTACATCACAGCATGCCGGAAGATGTTAAGGCAAAGTATCGCAAAGACCTACTTGCGGATCAGCATAACGATTTCATGGTGGAGATTTCTGCCGCGTGGCATTACTACTTGCAAGGGTTTGACGTTCAGTGGTCTCCTCTAGGACAAGACAGTTGCCCCGAGTTTCGTGTGTGTGTGGCGGCGGCTTAGATTTTAACGTCGAATGTCGGCGATTCACTTGGAACCTGAGCGAGCATGTCAAAACACCTGCACTAGCGGACGCCTGTGACATGATCTATGAAGTGTTGCGGAGTCATAACCTTTGAGGTGAGGTGAGAGTTGAATTCATGACTGATTTTCGCTCTGACCCCGGCCTCATACACCAGT